>CAUVOF010000068.1:0-12995 GCA_963553325.1 uncultured Cardiobacterium sp.
GGATGACTGGTTCCGGCACAGGCGGTGCGACTTCAGCAACTGGCGCAGGCGGGATAACTGGTTCCGGCGCAGGCGGTGCGGTTTCGGCAACAGGTGCGGGCGGGATGAGCGGTTCTGGCGCAAGCGGTGGCACTTCGGCAACGGGCGCGGGCGGGATGACCGGTTCTGGCGGCGGTGGCGGCACTTCGACAACCGGCGCGGGCGGGATGACCGGTTCTGGCGGTGGCGGTGGCACTTCGACAACGGGCGCGGGCGGAATAACCGCTTCCGGCGGTGGCGGTGGCACTTCGACAACCGGCGCGGGCGGAATAACCGCTTCCGGCGGTGGCACTTCGACAACCGGCGCAGGCGGGATGACCGCTTCGGGCGCAGGTTGCAGCGCAAAAAGCGCCAAATCGTCAGCACCGAAGCGTTCGAGCAATGGCATAAGGCCACCGTTGTAGCCTTGGGCGATGAAGCGGAATTTCCAGGCGCCGTCCTTGCGGTAGCACTCGGCGAGAATAAGCGACGTTTCGCTGCGCCCGTCGATTTCTAGCGGGGCAGTAATGAGTGTTTGCCATTGCTCTTCCACGCGCAGGACGACGCTGCCGAGGTGCGCCGTCGGGCGGCTGGCGGTGTAAGCGAAAACGATGGACTCGATGGTAGTCGGCTGACGCGCGAGATCAATGGTAAACGCGCTGCTGCGTTCGTCGCCACTGCGCAGCACACTGCCGTCGTCGCTTTCTGGTTGGCCATAGAAAATCACATCGCCGTCACTGCGTACTTTGCCATGACGGGTCAAGCGGTAGGCAGCGGTATCAATATTGGCACCGCTGTCGATGCGGACGGTGATATTTTCGGCTTCAAGCGGCGCATTGCCGCCAGGTTCTAATACATATTGATTCATAGGCTATCCATGTTTAAGAAAAACAGATGTAAAAGGTTGGGGCAGATGCGACTGCCCTCATTCGCGCAGCGCCATCCCTGAAACTATAGGCCGGGCGATGCCCCGGCCTATAACAGTTATAAATGCCGCACGCCTTACAGGGTAGGGGGATTTTTGCTTTCTATCAACCAAATTTCTGCGCGAGCCGCGCGCGCTGTTTTATGTCCTGCTCGCCGGGCAAAAAATGGCGAACGCTCGTTTATACATACACGAACCCCGCTACCGCGTATGTATATTTCAGGGCTACGGCGTGATTTCCGTGAGGATTGCTTCCAGTTCGGCGAGATGCGCGGTGAAGCGTTCTTCGCCGCTAAGGGCAATGCCGTCGCTGTTGGTTTCTGTCTCGGGGTAGTTGATGGTAATGGCGCTGTTGCTGTTGGCGCGGTAGCGGCCGGGGTCGCTTTGGATGCGGGTCAGCAGCGGTTCGGGGTTGATGCGCGCCGGGTCTGTGAAGCGGACGCGGGTTTCGCGTTCACTCATGCTGATGTGTTCGATGGCGAGTTTGTCGGCGCGCCGTCTGAGGCGGCTACGGGCGATGAGGTTTTGTGTGGCAAAGGGCAGCGTACCGAAGCGGTCGATGAGTTCGGCGGCGAGGTCTTGGATGTCAGCGTCGCTTTTGCTTTGTGCGAAGCGCTGGTAGAGGACGAGGCGTTCTTGTGGGTCGTAAACGTAATCGTCGGGCAATAGCGCCGGCACGCCGAGTTCGATGGTGCTGCGCGGTGCGTCAAGGTCGGCGGTTTCGCCGTTTTTCAGCGCGGCGACGCTGCGCTCTAGCAGGTCAAGGTAGTAGCTGATGCCGATTTGCTGGATTTGCCCGCTTTGTTCGTCGCCGAGGATTTCGCCAGCGCCACGGATTTCCAGGTCTTGGCGGGCGAGCAGGAATCCCGCACCGAGGCTGTCGAGGGTGGTGAAGGCTTCTAATCGCCGCTGCGCGTCTTTGCCGAGGGTGTTCCAGTTGGGGGTGATGAGGTAGGCGTATGCCTGGTGGTGGCTACGCCCGACGCGGCCGCGCAATTGGTGCAGTTGCGACAGGCCAAATTTGTCGGCGCGGTTGATGATGATGGTGTTGGCGTTGGGGATGTCGATGCCGCTTTCGATGATGGTGGTGGCGATAAGGATGTCGTAGTGGCGGTTCTGGAAGTCGCGCATCAGGGGCTCTAGTTCGCGCATTTGTCCGTGGCCGATGGCGATGCGCTGCTCTGGCAGGGCTTCTTGCAGGATGTGGGCGATGCGCTCGATGCTGGCGATGTCGTTGTGCAGGAAGTAGGTTTGGCCGCCACGGCGGTGTTCGCGTTCGCAGGCGTCTTTGATGGTTTCGATGTCCCATTCGGTGAGGATGGTCTGGATGTTTTGGCGTCCGGCGGGCGGGGTGGTGATGATGCTGATGTCGCGCAGGCCGCTTAGGGCGAGGTTTAGGGTGCGCGGGATGGGGGTGGCGGTCAGGGTGAGCAGGTTTACGTTGCTTCTGAGGCTTTTCAGTTTTTCTTTGTGGCGCACGCCGAAGCGCTGTTCTTCGTCGATGACGACCAGACCGAGGTTTTTGAAGGCGATGTCTTTTTGCAGCAGGCGGTGCGTGCCGATGATGAGGTCGATGCTGCCCGCTTTCAAGCGTTCGATGACGCGCTTCGCGTCAGTGGCGCTTTTGAAGCGGCTCAGGCTTTCGATGATGAGCGGGTAGCCTTCAAAGCGCTCTTGCAGGTTGCGGTAGTGCTGCTCTGCCAAAAGTGTCGTCGGCGCGATGAGCGCGACTTGGTAGCCGTCATGGATGGTGGCGAAGATGGCGCGCACCGCCACTTCGGTTTTGCCGAAGCCAACGTCGCCGCAGACGATGCGGTCCATCGGCTGTGGGCGGGTGAGGTCAGTCATGACTTCGCCAATGGCGGTTTGTTGGTCAGCGGTGAGGGCGTAGGGGAAGTCGGACGCGACCGCGAATTGTTGCGCGGGGTCGGTGGCAATGGTGAAGCCGCTGGCGGTTTCGCGTTTGGCGTAGAGGGCGAGTAGTTCGGCGGCGGTGTCGTGCAGGCTGTCGCGGATTTTGCGCCGCGTGGTTTGCCAGCTTTTGCCGCCGAGCTCGTGCAGCGGCGCGTTGTCCGGGTCGCTGCCGCCGTAGCGGGTGATGAGGTCGATGTCGGCGGTGGGAACGTAGAGTTTGGCGCCTTTGGCGTAGGCGATGGCGATGAGTTCGTCGCCGTCTTCTTCGAGTTTTTCGAGGCCAAGGTAGCGGCCGACGCCGAAGTCGGCGTGGACGACGGCGGTGCCGGGGCTTAGGTCTTGCAGGCTACGGATGAGGGCGGCGGGGTCGCGGCTGCGGTTGTGGCGGTGGTTTTGTTCAACCTGGATGGTGTGCAGGTCGGCTTCGGCAAGGTGGACGGCGTCGCCATCGCGGAAGCTGTGGCGGTTGGGCGAGACGACGAAGTGCAGTTTGCTGAAAGTCTCTTTGCCAACCCCGAAAGGCGCGCTGAGGGAATTTTGCCACCACTCGCAGCTGCCTTTGCTGGGGAAGTGCAGGGTGATGTTGCCCTCTTGTTCGATGATGTATGTCCGCCATTGTTGGTCGCGCTCGCCTTCGTCGCCGCTGAAGGGCAGGGCAGTGGCGCGTTCTGTATAGGGAACGGGCGGCAGGGTGGCAAGGCGGGCGAGGGTTTCTTCCGGCGTCAGCCAGAGGGCATCCGGTGGCAGAAGGCGGTTTTCGCGCAGCGGGTTGGTGCGCTGGTAGCGCTGCTCGCACCAACTGGCGTGCCGCGCCAACAGTGCTGGCAGGTCATCGCAGACAAGTACCTGGCTGTTTTTTGGCAGGTAGTCGAAGAGCGTCGCGGTGTCGTCGTAAAAGAGCGGCAGGTAGTATTCGAGGCCTTGCGGGGTTTTGCCCTCGCTGATTTGTTGGTAGAGCGGGCTATTGACGATTTTTTCGCCGTAGTGCAGGCGGGCGTTTTGCCGGTAACAGATGCGGCCGGCGTCGGATAGGTCGAGTTCGCTGCGCGGCAGGATGCTGATGCGGTCGCGTTTTTCCAGGGTGCGCTGGTCGGCGACGGCGAAGGTGCGGATGCTGTCCACGTCGTCGTCCAGCCATTCGAGGCGGATGGGGTCGGCGGCGTTCATCGGGTAGAGGTCGATGATGTTACCGCGTGCGGCGTATTCGCCTTTGCCGCTGATGTGGTGCGGGTTGCGCTGGTAGCCGGCGTCAATGAGGCGCTGTAGGAATGTGTCGCGCGCCAAATGGTCGCCAACGGCGAGGTGGATGCCGTATTTGTCGAGGTGGGTTTGCGGGCAGAGGCGCTGGCGCAGGGCGGCGGCGCTGGCAATGACGATGCCGTGGGTGCGCGTCGGCAGTTCGGCCAAGACGCGCAGGCGCTCGGCGATGAGGTCGGGATGCGGCGTGTATTGGTCGTACGGCAGGGTTTCCCAATCGCTGAACCAGTAGAGCGAGGCGGGGTCGCCCAGCCAGTATTTGAGGTTTTCGTACCAGTATTCGCCGGTGCGCGCGTCAGGCGAGACGAGAAGCTGGACGTGTTTGCGCTCGGGCTGGCGGCTGAGGTTGTAGGGAAGGAAGGTCGGATTCATCGGTTTCGGTCGGGTTGGGCAAAGCGAAGCCGCCCTGTGGCGCGGACAGGGCGGGGAATTGGGCGATGATACTACAGTCATTGGCGGGGACAATGGGGCAGACTTTTGCCGCGGCGAGGGTAGAATACGCCGCCCATTTCCATAATGATTTAAGGACAACCCCATGCATTTACGCGCCGAACTCGGCCCCACCCTACGCCTTGCCATTCCCCTGATTCTGATGCAGCTTTTGAGCTTTGGCCAAGCGGTCGTCGATACGGTGATGGCCGGCCGCCACGGCGATCTCACCCTCGCTTCAGTCGCCCTTGCCGCGCAGATTTTCAGCTTTGTTTATCTCTTTATGGTGGGCTGCGCGCTTGCCATTACCGCCGCCATTTCGCAGGCAAACGGCCGCGATGACCGCACGCAAATCCGTCGTAATTTTCAGCAGGGCATTTGGATGCTGGTTTTTCTCGGCATTCTCGCCACCGGCCTTATTTTAGTTGGCGCCTATGTTCCCGCTTGGCTCGGCAGCGCGCCGGATATCGCGCATGAAGCGAAGCGCTATTTGCTTACCCTCGCGCCCGGCGTCGGCATTTGTATCGTCGGCCTTGCCGGCCGCTGTTTCCTCGAGGGCATGGCCTATCCGCGCACGACGGTTATCGTCCAGGCTTTGCTCATTCCGGCGAATATCGTCGGCAATTATGTGTTCCTCTATGGCTTCGGCCCGATTCCGGCGCTCGGTGTGCCCGGCATGGCGCTTTCCACCGCGCTTTGTTATCTCGTCTTCGCCATTTTTGTCTTCACCGCCATTGCCCGCAATCCGCGCTGGCGGCCGTACCGCCCCTATCAGCGTTTCGCCCGCCCCGATTTCGCCGCCATCGGCCGTTATTTCAACGTCGGCCTGCCGATTTCGATTGCGCTCGTCATGGAAAGTGGCCTTTTTACCGCGATTGGGCTGATTGTCAGCCGCACCAATGCGGTCAATGCCGCCGCCAACCAAATTGCCCTCAACTACGCCGGTATTTCCTTCATGATTCCGCTCGGCCTTGCCAACGCGCTCACCATCCGCTGCGGCAACGCCTACGGTCGCGGCGATTATCACGCGCTGCGCCAGCGCGCGCTCGGCGGCATGATTGTCGTCGCCATCGCCATGGTGTTCATGGCGCTGATTCCGCTGCTGCTGCGCCATGAAATCGCCGCCCTCTACAGCGCCAACCCGGACATCATCGCCATCGCCAGCGTCATTCTCGTCCTCGTCGGCATTTTCCAAATCGGCGATGGCATGCAGGTCTGCACCGCCGGCATTCTGCGCGGCATTCACGACACGCGCATGCCGATGGTTTACGCCTTCATCGGCTACTGGCTGATTGGCTTCCCGGCGGCGCTGCTCGGCTATCATTTCCTCAATATCGGCGTTGCCGGGCTGTGGACGGGCATGGTGGTCGGGCTTTCTATCACCGCCGTCCTCGGCGTGCGCCGCGTTCTGTGGCAAATCCGGCCGCGTACCGCCTAACGGCAATAAACTTCCTTCCAAACTATCTTTTCTGCGGAATTTATTTATCCCTGCCCTCACCCCAACCCCTCTCCCACCGGGAGAGGGGCTTTTTCGGATTAAAGCATTGGCATCGGTTTCCTGCAAAATCGTGGTTTGGAAAGAGGTCTAATAAAAAAACCAGCAGGAAACTGCCGGTTTTTTTGTGCGTGCCGTGTGGCTTATTTGACGACTTCGCCGCGCTCGCCGTGGAAGACTTGCTGCCCGGCGGGGCTGCCGTAAGCGTCGAGGTAGTTAATGTCGCCAACGACTTCTTCCGCGCGGGTACCGCTGATGACCAGGTTATAGGTACCGCGTTTACCGCCGGTATAGATGTCATTGACCATCACATCGCCGCCCTTCACACCGTAGTAAGTGCCGTACAGCCCGTCGTGCTGGCCAATCGGGGATTCCGCCAGCTCGAATTTCTCGTGCAGCGTGTTGGCGCTGACTTCGCCTGAGCCGACGTGCTTGCCAAAGTCGATGACGTAGTTCAACTTGGCATCGTTTTGCGCGTTGTGGTCGAAGACGCGCCCTTGATAAAGCGCACGCCCGCTGGTGGGCAGGTTGTCATAGGGGGTTGGCGTGGTGTAGTACATGCGGCCGTAATCCATGACCGGGTCGCCATCGTGCCGTCCGTAGGCATAAGCCCCGGCGTAGAAGCCGCGGAATGAGCGCAGTGCCAAATCCTGGCTGGTGCGTTTCTGGTCTTTTTCGTGCTGCCCGCTATAGACGGTTTGTGCCGTGCCGGAGTAGAAGCCGCGTGGCAAGAGCAGGCTGTTGATGCCTTGCTTGTAGGTGCCGCGGTCTTCGCTTGCCAGCGATTGGCCATCTACCAGGAGGTTATAGCGGCTGTAGCCATCCAGTTCATCCGGCCAACGGTATTCCGGACCGCGTTTGTTTGCCCAAAGCCATTCGCCCGCTGGCGATTCAGGACCAATAATCTTGTTTTGTTTGGTCTGACCACGCGGGTGCGAGGGGTCATTGATGCCGCTGGTGTTGTTGCTGTCGCTGCTGCTGCCACCACAAGCGGCGAGCAGGCAGAGGGTTAAGGCAGAAATGAGCCATTTTTCCTGCATATTTATGTTCTCCTGAAAATGTTGGATGTTTGCTCGGATTTCAGCGGTTTTTCTGCCGCGTATCCACGGGCGCAAAAGGTTGCCGAAACTGTCGGTATTTTAACCTTTTTGTCATAAACGGCAATGTTTTTCCTATTGACGCACTATGGCAGATGCGGTGATTCGCCAGGGCAAGGGGCTGGTTCCTTATGATACGGACGTTTTTTGCTATGATTATGGGACAGTATTTTAGGGATTATAGATATGGCATCTGTAGAAAAAAACGGCAAGCGTTGGGTTGGTATTGCGCGCCGCATGAAAGACGGCAAAAAATTCAAAAGAAAAAAAACCTTTGATAGCAAGCGCGATGCTCTAGCGTGGGCATTGGAAGAAGAAAAACAACTTGGTGTGGCATTTAATGAAATGCCGCTCGATAACATAACCTTTGCCCAGCTCATTGAGCGCTATGACGCGGAAGTCGTGCCGCTGAAAAAATCGGCACGAGCGGAGCATTTGCGCCTTGCCTGTTTTTTGCGTGATTACCCGCATTTTGCCAATAAACCGATGGCAAAATTTGATAAACGCGATGTGGCGTTATGGAAAGAATCTCGCCTGGAAAAAGTATCTTCTTCTACTGTCTCGCGCGAATGGTGTTCGCTATCTGCCGTCATTACCCACGCCAAACGCGATTGGGGAATGTCTATTGCCGACAATCCCTTCCATTTATTGCGCCGTCCCGCATCGAATAAACCACGTGAGCAGCGTATTAATGCTGCCGATATAGAGATGGTGATGGCAGCATTGGGCTATACCCCCGGCACGCGCCCAGAACTGCAACGTCATTTTGTCGCCTGGGCATTCCTTTTTGCCATTGAAACCGCGATGCGCGCGGGTGAAATCTTGAAATTACAGCCAGATGATATCAATGGCAAACTGGCGACCTTGCGTGATACCAAAAACGGCTATGACCGCGTGGTGCCGCTTTCCGCTGCCGCACGCGATTTGTTAGCGCTGGTGGATTTGCCGCTGCCGCTGTCATCGCGGGTACTAGATACCTTATTCCGCCGCTATCGCCCGGCAGAATTGGCGCATATTCATTTCCACGACACCCGCCATGAAGCGCTATCTCGCCTGGCAAAAAAAATCCACAATCCGATGGACCTTGCCAAAATCAGCGGCCACCGCGATGTGCGCATTTTGCTTAATACTTATTACAATCCTGACGACGCGCATCTTGCCGGTTTGCTGGATTAGCGGAGCGTCAGCGGCGCGCCCGCAAACCACCATGCCGCAGCAATGCCGGAAGCGAATCCCCAAATATGCGCCGCCCAGGATACTTGCGGCTGGTGTTTGAAAAGAGACAGCAATAGCCCGCCATAAAGCAGCAGAGCGGCGATGGCAGAATAAAGCGCCCATTGGTCGCGCATAAATACGGCATTGGCAAGAAGAAAGCCCAAAAGGGCAAAAACGATTCCAGAAGCGCCAAGCATAATCGCATTGCGGCCAAATAACCATACGCCAAAGCCGCTACCTACTGTTGCAATAAACAATAACAGCAAGTATTGCTTTAATGGCAAAAGATTGGCGCTCAAAAATCCCATAATGGCAAGCGGAATGCTGTTGGAAAGCAAATGGGCAATATCGACGTGAAAAAAAGGCGCAGTAAAGATGGTCGGCAGCCTTAAAAAATGACGCGGCTGAATGCCGAAAAAGCGGCGCAAGGTTCGGAAAGAAATTAGGTCAAGAATAAATCCCAACCAAAGTAGGGCAAGTAATGCCAAGAGCGGATATTTCACGGCGTATTTCAGCCACAGCTGGTAATCAAGCGCCTGCGCTATCAGTTTATCCATCGCGTTGTCCTTCCTGGTTTGTCGAACCTTTGCGCCAAAATATTGGCATGGTTAGCGCCGCAGCACACGTTTGAAACAAGCCTTGACGGTTTTCACCGCAATTTTGCCGATGACCTGGTCGCGGCTGGCGGGATTCAAGACTTGCCACATTTCTTCGCTGGTCATCTGCGCCGGCGCTTCTTCGCTGACGCAGCCGCAGATTTTGTTTTCCCATTGTTTTTTGATTTCCGCGTCCATCAGCAGCGAGGCGAATTGCCATTCTTCGCGGGCATTGAGTTTGCTGTGGCATTGCTGGTCAATTTGCGAGCTGATGAGCTCTCTGGCAATGGCGTTTTGGTTGAGGCCACCGCCGGCGGTGCAGGCGCCAAGCAGGGCGGCGAAGAGGAAAATCAAGGTTTTTTGCATGGTGGTTTGGGGGTAGGAAGGGTAGGGCGGTTTATACATACGCGGTAGCGGGGTTCATGTATGTATAGCGATACTCACGAAGTTCTGTACAAGGCGCGCCGCCGAAGACAGTACAGCTAGTACGGCGAGGCGGTGCAACACAGTACAGGGCTTTGTGAGGATTGCTATATATTTTCAGAAACCGCGCGCGTTAAGCCAGGCGGCGATGTCGGCGAGTTGTTCCGGGATGACTTGGTGCTGCATCGGGTAGGTTTTCCATTCGGGGGCGTAACCTTTGCTTTGCAAGATGTCGTAGCTGGCTTTGCCGATGGCGTAGGGGACAACCGGGTCTTGGCTGCCGTGCATTTGCAGGATGGGCGGGCAGTGCGCGCAGTCGGCGGGCGGGGTGCGGTCGCGGTCGGCAAGGTAGGTGGAAAGCGCCAAGATGCCGGCGCAGGGCTGGCGCAGGCCAAGGTAGAGGGCAAGCACGCCGCCTTGCGAGAAGCCGGCGTAGAGGAGGTTTTCTGCCGGGATGCCGTTTTGCTGTTCTTCTTCGGCGATGGCAAGGATTTGCGCGGCGCTTGCCTCAATCCCGGCGAGGTCTTCGTCGCGCTGCTCGAAGCTGAGGTCTTTGATGTCGTACCAGGCGCGCATCGGCATGCCGTGGTTGAGGGTTATCGGGCGGACGGGCGCGTGCGGGAAGATGACGCGCGTCGTTGGTCGCAGGTTAAGCAGCGGCAGCACGGGGACGAAGTCGTTGCCGTCCGCGCCGAGACCGTGCAGCCAGATGATGCTATGCGTGGCGTTTTTTTCCGCGCCGCGAGTGATTCGTTCTAGGGGCTGTGCCATAATTCCGTTCCTTTTTTTAACTAGATTTTTTGGCAATGTTGAGGTTTTTTTCGTTATTTATTGTAGCGGCTTTGTTCGCGGGTTGCGGGCAGAAGGGTCCGTTGTATTTGCCGGATGGTAAGGCGCAGCAGGCGCAGGAGCAGGCCGGTGAGTGAGTTTTTGTCCGGGATTGACGCGCAGGGGCGCGTTGGCGGGGTATCGCTCGTGGCACTGGTTGCCGAGTTCGGTTCACCGCTGTATGTGTATGACGGCGACGCGATTCGCGCACAGTTTCGCGCTTATTTGGCGCATGGGCTGCCGCGCAAGTTGCTGCTGTATTTTGCGGTGAAGGCGAACTCGAATCTCGCCATTTTGCGCCTGCTCGCCGATGAAGGCGCGGGCTTTGATATTGTTTCCGGCGGCGAGTTGGCGCGGGTGCTGCAAGCGGGCGGTGACGCGACGCGGGTGGTGTTTTCCGGTGTCGCGAAAACGGATGCGGAGATGCAGGCGGCGCTTGCGGCCGGGATTGGCTGTTTTAATGTGGAGTCGGCGGCGGAGTTGCAGCGTCTCGCCGAGGTGGCGACAGCGATGGGCAAGGTTGCGCCCGTCGCGCTGCGGGTGAACCCGGATGTGGACGCGAAGACGCATCCGTATATTTCCACCGGGATGCGTGAGAACAAGTTTGGCGTGGCGCTGGAAGACGCGCCCGCACTCTATCGTTGGGCAGCGGCGCAGCCGTCGCTGCGCGTGGCCGGCATCGGCTGTCATATTGGTTCGCAGATTCGTCTGCTGGAGCCGTTTTTGCAGGCGGCGGATTCGGTGCTGGCGCTCGCCGATGCGCTGGCGGCGGAGGGCATCGCCTTGCAGCATGTGGATTTGGGCGGCGGTCTCGGTATTGAGACGGAAGATGCGAAGATGTCGCTATCGCCTGCTGATTTGTCTCGTGCGCTACTGGAGAAGGTGGGTGAACGCCCGCTGCGTCTGCATTTGCAGCCGGGGCGGTCGCTGGTCGGCAATGCCGGGATTCTGCTGTCGCAGGTGGTGTTCCGCAAATCGCAGTCGGGACGCGAGTTTTTGATGCTGGACGCGGCGATGAATGATTATGTGCGCCCGGCGCTCTATCAGGTGCGGCCGTCGTTGGTGAATGTGTCGCGTCCGTATGATGGGGTTTCGCGCATGGATGTGGTCGGCCCGGTGTGCGAGAGCGGCGACACCTTTGCCCGCGATTTTCCGATTTGTGGCGAACGCGGCGATGTGGTCACGATTCCCGGCACCGGCGCGTATGGGTTTTCGATGGCGAGTAATTACAACTCCCGCCCGCGTCCCGCCGAGGTGTTAATCGAGGGCGGGCAGGCACGGTTGATTCGCCGCCGCGAGTCGTTCGCCGATTTGTGGGCGCAGGAGCTTTTATGAGCGGGCAGTCGTTGTATGACAAGGTCTGGCAGGCGCATGTGGTGCGCGAGGCGGACGGGCAGGCGCTGCTTTATATCGACCTGCATTTGATTCATGAGGTTACGTCGCCGCAGCCGTTTGACGGGCTGCGCCTTGCCGGGCGCAAACCGTGGCGGGTCAGCGCGATTCAGGCAGTCCCCGACCACAATGTGCCGACGCTGCACCCGGAGCGCGAGATTGAAGACGAGATTTCGCGCGCGCAGGTCGAGGCGCTGGAGCGCAATTGTGCCGAGTTTGGCATTCGACTGTTTGGGCGACGCGACCCGCGCCAGGGGATTGTGCACGTTATCGGCCCGGAGCAGGGCTTGACGCTGCCGGGGATGACGATTGTTTGCGGCGATTCGCATACGTCCACGCATGGCGCGTTTGCCGCGCTGGCGTTTGGCATCGGCACGAGCGAGGTCGAACACGTGATGGCGACGCAGTGCCTACCGCAGAAGAAGACGAAGTCGATGCGCATCGTCATTGACGGCGATTTGCAGCCGGGTGTGTACGCCAAGGACATGATGCTGGCGGTGATTCGCACCATCGGCACCGCCGGCGGCACCGGTTACACGCTGGAATTTGCCGGCTCGGCGATTCGCGCACTGACGATGGAGGGGCGGATGACGATGTGCAATATGTCGATTGAGGCGGGCGCGCGTGCCGGGCTGGTCGCGGTCGATGAGAAGACGATTGCCTATTTGCGCGGTCGCCCGAGTGCGCCCAAGGGCGAGTTATGGGACGCGGCGGAAGCCTATTGGCGCACGCTGGTCAGTGATGACGACGCGCAGTTTGACGCCGAAGTGGTGCTTGAGGCGGCGAAAATCGCGCCGCAGGTGAGCTGGGGCACGTCGCCGGAAATGGTGGTTGATGTTGGCGGCGTGGTGCCGCATTTGGCGGACGCGCGCGACGACAACCAGCGCAACGCCTACGCGCGCGCGCTGGAATATATGGGGCTGCACGAAGGGCAGGCGGTGCGCGACATTCCGCTCGATGCGGTATTCATCGGCTCTTGCACCAACGCACGCATTGAGGATTTGCGCGTCGCCGCGCGTATCGTTCAAGGGCGCAAGGTCGCGGCCAATATTGAGATTGCCCTGATTGTACCGGGTTCCGGTCTGGTCAAAGCGCAGGCAGAGGCGGAAGGGCTGGACCGTATTTTTATGGATGCCGGCTTTGAGTGGCGTTCGCCGGGTTGTTCGATGTGTCTGGCGATGAATGCCGACCGCATTCCGGCGGGCAAGCGTTGCGCATCCACCTCGAACCGCAATTTTGAAGGGCGGCAAGGGCAGGGCGCGCGCACCCATTTAGTCAGTCCGGCAATGGCAGCCGCAGCGGCGGTTGCCGGGCGCTTTGTCGATGTGCGGGAGTGGTTGGCATGAAGGCGTTTACCGTTGAACGCGGCGTACTGGCGCCGCTCTTTCGCAGCAATATCGACACCG
>CAUVOF010000069.1:0-12809 GCA_963553325.1 uncultured Cardiobacterium sp.
TATAAACAGTTGTTGGCACAAGGAGAATCTGTTAATCTGCGCGCCATCTACGCCGATATAGCCGAGCGCGATGCGCGCGACAGCTCCCGCAGCGTAGCCCCGCTCAAACCAGCTTCGGATGCGGTGATTATCGACACGGGTTCATTGTCGATTGCGGACGTGCAGCAGCAGGTGGATGCCGAAATTGCCGCACGTTTTTCTTTTTCCTAAACCCTTTCTATCAACCAGAGTCATCTATGGAATCATTTGCTGAGCTTTTTGAAAAAAGCATCGAAACCGCCGAATTAAAACCCGGCTCCATCATCAAGGCCGAAGTCGTGCAAATTAACAAGGACTTCGTCGTCCTCAACGCCGGCCTGAAATCCGAAGGCTTCATCCCCGCCGCACAATTTACCGATGAAAACGGCAACCTCACCGTCGCAGTTGGCGATAGCGTAGAAGTCGCCCTCGAAGCCCTCGAAGATGGTTTCGGCGAAACCAAAATCTCACACGAAAAAGCGCAACGCATCCGTACTTGGGAAGTGCTCGAGCAGAAATTCAACGACAGCGAAACCATCACCGGCATCATCTCCGGCCGCGTCAAAGGTGGCTTCACCGTGGACGTTGAAGGCGTCAAAGCATTCCTGCCTGGCTCACTGGTTGACGTGCGTCCGGTCAAAGACCCGGCACTCAGCGAAGGCAAAGAAATCGACTTCAAAATCATCAAACTCGACCAAAAACGCAACAACATCGTCATCTCTCGCCGCGCCGTACTCGAAAACGAATACAAGGCAGAGCGCGAAGAAGTGCTGAAAAACCTGCAAGAAGGCGACGTTGTCAAGGCAGTAGTCAAGAACCTCACCGACTACGGCGCCTTCCTCGACATCGGCGGCGTGGACGGCCTGCTCCACATCACCGACATGGCGTGGAAACGCATCAAATACCCGTCCGAAGTCGTCAACATCGGCGACGAAGTGGAAGTCAAAGTGCTCAAATTCGACCGCGAGCGCGGCCGCGTCTCTCTCGGTCTCAAGCAACTCGGCTCCGACCCGTGGGGTGACATCGCCCAGCGTTACCCGGTCAACAGCCAAACCCGCGGTAAAGTTACCAATATCGCCGACTACGGCTCCTTCGTCGAAATCGAAGACGGCGTCGAAGGCTTGGTACACGTCTCCGAAATGGACTGGACCAACAAAAACGTCAATCCGCGCAAATTCGTTGCCGTTGGCCAAGAAGTCGATGTGATGATTCTGGAAATCGACCCGGAACGCCGCCGCATCTCGCTCGGCATGAAACAATGCCAGCCGAACCCGTGGCAAGAATTCGAGAAAAAATTCAACAAAGGCGATCGCATCAAAGGCCAAATCAAATCCATCACCGACTTTGGTGTCTTCATCGGTCTGGAAGGCGGCATCGACGGCCTCATTCACCTATCCGACCTCTCTTGGGACGAAAACGGCGAAGAAGCCGTACGCCATTACCAAAAAGGTCAAGAAGTGGAAGCGGTTATCCTTGCCATTGATGCCGAACGCGAGCGTATCTCGCTCGGCGTCAAACAGTTGAGCCAAGACACCTTCGCCGCCTTTACCTCTGCCAACGGTCGTGGTTCAGTGGTCAAAGGCACGGTCATCGAAGTCGATGAGCGCCAAGCCGTCATCAAACTGAGCGACGACATCAGCGGCATCCTCAAAGCCTCTGAAGCAGCAATTGAGCGCGTCGAAGACCTGACCAAACTGCTCGCTGTTGGCGACGAAGTCGAAGCCAAAGTCATCAACGTTGACCGCAAACACAAAACGCTGAACCTCTCCGTGCGTGCCAAAGACGTCGCGGACGAAAAAGCGGTCATCCAGGATTACACCCGCAAAGAAAGCCACGGCGGCACCTCGCTCGGCGACATCTTCAAAGAGCTGGGTAACTCAGAAGAGTAAAAGCCATAAAGACCCTGCCGCCGCACCCAAAAGTGCGGCGGTATCGCCTTCGCCAAGAGGAAAGGAGCGCACATGACCAAATCCGAACTGATAGACCGCCTTTGCATGCGCTATCCACAACTGCGCAGCCAGGACGTCGAAGAAACCGTCAAACTCATCATCGAAAAAATCTGCCAAAGCCTGGAAAAAGGCGACCGCGTTGAAATTCGCGGCTTCGGCAGCTTCTCCCTGCACTACCGCGAAGCCCGTACCGGACGCAACCCGAAAACCGGCGAATCCGTCGAAGTGCCGTCCAAATCCATCCCTTACTTCCGCGCGGGCAAAGAACTGCGCGAGCGTGTCGATAACCATGCCGAAGTATAAGGCCACCCCGCTTGACGACTTAAAGCGCCGCTTGCCGGCGCTTTTTTCCAAGCGCAACCGCCGTGCCGACAAATACTGGGTATCGCTCATTAGTGGCTTGGCGCTTGTTGTTCTGTCCGTCTTTCATGGCACTGACGGCCATTCCAAATCCGATGAATTTCGCGGCGACAAGGGCAAAACCTATCGCTGCGAGCTGGAGAAAATCAGCGATGGCGACACGGTTACCGCCATCTGCGACCGGAAAAAACTGCGCATCCGCCTCGCTGGCATTGACGCGCCAGAAACCGGGCAGAAACCTTTTGGCGCGCAGGCGCGCAAGGCATTGCAGGACCGACTGCCGCGCAATTTTGAAATGCGCTACCACGGCAAGGATTACTACCAGCGCAGCCTCGGCACGCTTTATGACTTGGGGCGCAACATCAATCTGCTGATGGTCAGCGATGGCTACGCCTTCGCCTACGACGGCAAGGACACGCCGAACGAATACCGTGAGGCGGAAAAACAGGCGCGGCGCTATCGCCGTGGCTTTTGGAAAGAAAGCAAACCGCCGGAAAACCCGAAAGTTTGGCGGCGGCATCATCTTTAGCAGTAAAAGGGCGGTCAGCAGACCGCCTTTTTTATTTCACAGCAAGCCGGCGACATCGCCCGCGCCTTCTCGCAAAACCAGCGGCGGCATTTCCGTCAAATCCAGCACGGTCGTCGGCCGCAGCGGCAGGTCGCCAACGTCCACTATCAGCGCTACCTGCCCGGTAACAGCGGCGGGCAGCTCGTGAATATCCGCTTCCCAGGCGTCGCTGTCAAAGAGCGACACGCCCATCAGCGCCTCGCCGTGTTCGGCAAGGATTGCCTGCAACACCGGATGGTCGGGGACGCGGATGCCGATGGTCTTGCGCTTGTCGTGCTGCATACGGCGCGGTACCTCGCGGCTGGCGGGCAGGATGCAGGTAAAAGCGCCGGGGAAGAGCGTCTTCAGCAGGCGGAACTGCACGTTATCGACGCGGGCGTAATGCGCAAGCCCAGTCAGGTCGGCGCAGAGAATGGTGAAGGGATGGTCGCGGTCAAGCTCGCGGATATGGCGGATTTTTTCCGCTGCCGCCTTGTCGTCAAGCTGGCAGAGGAGGATGTAGCCGGAGTCGCTGGGCGCGATGGCAACGCCGCCGCGACGCAGTGTTTCGACGATGTGGGCAATGTCGCGCGGCTTGATGCGCGCCGGATGAATTTCAAGCGTTTCGCTCATGGTGATGTCCCGGAATAATTAAGGAATGTGCGAGAATAGCACGCCCCGCCAGAACCGGAGCAACCCATGTCGATGCCAACTCTTGCCGAACTGCGCGCGCAAATCGATGCGCTCGATGCCGAAATCCTCGCTGCCCTTTCTGCCCGCGCCCGTTGCGCGCAGCAGGTGGGCGAAATCAAAAAAGCCGAAAACCGCGCCAAGCCGGATTTTTACCGCCCCGAACGCGAGCGGCAAGTGTTGGAACGGGTCGCCGCGCTCAACGCCGGGCCCTTGTCCGACCAGGAAATGATGCGGCTGTTCCGCGAAATCATGTCCGCCTGCCTCGCCCTCGAATTGCCGCTGGAAATCGCCTACCTCGGCCCGGAAGGCACTTTTACCCAGGCAGCGGCACTCAAGCAGTTCGGCCATTCGGTACAAACCCGGCCGATGCGCTCCATCAGCGACGTCTTCAAGGCGGTGGAAAGCGGCGCCTGCAACTACGGCGTCGTGCCGATAGAAAACTCCACCGAAGGCATGGTCACCCACACCCTCGATACCTTCGCTACCTCGCCCCTGCTCATCTGCGGCGAAGTGCTGCTGCGCATCGGGCAAAACCTCCTCACCCACGCCGCCACCCTGAAAGACATCCGCCGCGTCTATTCGCACAGCCAATCGCTGGCGCAATGCCGCGCCTGGCTTGGCGAGAACCTGCCAGACGCGGAAACCATCACCGTCTCCAGCAACGCCGAAGCGGCGAAACTTGCCGCTGCCGAACCGGACGCCGCCGCCATTGCCGGCAAAATGGCGGCCGAACGCTACGGCGTGCCGCTGCGTTACGCGCACATCGAGGACGACGGCAATAACACCACCCGCTTTTTCGTCATCGGCAAAGACGCGACCGAGCCCAGCGGGCACGACAAAACCACCATCCTCGTTACCTCGCAAAACCGCCCCGGCCTACTCTACAAACTGCTCGAACCCATCAGCCGCCACGGCATCAACATGACCCGCATCGAATCGCGGCCAAGCAAGCAGGGCATCTGGGAGTACATCTTCTTCATCGACCTCGATGGCCACCAAAGCGACCCCAACATGCAAACCCTGCTCGCGGAAATCCAGGCAAGCGCCAGCCTGTTCCGCGTGCTGGGCAGTTATCCGCAGGCAGTATTGAAGTAGGGACACAAAAAAACGCCCGGAAGCGGGCGTTTTTGCACAACTGAAGCGAGTGTCAGGATGAATGCTCGTTTTCCAGCATTTTCAGTAGGCTGTCCGGCTTGTAGTAGCCGGGAATCAGCGTGCCTTGCGGGGTGATGATGGCGGGTGTGCCTTGCACGCCGAATTGGTGGCCGAGTTCGTAGTGTTTTTTCACTTTGTCGGCGCGGGTTTCCGGGATTTCTTTGCCGTCTTCCAGGTCGGCGAGCAGTTGTGCCTTGTTTTCTTTGGCGCTGAAGGCGGTTTCCATTTGCCGCGCGATTTTGCTGCCGGGGCCACTGCGCGGGAAGGCGAGGTAGCGCACGGTAATGCCGCGTTCGTTGAGGGCGGCGATGTCCTTGTGCAGCAGCTGGCAGTAGTGGCAGGACACGTCGAAGAAAACGGTGATGGCGTATTTTTCGTCTTTCGCCGGGAAAAGAATCATCTCGTCCTTGAGCGCTTCCAGCTTGGGCATGAGCGGGCGGTTGCTCAAATCAATCGGCCCTTTGTCGCTTAGTTCGACCAGGTCGCCTTGCAGGTAGTATTTGCCGTCTTCGGTTGCGTAGAAAATGCCCTGTTCGGTGATGACGCTGCGCATGCCGGGGATGGGGCTGTCGCCGATTTCCACGTTTTTCAGGCCGAAATCGTGCAGCTTTTTCGTGATGGTGACATCGTCGGCGCTGGCGGTGGTGGCCAGGGCGAGCAGGGTCAGGGTAATGGTTTTTTTCATGTTTTTCTCTGTACTAGGGGAAAGGCGGCGGATTATAGCGCATCGCTTCTGCAGCGCGTGTAGCGTTTTTCTGCGCGTTTGGCTCAATTTTTGCGGCGCGGCTGCGGCGATTTTTGCCACGCGGCGTATGGTTTGTTTCTTCAAATGTTAGCGTCGGCGCCATCGGGCAAATGCCGCCTGTGCTACACTTCGCGCCCTCTTTTGCGCATGGGGTTATTCGATAAATGTTTGATTTTTCCAAGAAATTGGTGTTGTTCGACCGCGACGGCGTCTTAAATGAAAACGGCGCGGTGCGTCGCCCGGAAGAGCTGCGTCTGTTGTCCAACGCCTTGCGCGGCATCGCCCGCCTCACCCGTGCTGGCATTCGCGTTGGCGTCTGCACCAACCAAGGGGCGATTGCTCACGGCGCGCTCGATGAGGCGATGCTGACGCGCATCCACGCCCGCCTGCTGCTGGTTACGCGCGAGTTCGGCGGCGACATCGCTCGCATTGTCTTCTGCGCCAGCGCCGATGCCGCGCACCCGTGGCGCAAACCCAATCCGGGAATGCTGCTCGACCAGGCGGCGCATTTTGGCGTCTCGCTTGCCGGCGTGCCGTTTGTCGGCGACAGCCTCGCCGATGTGGAAGCGGCGCGTGCCGCCGGTGCGGTGCCGGTCTTGGTGAAAACGGGCAACGGGCGCGCGGTGGCGCACAAATGGCGCGGCAAGCTGGAAGATGTCGCGGTGTATGCCAATGTGGAATCGGCGGTGGCTAGTTGGTTGAAGGAGGCGGCGTGATGCTGTTTTTGCGTTCTTGGTTGTTCAAGATTTTGTTTGTGCCGGTAACGGTGCTGTGGACGATTTTTATCGTCTGCCTGATTGTGCTGCCGTTTTCGCTGCGGCTGCGCCTCGCTTTTGGCTGGGGCTACAGCACCATCTGGTTGGCGCGGCTTGTTACGGGCATCAAGTGGCAGATTCACGGGCTGGAAAAGATGCCGCCCGGCGCCTGCGTGTTGATGGTCAATCACCAGTCCACTTGGGAAACGGCGTTTTTGCCGAAGCTGAAGATGCGCCAGGTGTGGGTATTGAAGAAAGAACTGATGTGGCTGCCGTTTTTCGGCTGGGCGCTGGCGGTGTTGAAGCCGATTCCCATCGACCGCAAGCAGAAGCGGCAGGCGATGCAAAAGGTCATCGAAGAAGGGCGCAAACGCATTGAAGCGGGCTATTCGGTGATTTTGTTCCCGGAAGGCACGCGCGCGCCTTATGACGCACCACTGCCATTCAAGGCGGGCGCGGCGCGGCTCGCAGCGGCGCTGGGCGTGCCGGCGGTGCCGGTGGCGCACAACGCCGGACAGTTTTGGCCGAAACGCGGCCTGATGCACCCCGGCACGGTGCAGGTGGTGGTCGGCGAGCCGATTGACCCGGCGGGCAAGACCGTCGCGGAAATCAACGAACTAGCGGAAAGCTGGGTCAATGCAACGCGCGCCCGCCTCGTCGCGGAAGAACAAGTGCGGCGCGGAAGCGCGCGATGACAGAGTTTGCGGGACAGGAAGAACGCCTACGCCAACCGCCGCAGTCGCAAGACGCCGAACAAGCGGTGCTGGCGGGCGTGCTGCTTGACGGAGAAATGTGGGACCGCGTCGCCGGACGGGTTGAGGCGGTGGATTTCTACAACCGCGCGCACCAGCTCATTTTCCAGGCGATGGAAACCGTCGCGGCGCGCGCCCAACCGCTGGACGTAGTAACCGTCGCCGATGCACTGCGCGAACGCGGCGAGCTGGAAAACATCGGCGGCGCCGCCTACCTCGCCAGCCTCGCCAACGCCTTCGGCAGTGCGCAGAACGTCGTCGCCTACGCCGACATCGTGCGCGAGGCATCCATCCTGCGCTCACTCTTAAAAAGCAGCGGCGACATCGCGCAAAGCGTTTACTTCCCCGAAGGGCGCAGCGCGGCGCAACTGCTCGACGGCGCCGAACAGCGCGTCTTCGACATCAAAAACCGTTACCAAAAAAACGAGCGCGACGGCTTCCACCAAATGAAAACGGTGCTGGCGGACGCCGTCCACTACCTGCAAGAAATCAGCCAGCGCGGCAGCGATGTCATCGGCATCCCCACCGGCTTCAAAGACCTGGACAAAATGACTGCCGGCCTGCAACCCGGCGACCTCATCATCATCGCCGGCCGCCCCTCGATGGGTAAAACCACCTTCGCGATGAACATCGCCGAATCCGTGGGCATCAGCGCCAAACTGCCGGTTGCCATCTTCTCGCTGGAAATGCCGGCGCGGGCGCTGGTGCTGCGCATGATGTCCTCACTTGGCAGCATCGACCAGTCCGACCTGCGCAAAGGCGAAATCAAAGGCGAAAACGAGCGGCGCAAACTCACCATCGCCATTACCCAGCTACAAAACGCGCCCATCTACATCGACGACGGTTCCAACCTCACCGCCAGCGAGTTGCGCGCGCGCGTGCGCCGCCTAAAAAGCGAAGTGGGCGAATTGGGGTTGGTGCTGGTCGATTACCTGCAACTGATGCAACTGCCAGACAGCCGCAACGACAACCGCGCCTCGCTCGTCGGCGAAATCTCGCGCGCCCTCAAACTGCTCGCCAAAGAAATGAACGTGCCGGTGATTGCCCTGTCGCAGCTCTCGCGCCAAGTAGAAAGTCGGCCAAACAAGCGCCCCATCATGTCAGATATCCGCGAATCGGGGGCGATAGAGCAGGACGCCGACGTCATCATGTTCGTCTATCGCGACGACGTCTATAACCCGGAATCATCCGAAAAAGGCATCGCCGAAATCGTCATCGGCAAACAGCGTAACGGCCCCATCGGCACGGTCAAACTGAGCTTTCAGGGGCAGTACCTACGCTTCAACGACCTCGCGCACGGCTACGGTGGCGGGGCGATACAAGAAGGATTTGACGACTGACCGCCCGCCCCCATCCATTTACCCGGGTGCACGGCAACCGCCGCCGCCCGTCCACCGCCTAAAAACCAATCCACACCATGCCCCAAACCCCCGCCCCCATCGCCGTCCTGCTCATCAACCTCGGCTCGCCCGAAGCGCCGACGAAAAAAGCGCTACGCCCCTACCTCAACCAATTCCTCTCCGACCGCCGCGTCGTCGATTTACCGCGCTGGAAATGGCTGCCCATCCTGCACGGCATCGTCCTGAACACCCGCCCGAAACGCTCGGCGCACGCCTACCGGCAAATCTGGCAAGAAGACGGCGCACCGCTCATCGCCATTACCGCGCGACAAACCGTCGCCCTGCGCGCCACCCTCGCTGCGCGTGGCCTCGGCCACATTCACGTCGCCAGCGCGATGCGCTACGGCGAACCTTCCATCAGCCGCGTCCTGCGTGACCTCGCCGCGCGCGGTCTGGAAAAACTGCTCGTCGTGCCGATGTACCCGCAATACAGCGACGCCACCACCGCCAGCGTCTTCGACGGCGTCGCCCAGGCACTGGCGCAGCGGCGCGGTATCCCCGAACTGCGCTTTATCCGCGACTGGCACGCCCATCCGCGCTACATCACCGCCCTTGCCGACAGCATCCGTCGCCACACCCTCGCACACGGCGCGAGCGAAAAACTGCTCTTTTCCTTCCACGGCGTGCCGGCGCGCTACAGCAAAGAAGGCGACCCCTACCAACAACAATGCGAAGCGACCGTCGCCGCCGTCGCCGCCGCACTACAACTGCCCGCCGAACGCTACCGCCTTGTGTACCAATCGCGCTTTGGCAACGAACCCTGGCTGCAACCCTACGCCGACGAAACCATCCGCGCACTTGCCGCCGCAGGCCACAAAAACATCCGCATCATCTGTCCCGGCTTTACCGCCGACTGCCTGGAAACCCTCGAAGAAATGGCGATGACCAACCGCGACCTCTTCCTGCAATACGGCGGCACGCACTACGACTACATCCCGGCGCTCAACGACGACCCGGCGCATATTGAGCTACTCGCCGACCTCGTTACCGCCAACATTCAGGGTTGGGAAGCCTAAAGACAAAGCCGCGCCGTTTACATACACGAACCCCGCTACCGCGTATGTAAATGACCAATCAGCCGCAAAAAACATGGCGCCATTTACCGAATAGCGCAAACGTTGGCGCCTCATCTTCAGCAGTAAAGCGAAAACAAAGCCCCGCACATTGGCGGGGCTTTTTTGCATATCTTGCCGGCTTGCGAGCAGATTTATAGCCCGTAGGTCGGGCATTTATGCCCGACATTGCGAATGGGATTTGTCGGGCATAAATGCCCGACCTACAACGTATTGCTATACATACACGAATCCCGCTACCCTGTATGTAAATGAATGACTGTGATACGCAGATTTGGTTTTCCAACCTGCGTTTTTTTGCGTCAGTTGGACTGCATTTGCATGAATGTAGCGCTCATCCCCTGTTTCTCTACCGTTTCGTAGTTTTTTTGTGCGATTTTGCCAGGGTTTGATGAATTTCCAGCAAGAAAATTCCATGTATAAACAAGTGAAAAATTGTTTTTTATGGGTGAAATCTTGTTATTTTGCACGCGCTGGCTACAATCCGTGCTGCGCAGTATCGGGCGTCCGGCTGCGGGTTTTTCTTTATTTCTGGAGGCTTTTTATGCACGCGATTACGCACGGGGCCGAGTGGTTTATCGGCCTGTTTCAGAAGGGCGGCGAGGTATTCGTCGGCATGGTAACTGGCATTTTGCCGTTGTTGATTTCGCTGTTGGTGGTGATGAATGCGGTGATTGCTTTTGTCGGGCAGAAGCGCATTGAGCGCCTGGCGCAGAAGTCTGCCGGCAATCCGGTCTCGCGTTATTTGGTGCTGCCGGTCATCGGTACGTTTGTTTTTTGCAACCCAATGACGCTGAGCCTGGGGCGCTTTATGCCGGAGTGCTACAAGCCGAGTTATTACGCCGCGGCCTCTTATAGCTGCCATTCGATGAACGGGATGTTCCCGCACATCAACCCCGGTGAGCTATTTGTGTATTTGGGAATCGCCAGCGGTTTGCAAACGTTAGGCTTGGATTTGGCGCCGCTTGCGGTCAGTTATTTGCTGGTCGGCATGGTGACCAATTTCTTCCGTGGCTGGGTCAATGACTGGACGACAGCGCTGTTTGAGAAGCGCATGGGTATTCGTCTCGAGCGCACGGTTAATTTGGGTAATTCCAACTAAGGGGGAACGTCATGAGCAAGGCTATTCGTATTGTCAAAGGTAATGGCGGCTGGGGCGGCCCGCTGACGCTGCCGCTGGAAGAAGGCAAGAAGATTCTTTATATGACCGCAGGCACGCGCCCGGATATTGTTGACCGCTTGGTGGCGCTCACCGGCTGGGAAGCGGTCGATGGCTTCAAGGACGGCGAACCGCCGGCGGAAGAGATTGGCGTGGCGATTATTGACTGCGGCGGCACGCTGCGCTGTGGTCTGTATCCGAAGCGGCGCATTCCGACCATCAATATTCACGCAACCGGTAAATCCGGCCCGCTGGCAGATTTTATTGTGGAAGACATTTATGTGTCGGCGGTGCGCCCGGACGACATCACTCTGCTGGAAGATGGCGCCGCTGCCGCAGCCCCCGCTGCCCGCCTTTCCACGGCTGCGCCGCGCGACTATGACACGTCCCGCAAGATTACCGAACAGTCCGACGGCCTGTTGGCGCGCATTGGCATGGGCATGGGATCGGTCATCGCCGTCTTTTTCCAGGCGGGACGCGACACGATTGACACGGTGCTGAAAACGATTCTGCCGTTTATGGCGTTTGTCTCGGCGCTGATTGGCATCATCATCGCCTCTGGTCTGGGCGACTGGATTGCGCACGGCCTCGAACCGCTTGCCAAGAGTCCGATTGGCCTGGTTGTGCTGTCCTTGATTTGCTCATTCCCCTTCCTCTCGCCCTTCCTCGGCCCAGGCGCGGTGATTGCGCAGGTTATCGGCGTGCTGGTCGGCACGATGATTGGGCAAGGGGTTGTGCCACCGCATCTGGCGCTGCCTGCGCTGTTTGCCATCAACGCGCAAGCCGCCTGCGACTTCATTCCGGTTGGCCTTTCGCTCGCTGAAGCGAAGCAGGACACGGTGCGGGTCGGCGTGCCTTCGGTGCTGCTCGGACGTTTCCTCACTGGCGCGCCGACGGTGCTGCTCGCCTGGTTCGTTTCCGGCTTTATTTATCAGGGGTAAGTCATGCCGGTGATTTATCAATCGCAATTCACCCGTGCCGGTTCGCTGGCACGGGAAGGCTTTGAGGACGGCATGTTCATTCTCTTTGCCGAAAATGAGGCAACTGCCGACATGGCCGATTATTGCTTTCTGCATACCCACGGCACGCTGGTGCATGATTTTGCCCTGGGCGACCTTTTTGTCTTCAACGGCAAGCGATTCCCGCTGACCGCTATCGGCGGCAACGCCCTCGACAATTTCCGCGCCCTCGGCCACGTAACCGTCTATTTCGACGGCGCGGAAGAAGCGAAACTGCCCGGCACGGTGCATCTGCTCGGCCATCTGCCGGCAGACGCGCTGCATGAAGGCAGCGACTTCAGCATCGAAACTTTTTGAGAGGATTCCATCATGACTACCCAAACAGCCATCGTCATCGGCGGCGGGCAAACGCTGGGCGCGTTTCTCTGCAAAGGCTTGGCGGATGCGGGCTACCGCGTCGCCGTCGCCGATATTAACGGCGCGAACGCCGAAGCGGTCGCCGAGGAAATCAACGCCACCCGTGGCGCCGGGCGCGCTGCTGGTTTTACCGTCGATGCCACCAACGAAGCCGCCGTTGATACGCTCGCGCAAGCGGTGGATAGCACCTTTGGCCGCAGCGATTTGCTCGTCTATAGCGCAGGCGTCGCCAAGGCAAGCCCCATCTGGGATTTCCCGCTACAAGACTTTGAGCGCTCGCTTGCGGTGAATCTCACCGGTTACTTCCTCTGCGCCCGCGCCTTTGCCCGCCTGATGCGGCGCGACGGCATCCGTGGCCGCATCATCGAAATCAATTCCAAATCGGGCAAAGTCGGCAGCAAATACAATTCCGGCTACAGCGCCGCCAAATTCGGCGCGGTCGGCCTCACCCAGTCGCTCGCGCTTGACCTTGCCGACAGCGGCATTACCGTGAACGCGCTGATGCTGGGCAACCTGCTGAAATCGCCGATGTTCCAGTCGCTCATTCCCGAATACGCGAAAAAACTCGGCATCCCGGAAGACCAGGTAGAGCAGACCTACATCGACAAGGTTCCGCTCAAGCGCGGCTGCGACTATCAGGACGTGCTGAACGTGCTGCTCTTCTACGCCAGCGATAAAGCCGCTTACTGCACCGGGCAGTCGATTAACATAACCGGCGGCCAGGTGATGTTCTAAACGACCCGCCCACGAAAAACCCGCCTTGGTAGCGGGTTTTTTGGCGTATAGGACAAAATGGAGGCTAAAAAACGCTGTAAGCCTTATGCTGC
>CAUVOF010000070.1:0-12767 GCA_963553325.1 uncultured Cardiobacterium sp.
AGGGGAGACCCGTCCCTCCCCCGCTGCGGGCTTCGCCCTGCGGGGGAGGGGGGTGCCCAATTGTAAACACGCCCTAAGCCCGCAGCGGAACTGCAGCAGCTCGTCCGAATATGGTCGCGGCACGGCGTATTTGCCGCCGTAAAAAAGCCGCCTGCGGGCGGCTTTTTCCATCCAACAAAACTACAGCACCCCGCCACCGACGTGTTGCGGCTTGCCGCGCAAGATGCCGAACCAGTCGGCGGGCAAGTGGTAGCGCGAGGCGGTTGTCGATAGCGCTTTGTAGTATTTCGCCTTTTCGGCGTCCTGCGGGTAGCCTTCGCGGCCATCGCGGTAGAGAAGGTAGAGCGTTTCTGCGGCGGGGGCGTAGCCGTTTTCCGCCGCTGTTTCTCGCCAGTAAAGCGAAGCGACGGCGTCTGGCTGTTCGCCGTTGATGTGGTAGCGCTGCGCCAGGTAATACTGCGCCTGCGGCTGGCCATGACCGGCAGCGCGCTCCGCCCATTGCAGCGCCTCTTGCGCATGGCCGCGCTGTGTTTCCAGCCCGGAGAGTTGCCACATCGCCTCGCGGTGCGCCGGGTCTGCGCCATAGCCGTAGAGCACGCTTTGCGCGTAATAGGGGCGCGGGTAATCGGCAAGTTCTTGTAAGAGGCGAATGGCTTCGTCGGTATTTTTTTCCACGCCCAACCCCTCGCGGTAGGTTTGCGCCAGCAGCAGGTCGTGACGGTAGCCGTGCGCTTGCGCCAGCAAGGCTTGCGCCTGGCGGTAGTTTTCCTCTGCCTTGTCGGTTTCGCTGCGTGCCTGCGCCGCCATGCCATCCGCTAGATAGTGTGCGGCGCGGGCGGTGCGACTGTCATCGTCGCCGGCGGCAATGCCTTTTTCATAGGCGGCAATGGCGGCGGGGTAGTCTTCGCGTCGTTCTTCGGTGCGCCCCAGGGCGTGCCAGGCGGCGGCCTGCTGGAAGTAATCGCGCGCGCTATCGAGCTGGTTGTCGTTAAAGGCGAGGACGCCCAGGGTAAAGGCGGCTTCGCGCTCGCCCTGTTTTGCCGCTTGCTGCAAGAGGTCGCGCGCTTTTGTCATGTCCTGCTCGATGTTGCTGCCTTTGCGGTACTGCTCGCCCAGCTCGCGCTGCGCGGCGGCATCTCCGGCGGCGGCTTGCGCTTCTATGCGTTCGTGGTCGTCGAAGGTATCCGGGTCATCCAGTTCGCCCCATAGCGCTTCCGCCACCGCCGCGCCCTGTTGCGCCGCTTGCAGGTACAGCGCCCTGGCGGCGGCAAGGTCCTGCACGATGTGTTCGCCGCTTTGCAGCATGCCGCCCAGCCTGATGGCGGCCTCGGCGTTGTCTTGTTCGGCGAGGGTGAGCAGGGTTTTCGCGGCAAGCAGGTGTTTGCCCTGTTGCTGGTATTGCTCGGCGCGTTCGAGGCTGGCAGACGGCTCGTCCGGAATGGCGTGCAGGCTGGCGCGCAGTGCTTGCAATGGCGCGGCGCTTGTCGCTTGTTGCACCGCCGGGGCGGTTGTTTGCGGCGATGGCGCGGCGTTTTCCGCGTGAACCGCGGCGGCAAGGGCAAGGAAGAGAAGGGCGGGACGGGTTTGCATGGTGGGACTCCGGTTGGGATAGGGCGCGAATTATAAAGGGATTTTCGTGGGTGGCATCGCCAGTCTGCTGACTATCGTTTAACATTGCCGCCCCGTTTTTAGCCGCCATTTTTATGCTTCGTTTTTTTGGCAAACTGCTTGCCGCTTTGCTCGTCCTGCCGCTGCTTTATCTGCTCGCCGCGCTGATGCTCGGTAGTGTTGTGCGTGAACCGCCACGCGCTGCCGCCGCACGCGACATCACCGTTTTCCTGCTCGATAACGGCGTGCATACCGACCTCGCCTTGCCGCTCAACAACGCCGTTTTTGACTGGACGACGGTCATCGACCCCGCCGATGCGCGCCAGTTGTACTTCCCGCCTGACTATGTCGCTTTCGGCTGGGGCGACCGCGCCTTCTATTTGGAAACCCCGCAGTGGCGCGATATGAAAGTCGCCACCGCCTTCAAGGCGGTTGCCGGGCTTGGCGATACGGTCATCCACGTTACGTTTTTGCCGCAACTACAGGCAACGCCGAATAGTGTCGCCATCGACGTCAGCACTGACGAATACCGCGCGCTTGCCGCCAGTATTGTTGCCAGTTTGCAAACAGACAGCGCTGGCCGCGCCCAGGTTATCGCCGGCCGTGCCTATGGCGACAACGATGCTTTTTACGCGGCGCGCGGCAGTTATAGCCTGTTCAATACTTGCAACAGCTGGACGAATCACCGCCTCAAGGCCGCCGGACTGAAGCACGTTTTCTGGACACCTTTCGCGCACACGCTGATGGCGGCGTATCGCTAAGCGAGTGGCTGCAACAACGTGCGTGGCGGGGAAGTCAATCCCCCATTTACATACAGGGTAGCGGGGTTCGTGTATGTATATTTCGACAACTGCAAAAAAACCGGCATTGCGCCGGTTTTTTTATGCCGCTTACGCCGCCCAGAAGTCGCGTGGCGCGTCCAGCACCGGTTTGACGATGCCGACGCGGATGGCGTAGTCGCCGAAGCCTTCGCCCGCTTCGCGTTCGCGTGCCCAGGCGCCTATCCATTCGTCGAGGATGGCAAGGATTTCCGCCTCGGTGATGTTTTCTTTGTAGAGGCGCGGGATGCGCGTGCCTTCGCGGTTGCCGCCGGCGAAGAGGTTGTAGCGCCCGACCGCTTTGCCGACCAGGCCGATTTCGGCGAGCATCGCCCGGCCGCAGCCGTTCGGGCAGCCGGTAACGCGCAGGATGATGTGTTCGTCCGGGATACCGTGTTTGGCAAGGATTTCATCGACGCGGTCAATCAGCCCGGGCAGGAAGCGCTCGGCTTCTGCCATTGCCAGCGGGCAGGTCGGCAGGGCAACGCATGCCATGCTGTTTTCCCGCTGTTTGCTGGTTTTCGGGTCAATCAGCCCGTGTTCGCGCGCGATCGCCTCAATGCGTTTTTTATCGCGCGGCGGCACGCCGGCGACGATGAGGTTCTGGTTGGCGGTCAGGCGGAAGTCGCCTTTGTGGATTTCCGCGATTTTGCGCAGGCCGGTTTTGAGTTGTTTGCCACCCGGCTGGTCGGTGATGCGGCCGTTTTCGATGAATAAGGTCAGGTGCCAGTTGCCTTCTTCACCTTTGACCCAGCCGATGCGGTCGCCCCGGGTGGTGAATTGGTACGGGCGGATGGGCGCGAATTTGATGCCCATGCGTTTTTCGACTTCGGCTTTGAAGTTATCCACACCGACGCGCTCTAAGGTGTAGCGGGTGCGCGCGTGTTTGCGGTCGCTTCTGTCGCCCCAATCGCGCTGGGTGGTAACGACGGCTTCGGCGCAGTGCAGGGTGTGGCTAAGCGGCACGAAGCCGAATTCGTAGGATTTGTTGGGAAACGTTGTGGTGTTGCCGTGTTCGCTGGAAAGGCCGCCGCCAACCAGCACGTTGAAGCCGACGAGATGCCCGTCTTCTTCGATGGCGACGAAGCCGAGGTCGTTGGAGTGGATATCGACTTCGTTGTCCGGCGGGATGACGACCGCGGTTTTGAATTTGCGCGGCAGGTAGGTCTTGCCGAGGATGGGTTCGACGTCATCGGCGACTTCTTTGATGAGCGGCTTCGGCGGCTCGCTGGAAAAGACTTTTTCGCCATCGAGCCAAATATCGGCGTAGGCGCTGGTGCGCGGCAAGAGCTGCATGCTGATTTTTTTCGCCCATTCGTAGGCCTCTTTGTGCAGGCTGCTTTCTACCGGGTTGGTGGTGCAGAGGACGTTGCGGTTCACATCGCTCGCGGTGGCGATGCTGTCCAATCCTAGTTTGTGCAGCCATTGGTGCATCGGCTTGATGTCGGGTTTTAGCACGCCGTGGTATTGGAAGGTCTGGCGGTTGGTGAGGCGGATGGAACCGTAGAGGGTGTGCTCGCTGGCGAATTGGTCGATACCCAGCCATTGTTTGGGGCTGATGATGCCGCCGGGCAGGCGGCAGCGCAGCATCATGCTTTTTAGCGGTTCGAGTTTTTGTTCGACGCGCTCGGCGCGGATGTCGCGGTCGTCCTGCTCGTACATACCGTGGAAGCGGATAAGCTGGAAGTTGTCGCCCTTGAAGCTGCCGGTGATGCCATCGGTGAGGTCGCGGCTGATGGTGCCGTGCAGGTAGTCGCTTTGGTCTTTGAGGCGTTCGTTGTCGGAGAGTTTGCCGGTCATGACGGTTTTCCTTGTGAATGTATTGGCGGAATCGTGGGAATTACTCTCTTTAGGAGAGGGGCGCCCGCAGGAAAAATGCGCAGCGTTTTTCCGATGGGCGGGACGAGGGCTTGCACGGTTTATAGGGCATATGCGCTTTTGCCCCCACCCCATCCCTCCCCCGCTGCGGACGCTTCGCGTCCTGCGGGGGAGGGGGCTTTCTTATAAAAACCCCCAGGCGCGCTGGTATTCGATGCGGATTTGGTAATCGCGGTCGGTGAAGCCGGCGGCGCGTAGGGCGCGTTTGAGGTCGCTGCCTTCGCCGTCGTGGCTGACCGCCTGCCAGTCGCCGCGTTTTTCGGCAATGGCGAAGGCGTGGGCGGCGAGCCAGTCGCGCAGGCTGGCATTGCGCGCGTCGTGCGCCGGGTGGGTGCTATTGACGCTGATTTGGATATTGACCAGGTGCATAGCCGTTCCTGTTTATGCGCCCAGGCTGCGCCAGTAGGCGTCAAATACGTGGTTAGAGAGCCAGTAGCCGAGCGGCAGGTTGATGGCAACGCCGACCGCGAAGGCGAAGAACGGCTTGAGGCCAACCGCCGCCAGTTCGCGGAAGCGCGTGGTCAGGCCGATGCTTAAGAAGGTGAGGGTGAAGAACCAGCCGCGCAGTTCTTTCAGCGTTTTCAAGGCTTCGGCGCTGTAGGCTTTGCCCGCGTCGGCGTTGAGCGCGCTGATGACGGCGGTGGTCAGCAATGAGGCGATGAAAAAGCCGAGGATGAATTTCGGGAAACGGCGCCAGATTTCGCGGCGGTCGATGCGCTCGCTCTGCGCCGCGCTTTGCCGTTCCCACACCGTAACGGCGAGGATGGCAACGAGAAACGCCCAGATGCCGACGAACATATCGCGCCCGACCACCTTCATCAGGGTGAATGCCTCGGTGGCAGCATCATGGCCAATCGCTTCGGCAGCGGCGAAACCGGCGGCGTCGGCAAATTCAGAGGTGCCAATCCACGCCCCGGCGACGCCCGGATGCAGGCCGAGGGCGCGGCTGGCGGCGGGCAGGACGAAAATCATCACCACCGCCCAAACGATAACCAGCGAAATCGCCATCGAGACGTGCGCCTTTTCCGCGCGGCAGGCGCCGCCGATGGCAATCGAGCCGGAAACGCCGCAAATCGAGCCGCCAGCGCCGAGGGTCGCGGCAAAGCGGCGGTCAAGCCCAAACAAGCGGGTAGCGGCGAGATAAATGCTGGTAAAGGTAACGACGGAAACAATCAGCGCTTGCCCAATCGCTGCTGGGCCAGCGCGCAGAATGATGGTAAACGGCAGCGTCGCGCCCATCAGCACGATGCCGGTCTTCACATAATATTCGGTGCGCAGCGCCTCGCTGAACCAGGCTGGCAGACGCAGGACGTTGCCGAGCACGAGGCCGACGAACAGCGCCACCAACGGCGATTCCAACTGTGCGCTTTTCACTGCGACATTGGCGCTGATGACGAGGACGGCGATGGCGAGCAGATAGAGTGCGACAAAACCGCGCAGAAAGCGGCGCGTGTCATAGCCAAGACTGCGCGCGCCGAGGGTGAGGGTGCTGGCGAGCAGCAAAAAGAGGCCGAGCGCGCCGGGCAGTTTCGCCGGCAACTTGGCGACGAGATCGGCGGGCGTTTTCCAGCCGGGCGCGGAAAAGGTGAAATAGGGCAGCACGCCGCTCTTGTTCACGAGGAACAACACGGTGGCAGCAACGACCAGGCCGAGGCCGATAACAATCGCCCAGCTGTCTTCCTTTTTGAACCACAGCGGCGGCGGCGCGCGCCGCGCCGTTTGCCCGTCTTTGTGGTCGTCTTGCAGCCCGTCGAGGGCGAGGGTGTTACTCATGGGGGAATCTCCTTTAGTGGTTGTTTATAGAGACCCGCATGATAGGGACGGCATTGGGGCGTGTGAAATAGCGCTTTTGCCTGGCGTTATACGTTTTTGGCATGAGCGGACATTAAAAAACGCGCCGTAGCGCGTCTTGTTTTTTCAGCGGCTGGGCGCGCTGGTAACAGCAATAATGCCGACGTAGTGCCGCCAGTGGAAGGTGCCGGCGATGCCGGGGATGTACCAGCCGGAAAGGGTGCCGTCAAGGTAGAGTGCGTCGTGGCAACCGAAGTGTTGTAGCGCGGCGGCGAAGCGGTGGAAGCTCGGCCATTCGCCGCCGTCGCCGTAGTCTTCGGTGAGGATGAAGTAGAGGCGGCCGTCTTTGGTGGTGCAGACGGCGTTGCGTTTGTGCGGGCTGGAGAGGTTTTTCACGAAACGGGCGTTCGGCTTGCCGTCCAGCAGCAACATCGGCCCGGATTGTACTGCCCAATCGGGCTGGTGTTTGCCCAGTTGGTAGGCGGCGCTGGTTTGGATGCGCGCCTTGCCGCCTTTGATGTAAAAGACGCCGTTCGGCTGGATGTGGAAATTGCCTTTGCCGTTGTTGCGGTTGAGCGGCACCAGCGTTTTGCCGCGCTCTATCCACAGTCCCGCCGGGGCATCGTGCATGCTGTAGATGCCGGCGTTCATGAGAAAGGCGACCTGCGCGCCGCTTTGCTCAAGGCTGCGCTTCAGGGTAGCGAGGGTGGCGTAGGCGTTGCCGCCGCTGTCTTTCCAGTGCAATGACACCTGCGCTGGCTCTGCTTGGTAGATGCCGTAGCGCACGTTTTGGTAGTAGTGGCTGGCGTAGTGGCCGCCGCTTGCCAGCGGTTTGAGTTCGGGGACGGCAAAGGCGGGGGCGGCGAGGAGGGCGAGGGTGAGGAAGGTCTTTTTTATATACGCGGTAGCGGGTTTCGTGTATGTAAATGCGGAATCGGCGCTGTCGCTGCGCGATTTTTTCGCACCCCCACCCCGGGTTCCCTTGAAAAAGGCGGACGCCTTTTTCGTGGGGAACGCCCGCCCCCTCCCCCACCGGGGGAGGGGGGATTTGGTGGCAACGTTCATTCCGCCGCCTTGCGGTAGTGCAGGCGGTTATCTTCGGCGGCGGTGATTACAATGGCCGTGCCGGCGGGCAGGTCGTCGCCGTGAATCGTCCACAGGCTATCGCCGATTTTCAGCTTGCCGTAGCCGTTTTCGGTGGGCGCATCGAGGGTGAAGTGGCGCCCGATGTATTGCGCGCCGCGGTTGTTGAGCAGCGCCGCGGCGTCGTTTTTGTTTGACTGCCAGCGCCGCGCCACCCGCCGCCACCAAAGGATGGCGATAAGCGAGAGGACGGCGAAGATGGCGTATTGCCAGCGCCAGTCCAGCGTTGGCGCGATGAAGGTGATGACGACCAGCGCCACCGCCGCCAGCCCCCAGAAGAGGAAGAAGAAGGAGACGGTCAGCACTTCTATTAAGAGGAAGATGCCGGTGAGGATGAGCCAGTTCCAGAAGGGCGGGTCAAAGGGCATGGTCTTACCCCTTCTTCTCGCCTTTGCTGAACATCTCGGCGATACCACCCAGCGCGCCGATGATGCCGCTCGCTTCCATCGGCATGAAGACGGTTTTTTGCTGCTCGCTTTCGGCGAATTTGCCCAGCGCGCGCACGTATTCTTGCGCGACGAAGTAGTTGATGGCGTTGGTACCGCCCTCGGCGATGGCTTTGGAGACCATTTCGGTAGCGCGCGCTTCCGCTTGCGCCTGGCGTTCGCGTGCCTCTGCTTCGAGGAAGGCAGCTTCTTTACGCCCTTCCGCTTCCAGCACTTGCGATTGTTTCAGGCCTTCGGCGCGCAAGATTTCCGCCTGCCGATGCCCTTCCGCCTCAAGAATTTGCGCGCGCTTGATTTGTTCGGCTTTTTTCTGCCGCGCCATCGCATCGACCAGGTCGGCGGGCGGGGTGATGTCTTTGATTTCCACGCGCGTGACTTTCACGCCCCAGGGGTCGGTGGCGTCGTCGATGATGCCGAGCAGGCGGACGTTGATGGCGTCGCGCTGCGATTGCAGGTCGTCAAGCGTCATCGAGCCGGCGACGGTGCGCAGGTTGGTGGTGGCGAGGTTCAGGATGGCGAGTTCGAGGTCATCGACGGAGTAGCTCGCCTTAGCGGCGTTGGTGATTTGGTAGAAGACGACGCCATCGACGGTGACTTGCGCGTTGTCTTTGGTGATGACTTCCTGGCGCGGCACGTCCAGCACCGTTTCTTTCATGTTTACCTTGCGGTCGGCGCGCTCCCACAGCGGCACAACGAGGTGAAATCCGGGTTCGAGGGTGCGGTTGTAGCGGCCAAGTCGCAGCACGGTGCGCTCCGTGCCCTGGTCAACGATTTGGATGGCGCGACGGCCAACCCAAAAGACAAGGACAATCAGCACGATGATGAAGATGGTGCTGCCGTTGATGAGTGATGGATTCATGTTTGCTCCTGTTGTCGGTTGAAACTGCGTTGATTGTATTATGCGACCCCGGCGAACGCCATGCGCAATCAGCAAAAAACGCTACAATAAACAGGCTTCCACGGTGGAAGTCACAATCAAGGAGACCCCGATGAACAAAACCACAAAAAAATTGACGCAAACCGCCGCGCTGCTTGCTTTTGCCGGCCTGCTCGTTGCCTGCAATACCGTGCAAGGCTTCGGGCGGGATGTGGAAAGGGCAGGACAGAAGGTATCTACTGCGGCCGAACGCGCCAAATAAGCGCCCGTCTGCCACCGCTGGCGGTGCGAGAAAACGCAGGCGTTTGCCCATGCAAACACCTGCGTTTTTTTGCCTCAAAGCAAGCCGCAGCGCTGGAAGAATTGACGGTAGGCGGCGATTTTCTGCGCCAGTTTGAGCGGGTAGGCGCGCGAGGTGGAGGGCAGGCGAGTGAGCGAGAGTTCGCGTTCGCCCAAACAGAAAGCGAGGCTGTCGCCGGTTTTTAGCGAGGCTTTTGGGTCTTGGGTGAAGCCAAGCAGCACTTCGGTTGCCTTGCCGCCGGTGGTGAAGATGTGGCGTAGCTGTGGCAGTTGTTGCACGATGGCGGGCAGGTCGAGGGGTTCAATGACGCGCAGATGGGCGTCGGCGGCGTTGTTTTTCTCGCGCACGGCGCGGCGCACGCTGGGGCAGAGGGCGATGCCGCGCGCCATGAGGAAGGCGTGGATGCGCTCGGCGTCAAAGCGTTTTTCGCCGGCGACTTCAAAGTGTTTGGGGTCGTGGTAAAAGATGTCGCCATAGACGCGCCACATATCGTTTTGGAAATTGGGGTAGTGGAATTGCATGCTGCGTTTGTCGGCGGTAGGCGGAAAACTGCCGCTCATCATTACTGTCGCCTGGGGCGGCAATACCGGCGGGAAGGGGTGGGTTTCAATCTTCATCGGCTATCTCTTGCGCTGTTTTGCGGCGCTGGCATTTTATCAGCGCGGCATTCGCTCGCGCCTGAGATGGCAAAAAGCAGAGGTAACGCTTCATGAATGAGACGATTTGGTTGTTATTAGCGGGTAATTTTGTGCGTCCGTATCATCATCGCCAAGCTGGCGAGGTGGTGGTTGCCGTTGATGGCGGCATACGCCATGCAGCGGCGCTGGGGTGGACGCCGCAGTGGTGGCTGGGCGATTTTGACAGCAGTGGCGATTTTGCCGCCGATGTGCCGCGCATCGCCTTCCCGGTGGCAAAGGATGAAACCGATTTTGAGCTGGCGCTTGCCTTTGTGCGCACGCGCTGGCCGCAGGCGCGCTGCCTGATGGTCATCGGCGCGGATGGCGACGAGGCAGACCATGCCTTTGGCAATTTGTGGGTGTTGCCGCGTTTTGCCCTGCCAACGCTGCTATTCGGGCGCGCCGGGACACGTCTTTTCGCCAGCGGACCGGCGGCATGGCGGCTACACGGCGAGGCGGGCGCCAAGGTCAGCGTATTCGCCTTGTCGTCGTTGGCGGGGCTGTGTTACAGCGGGCTGCACTGGCCGGCAGACGGCTTGACGCTGCCGCCGTTTGTCGCCCGCGCCGCGCGTAATGCCTTGTGCGGCGATAGCGCGACTATCCGCTGGCAAAGCGGCGCAGGAGTGGTGTTTGTCCCGCCGGGGGTGGTGGCAGAGTGGATTGGCTAGGGGCTGTTGACAATTCATAAGTAATCCACTGATTTTATTAGGAATACACCGATTTCTGAAAATTGGTATTTATATTTAAAATCAATGCATTACACCCAATTGTCAACACGCCCTAGCGTATGCACCCTGTGCTTGTTTTCCACGGCGATTATGTTTAGATTCGCGTTTCCTTTCACAACCACAACGGGAGTTCCCATGTTGAAAAATCTGCTGGCCGCTGCGGCGGCTTCCCTGCTTTTTGCAAGCAGCCACGCGGCAACGCTGCCAACCGCACAAGGCGAGGTCGAAATCGCCAAGACGCCGGAGCGCATCGCCGTCTATGACATCGGCGCGCTTGATACGCTGATTGCGTTGGGGCTTGGCGACAAAATCGTCGGCATCCCCGGCGAGAAATTCGCCGATGATTTTTCTACGCCAAACGCCAAAGAAGTCGGCACGCTGTTTGAGCCTGACCTCGAAGCGTTAAACGCCGTCAAACCCGACCTCATCATCGTCGCCTCGCGTTCGGCGAGCAAACTCGACGAAGTTAAAGTCGTCGCGCAGGCGGTGGATTTGAGCGTGCCGGGCGAAAATGCCTACCAGGAAGGCCTTGCCCGCTTGAGCGCGCTGGCTGGCTGCAAAAAGAGCTGGGGCTGCAACTGGTGCATAACGAAAAAATGAGCGGTCGCCACGGCGACCCGGTTTCTTTTGAATATATCGCGCAAGAAAACCCGGACTGGATTTACGCCCTCGACCGCCTCGCCGCGATTGGCGAGGACGGCGCCAGCGCCAAGCAAACGCTGGATAACGAGCTGGTACACGGCACCACCGCCTGGAAAAAAGGGCAGGTCATTTATCCGCAAACCAAACACATCTACATCGACATCGGCGGCCCTGCCAGCCTGCGCCACTCGCTGGAAGAGTTGAAAACGGCGTTTGCCAAGTAAGGCAGCGATTGTGCAGAAACCGCGCTTCGGCGCGGTTTTTTTATCGCCTAAACGGCAGCGGCTAAAGGCGATAATGCGCGCGTGTTGCGTAAATATTGGTGTTTTCAGCCAAAATAACCCGTAAAACATTACTTTTTCTGTAGACCTCACTATAATCCGCGCTTTTTCCACCAAAAGAGGAGATATTTCCCTATGAACCCGGCATCATCGCCCACACCCACCTGGAAGCGCCGCCTGCACGCGCTCGGCCCCGGTATCCTCATGGCGTCCGCCGCCATCGGCGGCTCGCACATTATCGCCTCGACCCAGGCGGGCGCGCTGTACGGCTGGCAACTGGCGCTCATCATCGTGCTGACCAACCTTTTTAAATACCCGTTTTTCAACTTCAGCGCGCACTACACCCTCGATAGCGGCAAAAGCCTGATTGAAGGTTATGCGGAAAAAAGCCGCGTGTACCTCTGGGTCTTCTTCATCATGTGCTTCCTCTCTTCCACCATCAGCACCGCGGCGGTGGCGCTGCTCACCGCGGTCATCATCAAGGTTTCCATTCCGGGGCTTGCGCTCTCGAACAACGTCGTCTCGGTGCTGGTTGTCGTCTCTTGCGTGCTGATTCTGCTCACCGGGCGCTACAAGGCGCTCGACCGCCTCTCGAAAATCATCGTCGTCAGCCTGAGCATCACCACCATCATTGCCGTCGCCATCGCCGCCAACAAAGGGATGCAGATGCAAGAAGGCTTCATCGAACCCTCGCCGTGGAATATGGCGGCGCTCGCCTTCATCATCGCCCTGATGGGCTGGATGCCGGCACCGATTGAAATATCCGCCATCAACTCGCTCTGGGTGACGGCGCGGCAACGGCACGACCCGGTCAGCTATCGCGACGGGATGTTTGACTTCAACGTCGGCTACATCACCAGCGCCGTGCTGGCGGTGGTCTTCCTCGCCCTCGGCGTCTATGTGCAGTACGGCAGCGGCGAAGCGGTGGAAGTGGAAAAAGGCGGCAAATACGTCGTCCAGCTTATCGATATGTACACCAAAACCATCGGCGACTGGGCGCGGCCGCTGGTCGGCTTCATCGCCTTCGCCTGTATGTTCGGCACGACCATCACCGTCATCGACGGTTACTCGCGCGCGGTGGCGGAATCGGCGCGCCTGATACGCGGCCGCGAATTCTTCCGCACACGCGAACTGTTCGCCTGGATATTGTGGACATCTGCCTCCGGCATCGCGCTGATACTGTGGTTCAACAGCGCCCTCGGCGCCCTGCTGAAATTCGCGATGATTTCCGCCTTCCTCACCGCGCCGGTATTCGCCTGGCTCAACTACGGCCTGGTCAAACAGGATAAAAAGCACAAACTCTCGCCGATGATGAACCTGCTGGCAATCGTCGGCCTGGTGTATTTGGTCGGCTTTGCCCTGCTGTTTGTCCTGAATTTGCTTGGCGTTTTGGCTTAACGCCGCCGCGCCGCAAAAAATCCCCGCCTAAAGCGGGGATTTTTTGCGCTAGGGCGTGTTTACAATTTAGCGAACTAGCCCCTCTCCCTGTGGGCGAGGGGTTGGGGTGAGGGCAGCAAGCAATTGAAAAATCGAAATCTTATCTCGCAAGCAATATCGCCCACCCCCACCCCAGCCCT
>CAUVOF010000071.1:0-12069 GCA_963553325.1 uncultured Cardiobacterium sp.
TTTACCGTTGAACGCGGCGTACTGGCGCCGCTCTTTCGCAGCAATATCGACACCGACGCGATTTTGCCAAAGCAATACCTGAAACTCATCAGCAAAACGGGCTTCGGTCAGTACCTTTTCGATGACTGGCGCTATCTGCCCGACCGTGCGCCCGACCCGGCGTTTGTGCTGAACGAAGCGCGTTACCAGGGGGCAAAATTCCTGCTCGCCGGAGCAAATTTCGGCTGCGGTTCCTCGCGTGAACACGCGGTGTGGGCGCTCGATGAATACGGCTTCCGTGCCATCATCGCGCCGTCGTTCGGCGACATTTTTTATAGCAACTGCTTCAAAAACGGCGTGTTGCCCGCACAGGTCAGCGCCGCCGACGCCGAAGCGCTGCTCGCGGCGACGCAGGCAGCAGAGACAGTGTCGATTGAAGTCAATCTGGAGACGCAGACCATCCAATGCGGCGCGGCGCGTTATCCGTTCACCGTCGACGGCTTCCGCAAACACTCGCTGTATCATGGCCTCGACGACATCGGGCAAACGCTGCAACACGCCGACGAGATTCGCGCCTTTGAAGCGCGGCACCGGCAAAAATTCCCCTGGCTATTCAAGGAGCAATCATGAAAAACATCCTCTTACTTCCCGGCGACGGCATCGGCCCGGAAATCATGGCAGAGGCGGAGAAAGTCCTGCAATTACTGATAGAACAAGCCGGACTGGCGGTTGCCCTTGACCATGCCGACCTCGGCGGTTGTGCGGTCGATGCGACGGGCGAACCATACCCGGAAGCGACCCGTGCCAAGGCGCGCGCTGCCGATGCGGTGCTGCTTGCCTGCGTTGGCGGGCCGAAATGGGACAACCTGCCGCGCGCGCAGCGTCCAGAAAGCGGGCTGCTCGGTATCCGCGCCGATTTGGGACTGTTTGCCAACCTGCGCCCGGCGCAAGTGATGGACGCGCTCATTGACCGTTCCGCGCTGAAAGCCGAACGGGTGCAGGGGCTGGACATCCTTATCGTGCGCGAACTGACTGGCGGCATCTACTTCGGCCAGCCACGCGGCATTGAAACCAATGCGGCGGGCGAACGCGAGGGCTACAACACCCTGCGCTACAGCGAAAGCGAAGTGCGGCGCATCGCCCGCGTTGCCTTTGAAGCGGCGCGCGGACGGCAAAAACGCCTCTGCTCGATTGACAAAATGAACGTGCTGGAAAGCTCGCAACTGTGGCGCGAAACCGTCGAAGCGGTCGCCGCCGATTACCCCGACGTCGCGCTGACACATATGCTGGTCGATAACGCGGCGATGCAGTTGGTGCGCGACCCGCGCCAATTTGACGTCATCGTTACCGGTAACCTCTTCGGCGACATCCTCTCTGACGAAGCCTCAATGCTCACTGGCTCGATTGGTCTTCTGCCTTCCGCCTCGCTGCGCGACGACGGCGTCGGCCTTTACGAACCCGTACACGGTTCCGCGCCCGACATCGCCGGCAAAGGCATTGCCAACCCTTACGCCATGCTGCTCTCACTCGCCATGCTGCTACGCCACTCACTTAAAGAAGACAGTTTGGCGTGGCTGCTGGAAAACGCCGTCAAAGAAAGCATCGCCCAGGGATACCGCAGCGCCGACATTGTTGCAGAAGGGCAACAGCCGCACAGTACCGCCGCCATTGGCGACGCCGTTTGCGCCTATATGGAGACGGCATTATCAAGGGGTTAGGAAAACATTACTTGCTTGTATATATACGGCTGCTATAATCAAGAATGTTGTTTTTATGATACCGCCGTAGATGCAATACGGCCTAGGAGCACAAAATGAACAGGAATCAAACACCTGCACGACTGCGCCACACCGTTGCACTGGCAGTCGGTTTGGGGTGCAGCAGTGCCGCCATATCCATCGGTCTCGGCCCTATCCACGTCAATTCCAGCATCGGCCAGCCGATGAGTGCCACCATTCCGGTCGATGGACTGACCGCCGCATCCGCCAAAGGCGCGACCGTACAACTGGCCAGTGCGGCAGCTTACCGTGCGCGCGGCATCGAACTCTTGCCGAGCCACCAAAAACTGCGTTTCAGCCTAGTGCCGTCGGGCAAGGGATACGTCATCCGCGTAACGAGCAGCGCCGCCATCCGCGAGCCGTTCGTCAATTTCCTCATTACCATTAACAGCAACGGCAGCACCGTTACCCGCGAATACGCGGCGTTTTTTAACCCTGACCCGCTCAACCCCAGTGCTGCCGAACCCATGGCGGTCGTTGAAAAACCGACGTTGGCGGACAATGACAGCAAAGGCAAGAAAAAAGGCAAAAAAGATAAAGCCGAAAAAGCCGAGCGTCAGTTATTGCCAGTTGGTGAACCCGAATCGCGTGCTGTTCTCACCGATAACCGTCGCAGCGAACCAGTCTTGGCGAATCCGAAAAAAGACAAAGAAAAAAGCAAAAAAGAGAAAGCCAAAGAAAAAGAACAGCTCGCGGCGCGTAAACAAAATACGCCGCGTGCTGCCAGTGCCGATACTCAGGGTTGGGGTGGACACGACATTGCGACCAAACCGAAACAGGCAGCCCCTGCCGTCGCTGACCGTGGCAACAGCGGCGATGGTGGCTATTCCTACTACTCTGCCTCGGTCAAACCGGGCAGCATCCCGGTGGGCAGCAAATACGGCCCGGTCAAATCGAACGAAACCCTGTTCTCTATTGCCAACGCCGCGCGCCCATCCGACAACGTATCCATCCAGGAAATGATGCGCGCCATCTACAACGCCAACCGCAATGCCTTTGCACGTAACGACATGGGCAATCTGATGGTTGGCAGCACCCTTATCATTCCTGACCCCGGCGCTGCTAATGGCGCCGCAGCAGTTGAAGTCGCAGATAGCGGTAAAGACAAGGCTGAGGCGAAAAAAGCTGAAAAAGCCGCGCAAGACAAAGCCGATAAAGCAGCCGATGCAGCCAAAGCTGCAGCAGCTGTGGCTGCAACAGAAGAAGCGCTGGCACAAAACAACAACAGCGACGCCAAAGCAACGACAGAAGCGCCAATGCCTGAACCTGCGCCAGAAGTGGCACAGAATGACAACGCCGCCGAAAAAACAGCGGATGAGCAGGCCGCGGCAACGCCAGCAGTTGAACTGGCACAAAACGACGCACCCGCTGATGCCGCTAACGGCAGCAGCGAAGGCGGCGCACTGGACGGCAACACACTGACCCTGGATGGCGCCGATTCATTGACCGCCAACGCGCCACAAATTGCCGAGAATAGCGATGCAGCGGCTGCAAGCGATAACGTTGCCCCGGCAGATGAAAATGGCGCAATAGAAATTGCCGCCAATGACGCAGCGGCAGACGACACCATCGCGCCGGCGGAAAACAGCGAAATTGCAGCGGAAACACCGCCTGCAGCTAACGTAGAAGTTGCCAGCAACGACGATAGCGCTACGCCTGAAGCCACACCTGCTACCGTGCCGGAAATGAAGCCTGAAACCATCGTTGCCGTTGCCGATGAAAAACCGGAAGACAAAGTATCTAGCGGTCTGCCGTTGCCGCTGCTCGCCGCCGCCGGTGCGGGCGCGCTGACACTCGGTGGGGCAGCTGCCTACATGATTGCCAAACGCAAACGCCGCGATGATGACGAAGACGGCATCGAAGAATTTTCGCAAGAAGCCGTAGATCGCCTGGCAGCTGAAATAGATGCGGACGACAGCGGCGATAGAGTAAGCGAAGTCAAAGTGCGCAATGCAGCGCCCAACGGCGGCAATGTCGATGGTTTGGAACGTCTCAACTCGCAGCTTTCCGAATTGGACGACCTCAACAAAAAATTCTCCGGACTGCCGAAATACCGCGACGAATACGACGACGGCGAGCCGCACTCTGCCGATGAGCTGCCGGACGATTTCTTCAAAGATTTGGAAATCCCGGCAGACGAATCTGTAGCCGCAGCCACCGTAGTAGCGCATGAAGAACCGGCTGCGATTACCGCACCGCCTGCGAGCGATAGCAGCGAAGACGACGACTTCTTCAGCGACCTGGAAAAGCTCGCCGAAGAAGACAAAACCGAGGCGCCGCTGGCAAACGGCCACGCCAAGCATGGCGAATTTGACGATTTCCTCAGCCTGAGTAAAGACGACAGCAGCGCCAAAGCTGAGCCAAAAATCTCGGTAAATAAAAGTGCCGAACCCGCTCCAGCAGAAGCAGACGATTTCGATGACTTCCTTGCCTTCATGGAAGAAGAGGACACATCAGCCAAACAACCGGCAGCCTCTGAGCCTGCACCGGTAGCCGCTGCTGAAGTGGAAGACGACTTTGACTTCCTCTCTTTTGCTGAAGAAGAGACCACAGCGCCTGCCAAAGCAGCCGAGCCTGCACCGGTAGTTGCCGCTGAAACCGCAGAAGACGATTTTGACTTCCTCTCTTTCGCCGAAGAAGAGACCACAGCGCCCGCTAAAGCAGCCGAAGCTGCACCGGTAGCCGCCGCTGAAACTACGGAAGACGATTTCGACTTCCTCTCTTTCGCCGAAGAAGAGACCACAGCGCCCGCTAAATCAGCTGAGCCTGCACCGGTAGCCGCCGCTGAAACTGCAGAAGACGATTTCGACTTCCTTTCTTTCGCTGAAGAAGAGACCGCAGTACCCGCCAAAGCAGCGGAAGCTGCCCCAGTCGCAGTTGAAGAAGTTGCTGCCGATGATGATGGCTTGGATTTCTTCGCCAGCGAAGAAGCGGAAAAACCGGCAACGCCGCATACCGTGGTGAGTGACGCCGTGGTCATCGCCGCTGCACCGGAAGAAGCAAAAGATGATGGTGCGCTTGATTTCTTCGCCCTCGAAGATGAGCCGGCGCCAGCTGTCGAAGTCGAGAATATTGCAGAAAGCAAACCCGTTGCCGAAGCCGCAGCGGTTGCTGATGCCGTTGTCGCCCCTGCTGCCTCGGATGCTGATGAAGACGTCGAAGCGATGGAAATCAACCTCGACATGGCGACTTCCTTCATCGTCATGGGCAAAGCGGAAAAAGCACGTTCCTGGCTGGATGAAGTAATGGAGTCCGGCAGCGAGTCGCAAAAAGTACGCGCACGCAGCATGCTGGCACAGCTCGACAAATGACCACACGCTACGCCGTCGGCCTAGAGTACGACGGCACGCATTACGCGGGCTGGCAGCGCCAGCCCTTTTTTGCGGCCACGCTACAGGAACAGGTGGAACGCGCCTTGAGCCAGGTTGCGGCGCAGCCGATAGAAACCATCTGCGCTGGGCGCACCGATGCGGGCGTGCACGCGCTCGCGCAAGTCATCCATTTCGATACGGACGCGACGCGGAGCGATTTCGCCTGGCTTGCCGGCACGAACCGCTATTTGCCTGCCGATATTCGCTTGCAATGGATACGTGCCATGCCCGCCGATTTTCATGCGCGCTACAGCGCGCGCGAACGCCATTACCGCTATCTCATCCGCCACCGTGCGCAGCCCTCGGCGCTGTGGGCGCAACGCTGCCACTGGCACAAAAAAACGCTGGATGCCGTCGCCATGCACATTGCCGCACAAGCGCTGGTTGGTGAACACGATTTCAGCGCCTTCCGCGCCACCGAATGCCAGGCAAAATCGCCGTGGCGCTGCATTCGCGAGATAAGCGTAAAAGGGCAGGGCGGTTGGATAGCGGTTGATGTTCACGGCAACGCTTTTTTGCACCACATGGTGCGCAACATCGTCGGTACGCTGCTTGCGGTTGGCGACGGTCGCCGCAGTACTGCTTGGCCGGGCGAAGTGCTTGCCAGCCGTGACCGCCGCTGCGCCGGCATCACCGCCCCCGCGCAGGGGTTGTACTTCCACGGCGTCAGCTATCCACCGCAATACGCGCTGCCACCCGCCACCTCCACCTGGATACCCGATGAATTTCTCTGAACTGCTGCCGCTTGCCAGCGCCGATGACATCCGCACGCTTGACCGCCTCACCTGCGAACGGCAGGGCATCAGCTCGCTACAACTGATGGAACGCGCCGCCAGCCGCTGCACCGCCAAACTGCTGGCACTTTATCCGGACAACCACTACTGGACGGTTGTTGCAGGTGCGGGCAATAACGGCGGCGATGGTCTCGTTATCGCGCGCCAACTTTTCATGCGCGGCGACAGCGTGCAAGTCTATCGCCCGCACAACCGCCCCTGCAGTGCCGACCACGCCGCCAACGCCATTCGCCTCGAACGTCTGCTGCCGAGCACTGACCTCACCGCCTTCACCCCGCCGACGCGCGGCGTACTGATTGACGCGCTCTTTGGCGTCGGCAGCAATCGCCCGCTGGCAGAACCCTACGCCAGCCTCGTTGCTGCCATCAATCGTGCGTCCGTGCCGGTTGTCGCCATCGACCTGCCTTCCGGGCTGCAAGCCGAACAACCACAGATGCCCGATAGCGCTGCCGTCCACGCCACGCACACCCTCTGCCTCGGCTGCCCCAAAGCCGCGCTGCTTTGGGCAGAACACGAAAGCTACGTCGGCAGCCTGCACCTCTTGCCGATTGACCTTGACCGCGCTGCAATCAGCGAGACACCCGGCGCGCGCTGGCTTGACCCTGCCTGGCTGCGCGCGCAATACCACCCGCGCAGGCGTTTTGCGCACAAAGGCGATGCCGGACGCCTGCTGCTGGTCGCCGGTAGCCGTAGCATGACTGGCGCGGCGGTGATGGCGGCGCAAGCGGCACTACGTAGCGGTTGCGGCCTGCTCACCGCGCACCTGCCCACCGCCTGCAGCGACGCTTTCCACGCGCAAGTGATGGAAGCGATGAGCGACGCCGACCCGCAGCCTGACCACAACAGTCGCCTCACGCGCGACATTGCCGCCGACGCGCTGCTGCTCGGCTGCGGTCTTGGCACGCACGCCGACACCGCCGCCCTCTTGCATGACATCGCCGAACGCTATCACGAGCGCCCGATGGTTTGGGACGCCGACGCCCTCAACCTGCTCGCCGCCGACCCAGCACTACAAGCAAAACTACCGCCAGCGAGCGTGCTCACCCCGCATCCGGGTGAGTTTGCCCGCCTCATTGGGCGCAAGCTCACGCATGACAGCGAACGTATCGATGCCGCGCGCGAGCTTGCCCCCCGCCTGGGCGCTGTCGTCGTGCTTAAGGGCAAATACAGCATCATCAGCGCGGCGAATGGCGACACTCTCATTAACCCAACCGGCAACGCGGGGCTTGCCAAAGGCGGCAGCGGCGACGTTCTCGCTGGCATCATCGCCGCCCTTCTTGCCCAGGGTTATGCGCCTTTCACTGCCGCCGCTATCGGCACCTATCTACACGGCCTTGCCGCCGATATTGCCGTTGCTGATATGTTTGCCAACAGCCTCACCGCGCGCGATGTGATTGCCGCCATTCCCACCGCATTGCAGCAGCTGTTTCCTAACAAATATAGCGATACACCGAAAGTTTCAGACAAGGCGCGTCGCTGAAGACAGTACAGCTAGTACGGCGAAGCGACGTAACACCGTATGAAGCTTTCCGGTGGATGGCTGTAAAAAAACCGCCCGAAAGGGCGGTTTTGCTGTTTATTGCGGTCGCGTGACGCGGTAAACGTGCGACAAATCATAGGCGCTGTAACGTCCTGGCTCGCCGCGTCCCTCACCGGCATAGCTGAGAACAAGCCCCTGACGCTGCTCGTAATTTATCCAGTCCACGAAAACGCCGCTGTGTTCAACGTCGTTATAGGAATGGTTGACGTAATAGAGCCAATCGCCAGGCGCGAGCGTCGCCGGGTCGGCATAGGGGCCAGCTTTGGCATCACCAGAAAACACCAACTGCCGCTTCTTCTCTGGAATACCGGCGCGGTTAAAGCCTTCATTCAGGTAATCCCAGCAGCCACCGGGCAGAACCTCGCCATGACTGACCATTTGCCGCAGGGTGGATAGCGCTTGGCGCGCGGGCGGCTGTGCTTTTGCTTCGGCGTTTTCAATCAGTGTTTTTTGCGCAGAGGCCTCGGCGGTCAGCGGCGGACGTACCGGGCTGCTACAGCCGGTAATCAGGCCAAAAAGCCCGATGTAACATACAATGTTCATTTTCATGGTTACTCCATACAGGAAAGCGATGCCAGCATATCAAAGCCAATTGGACGAAAAAACCCGCCGCCTGCGCGCCCTGCTTGCCCCCTTTGCTGCGCCGGACTTGCAAATTTTCCCTTCACCCGCAAAAGGTTACCGCATGCGCGCCGAGTTTCGCGTCTGGCACGAAGGCGAAGACTGCTTCTTTGCGATGACCAATGCCGACGGCACAATGCAGCGCATTGATGCCTTCCCGCCCGCACATGCCGCCATCAACCGCCTGATGCCACAAATCATCGCTGCCATCCGCGACTGCCCGCCGCTGCGCCATCGCCTCTTTCAGGCGGAATTTCAGACGACACAGGCGGGCGAGACCATGCTCAGCCTCATCTACCACCGCCCGCTTGATGCCGCCTGGCAAGAAGCGGCGGAAGCGCTTGCCGCCCGCCTCGGCGTGCATCTCATCGGTCGCGCGCGCCGCGAAAAGCGCATCATCGGTCAGGACTACGTCACGGAAACCTTCCACGTCGGCGGTCGCGCTTACCACTACCGCCAATACGAAGGCAGCTTCAGCCAGCCCAACGCCGCCGTCTGCCAACACATGCTCGACTGGGCAACCGCGCAGGCGGGCAGCGATGCTGACCTGCTCGAACTCTACTGCGGCAACGGCAACTTCACCCTGCCGCTTGCGGCGCATTACCGCAAAGTGCTGGCAACCGAGGTGAGCAAAAGCGGCATCCGCGCCCTGCGCGAAAACCTCAGCGCCAACGACATCACCAACATCGCCGTCGCCCGCTTATCTGCCGAAGAACTGGGCGTGGCGCTGCGCGGTGAGCGCCCCTTTCGCCGCTTGCAACAAGACGGCATCACGCTTGCCGCTTACGCCTTCGATACTGTCTTCGTGGACCCGCCGCGCGCCGGCATTGACGCGGCAACGCTCGCGCTCATCGCCCGCTACCCGCGCATCCTCTACATTTCCTGCAACCCGGAAACCCTTGCCGCCAACCTGCGCACGCTCTGCGCGACACACCGCATCCGTGCCTGCGCGCTGTTCGACCAATTTCCCTTTACCCCGCATATTGAAAGCGGGGTGCTGCTTGTGCGTGATTAGATGCGCGGGGTTAAGAACCTGTTAAAAAACCCTTCCTCTGCGGGGCTTTGCCCTACAGGGAAGGGGGAATTTGAACGAGTTTTTAGCGAGAGGGTAGGGCAGGGCTATTCGCAATAGTCTCCATCCCATAAGCAGGCGGCGGGGGAAATGCCATCCTTGGGGGTTTTGCCGCTAACTTTGCTGACAATCCAAACGCCGTTTTTATCCAGCGTGATGGTTGCTTGCGCTGTTTTGTCTTTTGTCTTCAGGATAAGGGTGCGGCTGCGTCCAAACCAACTGCTACCGCTAATTTCTATTTCCGCTTCGTCACGCATACCGCAAATAAATTCGCGGATACTGACGTCTTTTTCATCCAGTCCTTTTGCCAAATGGATATCGGCATCGGCAATTTCATATGCTTTACCCGCTGCTTTAATTACCGCATCACATTGGGCTTTTTCGATTTCGTCGTTGTGTGCGGCGATGAGGGTGGTGCAATGGTTCATCGCATCCAGAATAATTTTTGGCGCATCCATTGCTGCGGGGCAGATATTGCTGGCAATGGTTTCGTTTTTATGCGCGGCAATGGCTTGTTCGGCAGTGGTTTTTATAAGCGCGGCAATATGTTCGCGCGGCGCTTGCAGTTTGTTTTCGGCAGCGGCAATGTCTGCCTCGCTGGCGCCATAGATACGCGGCAAAACGAGCCAATCGACGGCGCTTGCCGCCTCGATGCTGTCAGCTTTTTCGGCACGGGCAACGGCTTTGTCCAGGGTGATTTGGATAATGCGCGCCGGCGCGATTTCGGTGCAGGTTTGGTAAAGCTGGTTGATGGCGCGGTAGTCGTTGCGGTTGGGCAGGACGGCGTTGCAGAGGTCAGGCGCGTTGCTGTAATTGTTTTGCAGCAATTCCGCGTCAATGAGCGCGGGTAATTCGTCGCCGAGTTTGGCAAGGATTTTTTCGCGTTTTTGCGTGAGCAGACCAGTGCTATAGGTCTCGATGTCTTCGTCTTTTAGTTGGTATTTTTCGCGGGTTTCCGGCTTGATTTGCAAGCCGTTGGTTTCGACAAAAGCGGCATAGGTGTCGGGTTTGTTTAGCAGGGTTTTAATTTCGTCGCTAACGGCGCGATAGTTTTCGCCAGCAGCGGTAATTTTCGGGAAGTTGTCGATTATCCAATTGGCGGACTGATTGTGTTCGCATTTACGCAGATTATCGATGACTGGTTGTGTGAATTCGCGATCCCAAAATGGGAAAGGCACGCCGGTGATAAAGGTGGCAGAGCGATCGCTGTCAAGGCGGCCATAGTATTCGGTGCGGCTGCATATTTCTTCATCGCTATAGCGCATCAATTGTGGCTTTGCGTCATGAATGGCGAGGCGGTAGGCGGCGGCGCTTAATTCGGGATAGAGTTGTGCGCGCCAATTGTTGTAATCAAAACTGGCGATATTGTCGTATTGCCCCATTTTTATGCCGAATAGCGGTTTGACTTTGTCGATGTAGGCTTTGCCATCGCCTTCTATCGGCAAGGTGTAAACGGCGTTGCTGCGCTCTTCACGCGCACGGTTCCAGTATTCTTGCTGTGCGTTTTGCACTTGCTCGCTGTAAGCGGTACGGTCAAGGTCGGGCAGCATGCCAGCCGATGGCAGGGCAAATTCGGCGGCATTAACCGCGGTCATGCCTTTGTCGTCGCTACTCGCTTCTTTCAGCAATTTTAGGTAGTTGTCGTATTCGGTGAGCGGTTTTTCTTTGGGGACAAGGGTAAAGGTGGTGCAGTCTTCATCTGGGTTGCCGCTGCGGTTTAGCCAGGTGCTTTTGTCGCCTTCGACACTTAGGCCGCTATAGTTGGCAATGAATTTGCCGCCTTTTTCACTCCAGCTATCTGCGCTGCCCTCGATTCTTTCGCGCCTATCCATGTGGCGGTTATAAATCCAGACTTCGATATTGGGCGATGCGCCGTATTCCACGCCGATATTGATGTAAGACGGGTAACGGCATTGGTAATGCCCGCCGAAATAGTGCTTTTCGGCGTGGGCGGCGGTTGTGCTTAAGGCGGCGAGGATGATGGCGGTGCGTAAGGTCATGCTTTTTCCCGGGTTTATGAATGCTTTGTGTTGATAAAAAACCGCCCTGCGGCGGTTTTCTGCGTTTTAGTGGTTGCCGTTTGGCTCGTGGTTGCCGCTGCGGTGGCGCGGGTTGCGGCGGCGGTGACTTTCCGGTTTGTTGCCGCGCGGTTGGCGGTTGCCGTTGCGCGTGAGGCGTTCGGCTTTTTGTTCGTTGAGCGCCTGCAAGGCTTCTTCGCTGGGCGGGATGACGTCGGCGAGCAGGTCTTCGTCCAGCGGCTGCGCCGGCAGTTTGTTGTGGATGTAGTGTTCGATTTCCGGCAGTGAGTACACGTATTCTTCGCAGGCAAAGCTGATGGCGGTGCCGGAAGCGCCAGCGCGGGCGGTGCGGCCGATGCGGTGTACGTAGTCTTCGGCGACTTGCGGCAGGTCGTAGTTAAAGACGTGGGTCACGTCCGGGATGTGCAGGCCACGCGCGGCAACATCTGTCGCGACGACGATGTTTACTGCGCCGCTTTGGAAGTCTTTGATAATTTTTTCGCGTTTTTTCTGCGGGATGTCGCCGGAGAGGGCGGCGTTCGGGTAGCCGTTTGCCTCAAGGACGATGGAAAGGCGTTCCAAATCGCGCTTAGTGTTGAGGAATATCATGCTGCGCGCCGGTTTGTCGCGGTTCAAAAGGCCGATGAGCAGCGGTGTTTTTTCGTGCTTGGCGGTGTGGTAGAGGATTTGCGTGATGTTGTCGGCGGTGGTGTTTTCGCGCTCGACGCTGATGGTTTGCGGCGCGTTGAAGTATTCGTAGGCGAGTTCTTGTACTTTCTGCGCCATCGTCGCCGAGAAGAGCAGGTTCAGACGTTCGTGTGCCGGTGGCATTTGTCGCAGCAGGTAGCGCACGTCGTCAATGAAGCCGAGGTCAAACATGCGGTCGGCTTCGTCGA
>CAUVOF010000072.1:0-11989 GCA_963553325.1 uncultured Cardiobacterium sp.
CACATGTGTCACCCATGTCTGCGCACATGTGTTACCTATGTCTCCGGTCTGTACACCATAGTCGCTACCCTGTATGTATATCGATCGGGTATTTCGTTAGAGACGTCGCTACGCGATTCCCCCCCCCCCCCCCGGGGTTCCCCCGCTTCGCAGGGGAGGTTTTTTTTATCCACCAATAACAAAGTTCAGATTCCGAACCGTCTCTACTATCCTTTTTCCTCACCCGGTTTTCCTCATGAAATTTTTGCCTGTCTGGCTGAAATGGTTGCTGCCGCTGATTGCATTGGCGGCATTGTCTTTGTATGCGACCTGGCTTTTTTTGCCGAAAGGCTCTGGCGCAGGCGCGGTGCTTGCCGCGCTCGCCCATCCGGCTGCGCCCGATTTGTCGCTCGACCAGCACATTGTCCTGTCGGTGCGCCTGCCGCGCATTCTCACCGTGCTGTTGGTCGGCGCGGTGCTGGCGGTAAGCGGATTGCTGTTGCAAACGATGACGCGCAATCCGCTCGCCTCGCCGTCGCTGCTTTCCATTAACGCAGGCGCGGGGCTGGGCATCATCGCCACCGGCGTCTTTTTGACCGCCTCGGCGGCAGGCGATTTTTCCCTCACGGTAACGCCTGCCGGAGTCAATGCCACCGCGCTGACGCTTGCCGCTGCCATTCTCGCCCTCAGTCTCTTTTTCGCCTGGAACAGTTGGCGCGCGCATGAACGCAGCCTGGTCGCACTCGCCATCGCCGCGCTGTGCAGCGTCGCCGGTCTTGTCGGCGTGCTTGTGTTTACGCGGTATGCGGCAAGTGATTTCATCGCCGCCGACGCGGTGCAACATTTCCTGCGCGGTACCCGCCTTTCCGTAGCTGCCGCCGTTGGCGGGGCGCTGTCGTGGTCGCTGGTGATGTTTATCAGCTACAGCGGCGGGCGTTTGCAGCAAAACCGCCTAATTCTCGCCGGCATTGCCGTCAGCGCCTTTTGCGTCGCCCTCGGCCGCGCCGCGCTGCTGCTCGATGAAACGCAGGCGGGCAGCGTCATGCGTTGGCTCGCCGGTAGTCTGAACAATATCACCTGGGCGCAGTTGCATCAGTTTTGGCCGTGGGTGGTGTTGCCTATCCTGCCGCTGCTCTGGCTCTTGCCCAAGCTCAATATTCTCCGCCTCTCCGACGATGCGGCGCAGTCGCTCGGCCTCTCCGTGCGGCAGCTGCGCGGCATGGTGAACGTCATCGTCCTGCTGTGGGTCGGTGCGGCGGTCGCCATTACCGGTCCGGTCGCCTTTATCGGTCTGCTGGTACCGCATCTAGCGAAGGGCTGGATTGGCTACGACTTGCGCCTTGCCGTGCCGATGAGCGCATTGCTCGGCGCGCTGCTCTTGGTCGCTGCCGACGTGCTTGCCATCCACCTCGCCTACCCGGCGCAACTGCCCGCAGGCGCGGTACTCGCCATCATCGGCGCGCCCTGCTTCGTCATCCTCGCCAAACGCCGGAGCCACACATGAACCGCCCCCGCCGCATCCAGCTCGTCCTGCTCGTGCTGGTCATCCTCGCCTTCTACGCCGCGCTTGCCCTCGGCACGACGACGCTCTCGCCCGCGCAAATCTGGCAAGGCTTCATCCAGCACGACTTTGAAATCTGGCAATACCGCCTGCCGCGCGCCATCCTCGCCATCTACATCGGCGCGGCGCTCGCCCTCTCCGGCACCATCATCCAGGGCATCATCCACAACCCGCTCGCCTCGCCGGACATCCTCGGCATCAACCACGGCGCCAGCCTCGTTGCCGTCCTCACCCTGACGCTCGCCAGCAGCACGCCGCTGTGGGCGCTGCCGCTTGCCGCCTGCATCGGTGCCGTCGCCGCCTTCCTCATCCTGATGAGCCTCACCCGCCGCCACACCGGGCCGCTGCAAATGGCACTCATCGGCGTCGCCCTCTCCGCGCTCTACGCCGCCATCGCCAACTACCTGCTGCTCACCTGGCCGCAGAACCTCAATACCGCGATGGTCTGGCTTACCGGTAGCCTCTGGAACCGCTCTTGGAGCTTCGTCGCCATTGCTGCGCCCATCCTCACCCTGCTGCTGCCGCTGGCGCTGCTTGCCAGCAAAACCTTCGACCTGCTCACCCTCGGCGACGCCAAAGCGGCAACCCTCGGCATCAACGTCCGCCGACAACGCACCCTGCTGCTCGCGCTGGCGGTACTACTCGCCGCCATCGCCGTCTCGGTCGCAGGGCCCATCACCTTCCTCGGCCTTGTCGCGCCGCATCTCGCGCGCAAACTCGTCGGCGGCCGCCACATCGACCTGCTGCCCGCGGCAATGCTCACCGGCGCGCTCATCCTGCAAACGAGTGACATCGCCGTGCGCAGCATCCGCCCGCCGCTGGAACTACCCGCCGGCATCTTCACCGCCCTCATCGGCGCGCCCTACTTCTTCTACCTGCTCAGACGGAAACACTAATGGCACTGCACATCCAAAACCTGCACAACGGCTACGGCGACAACAAAATCCTGCACGGCATCACCGCCACCATCCCCAGCGGCAAAATCACCGCGCTCATCGGGCCGAACGGCTGCGGCAAATCGACCCTGCTCAAAACCATCGCCCGCCTGCTGCCGCCACAATCGGGCGAACTCACCTTAGACGGCGACCCCGTCTATCGCATGAGCCCGCGCCATTTCGCCCGCCGCCTCTCGCTCTTGCCGCAGCACCACATGATTCCCGAAGGCATCAGCGTGCGCACCCTCGTCGGCTACGGCAGAAGCCCCTACCTTAACCTGTGGGGACGCCTCGGCAAAGCCGACCTCGACATCGTCGAGCGCGTCATGGCAGCGACCCACACCGACACCCTTGCCGACAAGCGCGTCGATGAACTCTCCGGCGGCCAACAACAGCGCGCCTTCCTTGCGATGACCCTCGCCCAGGAAACGCCGTACCTGCTGTTGGACGAACCGACCACCTACCTCGATCTCAACCACCAAATCGCGCTGATGGACATGATGCGCGCCCAGCAAGAAAAAGGGACGACCGTCATCACCGTCCTGCACGACCTGAACCAGGCGGCGCGCTACTGCGACCACCTCGTCGTGCTGAAAGCGGGGCATCTCGTCGCCGAAGGCAGCCCGGCGGAAGTGCTAACGCCTGCGCTGCTCGCCGACGTCTTCGCGGTCAATGCCGCGCCGTACACCTGGGCGTCCCCATTCTCAAAGGTGAAAATCAGCCGCCAGTTACCGCTAACGGCGTAGTTGTCGAGTTCGCGCAGGAATGTCCCGATTTCAGCAGCAGGCAGGGCGGGATGGTGTTTGACCCGCTTGTCCGCGCTGCGCACGATTTTTGGCGCGGATGCGGCCGGGTTGAAGGTCGCCCTGCCCGTCTGAATGGTGAAGTTGAAAACGGCGCTGAGGCGCTGCTTGAGGCGGCTCGCCGTTTCTGGGCGGTCGTTCGGTAGGTTTGGCTTGTCGGATGGTGATTTCTGTGAGGGGCATGGCCAAAAAGTCAGGGGGGTGATGCCCTGATTTTAGCCTGAAAAATGAACCCCAAAATAAACCCCGTTTTGCGTTCGCTGGGCTTGTATAGCAATCCACGCAAAGTCCTGTACGGTGTTGCGCCGCCTTGCCGTACAAATGCGTACTGCCTTCGGCGGCGCGCCTTGTACATAACTCTGCGTGTATCGCTATATTTCTTTGAATTGGGGAAGGCTGTTTTGGACGAAAGAAAATTCGTTACAATTTGTTATATAAGGGATTTTTACCGAAAAATCGGCATAATTTGGACGTAAAAAAATCGCCTTGAAACAGGCGATTTTTGGGGTAGTGGCGGAGAGACAGGGATTCGAACCCTGGGAGGGCTATTAACCCCCGTCGGTTTTCAAGACCGGTGCATTAAACCACTCTGCCATCTCTCCGAATGGCGGCGGATTATAGGGAGTCGCCTGGTTCTTGTCTAGTAGTGCGGCAAACTTTGTTCCAACAGCGGCTATCTTCGCCAAAAATCGTACCGCTCAGGCATTGGCAGGCAACTCGGCAAACGCCTGCGCAATACCGATGACGACGTTCGCTGCCTTTTCCATCACATCGACGGAAATGTATTCCAGCGGCCCGTGGAAATTCTCGCCGCCGGTAAAGAGGTTCGGCGTTGGCAATCCCATGAACGACAGGTGCGCGCCGTCGGTGCCGCCGCGAATCGGGTCAGTCAGCGGGGTGATGCCCTGCGCGCGCATGACATTTTCTGCGATGTCTATCAGATAGCGGTGCGGCTCGATTTTTTCGCGCATATTGCGGTAATGCGCGTGGATTTCGACTTTGCCGCAGTCTTCGCCGTAGTCGCGCTGCATCGCCGCCATCGTATCGCTCAGCATTTTGCCCCAGGCGGCGAGTTCTTCGCGGCTGAAGCTGCGTAGTGCGTAAAGCAGGTGGCATTCTTCCAGTGAGCCTTCGATTTTGCGCAGGAAGATGAAGCCTTCGCGGCCGCTGCTCGTTTCCGGGGTTTTGTGCGCCGGCAGGCGGCTTTGGAATTCGCAGGCGCGCGCCCAGCCGTTAATCATCACGTCTTTCGCGGTGCCGGGGTGAACGCTGCGCCCGTAGAGGGTAACGGTCGCTTCGTCGGCGTTGAAATTCTCATACTGCAACTCGCCCAAGCGGCCGCCATCGACCGTGTAGGCGACGTCCGCGCCAAAGGCGGCGACGTCAAAATGATGCGGGCCACGACCGATTTCTTCATCTGGCGTAAAAGCGATGCGGATTTTGCCGTGCGCGATTTCCGGGTGCGCCTGCAAGTATTCAACCGCCGACAGGATAATGGCAATGCCGGATTTGTCATCCGCGCCGAGTAGCGTCGTGCCGTCGGTCGTAACCAACGTATGCCCGCGTAATTCACGCAAATGCGGAAACGCCCGCGGCGACAGCGTCAATTCACTGCCGGCAAGGGCGATGACGCCGCCGTCGTAGTTTTCTATGACTTGTGGGCGGACGTTTTCGCCGCTGAAATCCGGCGCGGTATCAACGTGCGCCAGCAGTCCCAGCACCGGCACGGCGCGCGCGCTGGTCGCCGGCAAGGTGGCGAACAGATAGCCCTTGTCATCGAGGCTAATCTCGGCAAGCCCCATCGCGGTCAGCTCATCGCTCAGCAAGCGAAGCAAATCCCACTGCTGCGGCGTGCTGGGGACGCTGTCGCTGCCGGCGTCCGATGTGGTGTGAATTTTGACGTAGCGCAGCAGGCGCGCAAGCAAGGGTTGTTTCAGGGTGGCAATGGTCATGGTTACCTCGTGCTGATGGGGGAAGCGGCAATGATAGCACCGCCGCCACAGCGCGACTTCACCCCACCAGCCGCCACGTGAAGGCGTATCATGCGCGCATTTTTCGGGGTTCCTCATGAGACAAAAACTGATTGGAATGCTGCCGGTGTTGGCAGTTGTCATCCTCGCCTGGCTTGCCAGCCGCGCGCCGCAACTGGCGCGGGTTGGCTTCAGCATGCTGACGCTCGCCATCCTCATCGGCATGCTCGTCGGCAACACCCTCTACCCGCGCCTCAGCGCGCATTGCCACGAAGGCGTGGTCTTCAGCAAAGGCCAACTGCTGCGCCTCGGCATCATTCTCTACGGCTTCCGCCTGACGCTCTCACAGGTCGCCGCGGTCGGCGTGAACAGCATCCTCGCCGACGCCCTCATGCTTAGCAGCACCTTCCTTCTCACCTGCTGGATAGGCATCCGCTGGCTGAAAATCGAACGCCACACCGCCTGGTTAATGGGCGCGGGCAGCGGCATCTGCGGCGCCGCCGCCATCATCGCCACCGCGCCGGTGGTGCGCGCTGAATCGCCTAACGTCATCGTCGCCGTCGCCACCGTGGTGATATTCGGCACGGTCGGCATCTTCCTCTATCCCTACATGCACGCCGCGCAATGGTGGCCGCTCTCTGACGCCGCCTTCGGCGTCTATATCGGTTCCAGCGTGCACGAAGTGGCGCAGGTGGTCGCTGCTGGTAACGCTATCAACGACAGCATCGCCGACATCGCCGTTACCACCAAAATGATTCGGGTGATGATGCTCGCGCCTTTCCTCATCGTCCTTTCCTGGTGGATGAGCCGCTTCGCCCACCACGACAGCGCCACGCGCTGCATCGTCATCCCCTGGTTTGCCCTCGGCTTCATCGCGGTGATGGTGTTTAACTCGCTCGTTACCCTGCCGCCCGCGCTGCTCGATACCATCAACACCCTGGACAACTGGCTGCTCGCCATGGCAATGGCGGCGCTCGGCATGACCACCCACCACAGCACCCTGCGCCAGGCGGGCATCAAACCGCTCATCCTTGGCGCGATTATTCTCGTTTGGCTGGTCGTTGCCGGTGGCTTGTTGCAACGCTGGCTCGGCGGCTAACCCCCCATCCTGTTATTACTCACAAAAAGGAAAACCCCATGCAAAAACAACCTTCCATCTTCGGCGGCGCTTGCATCATTGCCAGCGTCTGCGTTGGCGCCGGCATGCTCGCCTTGCCCATCAGCGGCGCGGGCGCGTGGAGCGGCTGGACGGTCGCCGTCATCATCATGACCATGTGCATGATGACCCTCGGCGGCTGGCTGCTGCTCGAAGCCTACAAACCCTACGAACTGCGCGCGTCCTTTAATACCGTAACCCGCGACCTGCTCGGCAACAGCATCAACATCATCAACAACCTCGCCGTCTATTTCGTTGGCGGCATCCTGCTCTACGCCTACATCACCACCATGGGCGACACCCTGCACAGCATGAGCGGCGAGCGCGTCAGCAGCGCACAGGCATCCATCCTCGCCTGCCTGGTTGGCGGCGCCTTCGTCTGGCATTCGACGCGCGCGGTGGACCGCATCTCGGTGCTGCTCATCGTCTTCATGGTGTGCAGCTTCCTCTTTAGCGTGTTTGGCTTGTTGGGCAACATCAAACTCGAACTCATCCTGGACAGCGCCCACCGCGCCAACAGCCACTACGCCCCCTACATCATGGTGCTGCTGCCCGCCGGACTGGTGTCCTTCGGCTACCACCACTCAGTAACCTCGATGCGCGCCTACTACGGCGAAGAGCGCAAGGCGGCAAAAGCCATCCTCTACGGCACACTCATCGCCACTGCCATCTACCTCGTCTGGATAATCGCCATATTCGGCAACCTGCCACGTCCCGATTTCGTGCCGGTCATCGCCGAAGACAGCGTACCGGCGCTGTTTGCCGCCCTCGGTAACGTCCTCGCCTCTGATGCCGTCAAACAAACCATCGCCGCCTTTACCCTTGCCGCCGTGGTGTCCTCCTTCATCGGCGTCGGCCTCGGCGTCTTCGATTACCTCGCCGACCTCTTCCACTTCGACAACAGCGCCGCCGGGCGGACAAAAAGCTGGCTCATCACCTTCCTGCCGCCGCTGCTGCTCTCACTCAAATGGCCGATGGGCTTCACCCTCGCCATTGGCTACGCCGGCGCGGTCGCGACCATCTGGACGTGCATCACCCCCGCCCTGCTCGTCTGGAAAAGCCGCCGCAACGGCGCGCACAGCGGCAGTTTCCGCGTCCCCGGCGGCAACCTTCTCATCGCCCTGCTGCTGCTGTACGGCGTCCTCACCGCGCTTTTCCATCTGCTCAACCTCTTTGGCAAACTGCCGGTTTACAGCGGCTAACCCTAAAAAGGCGGCAACAGCCGCCTTTAACATCGCCTCGCTGGATTTTCCGCACAAAAAGCCGTAAAAAGCGCGGCCACATTCATCACCACAGACACCATGAACATCGCCCTCACCGAAGAACAACAACCCCTCGCCGGCTTCGTCGAAAAAGCCTACCTCGACTACTCAATGTACGTCATCCTCGACCGCGCCCTGCCGCACATCGGCGACGGCCTCAAACCCGTGCAGCGTCGCATCATCTACGCGATGAGCGAACTCGGCCTCTCGCACCAATCCAAGCACAAAAAATCAGCGCGCACCGTCGGCGACGTCATCGGCAAATACCACCCGCACGGCGACAGCGCCTGCTACGAAGCGATGGTGCTGATGGCGCAAGACTTCGCCTACCGCTATCCGCTGGTGGACGGGCAGGGCAACTGGGGCAGTGCCGACGACCCCAAATCCTTCGCCGCCATGCGCTACACCGAAAGCCGCCTGACCGGCTACGCCAAAACCCTGCTTGCCGAACTCGAACAGGGCACCGTCGCCTGGGTCGCCAACTTCGACGGCACCCTGCAAGAACCCGCGCGTCTGCCTGCCCGCCTGCCGAACATCCTCCTGAACGGCGGCAGCGGCATCGCCGTCGGCATGGCGACCAACCTCCTGCCGCACAACCTGCGCGAAGTCGTCGCCGCCTGCCGCGCCCTCCTTGCCGACCCGCTGCTCACCGACGACGAAATCATGCAGCACATCCCCGCGCCGGATTTCCCGACCGGTGGCGAACTCGTCTCCCCGCGTGAAGAAATCGCCGCCCTCTACCGCACCGGGCGCGGCGCCGTCCGCCTGCGCGCCACCTGGCATCTCGAAGACGGCAACATCGTCATCGACCAACTGCCCTACCAAGTCTCCGGCAGCAAAATCCAGGAACAAATCGCGAAACAAATGCAGGCGAAAAAACTCGCCTGGCTGGACGACCTGCGTGACGAATCCGACCACGAAAACCCCGTGCGCCTCGTCCTCATCCCGCGCTCGAACCGCGTCGATAACGAACGCCTCATGCAGCACCTCTTTGCCACCACCGATCTCGAAAAACGCTACAGCGCGCAAATGAACATGATCGGCCTCGATGGTCGCCCGCAAGTCAAAAACCTGCGACAAATCCTCAGCGAATGGCTGAACTACCGTGAAGACACCGTGCGCCGTCGCCTGAACCACCGCCTCATCGCCGTCAACGACCGCCTGCACATCCTCGCAGGCCTGCTCATCGCCTACCTCAACCTCGACGAAATCATCCGCATCATCCGCACAGAAGACGAACCGCGCCCCGTCCTCATGGCGACCTTCGCCCTCAGCGAGGCACAAGCCGAAGCCATCCTGAACACCCGCCTGCGCCACCTCGCCCGTCTCGAAGAAATCCAAATCCGCGCCGAACAAGAGGCGCTCGCCGCCGAACAACAACATCTGCACGAACTGCTGCAAAGCCGCGAACGCCTGCTGACCCTCATCGCCGACGAACTCGCCGCCGACGCCGCAACCTACGGCGACGCGCGCCGCACCGTCATCATCGAGCGCGAAGCGGCCGTCGCCCTTGACGAGACCGAACTGACGCCGAGCGAAGCCGTCACCCTCATCCTCTCCAAAATGGGCTGGATCCGCGGTGGCAAAGGACACGCCATCGACGGCGCGGCGCTCGCCTACAAAAACGGCGACGCCTACCTCACCCAAATCAGCGGCCGCAGCAACCAACAAGCCTGCCTGCTCGCCGACAACGGCCGCAGCTACACCCTCGCCCTGCACGGCCTACCCTCGGCGCGCAGCTACGGCGAACCGCTCAGCAGCAGCATGACGATAGACGCGAGCGCGCACATCATCGCCGCCGTCATCATCGAACCCGCGCGCCGCTACCTCATCGCCGCCGACAACGGCTACGGCTTCATCATCCCCGGAGCCGAGCTCACCAGCAAAACCAAAAGCGGCAAAACCCTCATCAGCCCCGGCGGCACAAGCCGCGCCATCACCCTGCAAGCGCTGCCGGACGGCGAAGCGGATATCCTCGCCATTACCAACGAAGGCAGAATTGCCCTAATCCCCGCCGAAGAAATCCCCGAACTCGGCAAAGGCAAAGGCAGCCAAACCATCGCCATCGCCAAAAAAACCTACGACGAAAACGGCATCCGCCTCGCGCACATCGTTGCCGTGCCGCGCGGCCGCACCATCAGCCTGCATAACGGCAAACAAAAACTCACCATCCGCGCCGCCGAGCGCGACCAATACCTGACCCCGCGTGGTCACAAAGGCAACTGGCTACCGAAAAACAGCCGCCGCATCGACCGCATCCACATCGCCGAACCCGCCCCCGAGCCTGAAACCAGCGCATGAAAACCCTGCCCCTGCCCAGCCTGGACGACACCTTCGCCACGCACAATATGACGGGGCAACGTAACATCGCACGGCACTTTGCGTGAATTGCCATCATGCAAAAAAACGCAAAATTGCCTCATAATGCCCCGGCAAGCATTCCTTGCCTTGCAGCAAACTTCCAACAACCGGAGAATTCCATGAAGATACCAAAGGATCGCAAAACACTGGCGTTTGCGCTGCTTCCCCTGCTCCTTGCCGCCTGCGGCGGTAGTGGCGACAGTGCAGATACCTCACCCGCCGACCCAAACCGCGATTTAGGCAAACCCAAGCCTGACGCTGCCGCTCAAGCCGCTTTTGAAAAAAAGAAAGTCGGCAACAACATCATTGACCGCCCGCTTGACCACTCGGTCCTGATCATCAACGGCACCGTGGTACAAGAGTTATATCGCTACGGAGAACGCCACGATTACCGCACCCTGCCTGCCGGATTTACCACCTTGCCCAGCCACTTGAGTTTTCCGGAAAATGGCAAAACCTTCGAACTAACGACACGCAGCTACCAGGGATTCCACAGCGGCATACTCATTAGCTACATCAACCAGAACGGCAAACCGGCCGGTACCGCCATGTATGGCGTCGAATCCCGCATAATAGAAAAACCCGGCCCTGGCAAGGCTGTTTACCAGGGCACGGCCTTTGACCGCACCGAGCAAGGTACCCTCACCTATACCCTTGATTTGGGAGCGTGGCAAGGCGAAGGCAAAATTGAAGGCCTTAGTCGCTACGGCACTATCACCCTGGATCCGGCAAAATTCAGGCTCCCCGATTGGAAAGCAGAAATTTACGGCAGCGCCAGCGCTAGCAAGGGACAGACGTTGCAATACGGGGCGGCCTTTTTTGGCCCGCAGTTTGAAGAAATAGCCGGGATAGTCAGCGACGCTGCAGGAAACGATGCCATCGGCTTTCACGGTGCGCGTGGCGAAATTGTCCGATAAACCTGCAAACATCTCCGCAAAAACGCCAGGCAACTGGCGTTTCTTGCTACAGGCGCATCACGCAAAGTGTGTAGAATTCGCCACCTTTCACGCGCAAACCCGCGCCTCTTTGGGACTCGCCCCGCGCGGTCACAAAGGCAACTGGCTACCGAAAAACAGCCGCCGCATCGACCACATCGACATCGCCGCCGCCCCCGAAAACGAAAGCAGCCCATGAAAACCCTGCCCCTGCCCAGCCTCGACGACACCTTCACCACCTACCTGCAATGGCTCAAACCGCTGGTGGACGAAAAAACCTACACCAACAGCGCCAAAGCCCTCGCCGACTTCCGCCATTTAGAAGCACCGAAACTGCAGCGCCTGCTCGAACAGCGCGCCGACCTCGCCGCGCCGGATTCCTGGCTGATTGACTACTGGCGCGGCATGCGCCTCGCCAACCGCGGCAGCCTGCCGCTTAATGGCAACCAAACCATGAAAATCGACTGGAAAGCGCCGCAGACCGGCCTCAAGCGTGTCGCCCACTTCACCCACGCCCTCGCCCGCGTTCACCATGCCTACCAAAGCGGCGAACTCGACACCATCCTGAACGACCCCGACACCTGCCACAGCCAATGGGAAGTCTTGCGCGGCGCGGCACGGCGACCGTTGCCGGTAGAAGACGAATACACCTTCAACAGCCCGCACGAACCGGCACGGCACATCATCGTCCTCTACCGCGGCCGCGGCTGGGCGATGGACATCCACGACGACAAAGGCGGCATCGCCTCGCCCGCACAAATCGAAAACACCCTCTACCACCTCAGCCACACCGGCGTAGAAGCCCCCGACCTGCCCTTTGCCGCGCCGAGCGTCTTCCCCAACGAACAGGCACGCGAAATCCGCGCGCAACTCATCAGCCGTGGCGAAAACGCCGCCATCTGGCAAACCATCGAAAAAGCCCTGTTTGTCCTAAGCATCGACGACTCGCACATCCTCGATGACGAAGACGCGCTGAACGACGCCGCCTTCTCCGACGGCAGCGCCTTCTGGGCATACAAACCGCTCA
>CAUVOF010000073.1:0-11845 GCA_963553325.1 uncultured Cardiobacterium sp.
GTTGGCTGTTGGCTGTTGGCTGTTGGCTGTTGGCTGTTGGCTGTTGGCTGTTGGCGTAGTCATTTTACGGTTTTTCCTTTGTTAAATCAATGTATTGAATAATAAAATCCGCTGATTTGGCGGGATTTGCGCGGGAATTTTAGCAGGGGTGGCGGGGTGCTGTTTTGTGGCGGCTGTCTTTTTATTTACATACGGGGTAGCGGGGTTCGTGTATGTAAATGGGCTGTTGTCGGGCATAAATGACTAACCTACGGGCAGAGGCGCAAACTGGTCGGGCGTGCTTTGCCGCTCGCGCTGCGGTGGATTTCGCGGAAACCGAGTGCCTGCCAGAAGGCGGCGAGGTCGTCGCTGTGGCCGTAGCTGACGCCGAGCGGTGTGGCGATGTCAGCGCGGGCGTGGGCGATGAGCGCGGCGGCGATGCCCTGGCGGCGGTGCGCGGCGTGAACGGCGATGCGGCTGATGCGGGCGAGTGGCTGGTTGTACGCCGGGTTTTGTGTGTGGATGAGCAGTTGTTGCAGTAGCAGGCGGCCTTGCGGGCGGCGTTCGCCACGGATGACGGCGGCGGCAAGCGCGTCTGGCAGCGGGCTTTCGTGGCGGATGTGCAGAACGCCGGCAACTTCGGCGCCGCTGGCGGCGATGTAGAGGCTTTGCCCGGGCAGGTCGAGCAGTTGTTTGAGGTCGTCCGGGCTGGTGCGGTAGTGCGCCTGGTGCAGCAGGCTGTAGATGCCGCGCAAGAGGGGTTCATCGGCGGCGCGTTCGCGGCGGCTGACGCGGCGGATGGTCGCAGGCGCGGGCGGGGTTGGGCTTTCGGGGTGAAGAAGGAAGGCGTTTTCCAGCACTTGTTCGAGCGGGTCGTGGTGCGCGTGGCGCAGGGCGTGCTGGTGGCGGTAAACGCGGGCGGCGTCGCGGGCGATGAGCGCGGGCAGGACGTGCAGGCTGAAGGCGCGCCCCTGGCCTTCGTAGCCGTCTTCAGTAGCGGCGAGGGTGTAGGCGGGGTAGTGCGCGGTGAGGGCGAGCAGTTGTGCCGGCGGGATGCTGGCGGCTTCGTCGATGACGAGATGCGCGGCGGGCGGCAGGCGGTTTAAGGCGTCGTCCGGCGGCAGGTAGATGCAGTTGGCGGCATCGGGCAGCAGGGCGCGCAGGCGTTCGAGGTTGCTGCGGTAGGGGGTGATGACGAGGACGCGCGCGTCGCCCAGCCAGCGGATTTTTGCGGCAAGACGGGTGGTTTTGCCGCGCCCGCGCCTGCCGAGGATGATTTGCGGTTGGGTGCTGTGTTCGATGCTATCGGGCTGCGAAGCGCCCGGCGCGGCGTCCGCGGTGTCAATCAGGCGGCGCAGGCGGGCGTTGAAGTGGTCGCGGCAGGCGCTGACGGCTTCGCCGTAGTCGAGCAGGCGCAGGTGGTCGGGGTCGCCGTCCGGGTAGTGGTCGGGCAAGTGAAGCGCGAGGTCGTGGCCGTCGCCGAGGGTGGCGGCAAGGGCGGCAAAGGCGTTGGGGTAGAGGCCGCCGCTCGCGTCCCAGGCGAGGTGGTCGCGGGTTTGCCCGAGGTAACGGCGGTAGTCGCGCGGGTTTTGGTCGCGGCCGAAGACGTCGCGCGCGGACAGGGCGGCGGCGGGAACAAGGGTAAGGTGTCGCATGGTAGTATTTTGGCATGAATACCAAGACAGCAACCCCCGCCACCGACATTGCGCTCGTTGGCCGCGCCCTTATCGAAGCCTCCGCCGGCACCGGCAAAACCTGGACGCTCACCGGCATTATCCTGCGCCTGCTCACCGAAGGTGGGCGTAAGCCGCGCGACATCATCGCCACCACTTTCACCCGCAAGGCAGCGGCGGAAATGCAGCAGCGCGTGCAGAAGCGCCTGCAAGCGTTGCGCGCAGACCTGAAAACCATCGCCGCGCGCTATGTTGGCGTGTTGCAAACGGAAGCGGTGGCGGACGTCGATGCCGCGCTTGCCGCCTGCGCTGCTGAAGTCGTTGCCGCGGAAGGCTTTGACGCGGTCAATCGCCACATCATCGGCAAAGCGCTGGCAAGCGGGCTGGATGGCTTCATTGACCTCTTTGCCTGCACGGAAAACCTGCAAGGGCAACTTGATGAGCTATTCATCGGCACGATAGACAGCCTCTGCCAGCGCTGGCTGGCGGAATTTTCGCTGGAAACTGGCAACGACGACCGCTTGCAAATCAACGAAAACAGTCCCGCGCTGGAAGAAACCGTACACGACAACCTGCGCCGTCTGCGCCACGGCGAATACCTCGCCCATCAGGACGCCTTCGCCCGCCTGCTGGCAAGCGGCGACTATTACGACAGCGACGCCTACCTTGCCGCCGCGCGCGAAGCGGCGAATTACCCCGATGCCGAAATCGACGACGAACCAACGGCGTCCGATTACGACCACGCACAGCATCAGACGCTGCTGCGGCAGTTGCGCGAGGTGGACGCGGAAACCGTCGCCAGTTGGCAGGCGCTTACCCGTGAACCCGCTTTCACTGCCGCGACCAACGGCCGATACAGTTGGCACAAAAACCTCGATGCCCTGCCTACGCTCATCGCCGAACTCAAAGAAGCACGCGCATTAAGCGGGGACAGCAAAAAACTCGCCCCCGGCTTTGCCGCGCCCAACTTCAAAACCGGTCATGACGCCCTCGCCGCGCGCTACCACACCCACCCATTCACCGCCCTGCTGCGCGACCTCATCGCTGAGCAGCAGGCGCACGACAACATGCTGGAACAGCGCGCCCGCCAAACCACCGCCGACCTGCTCAAAGCGGTGAGCAAAGAATACCCGCAGGCGCTGGCGGCGCGCGGCGAAACCACCTTCAGCGAAAAAACGCGGCGCGTCAATGAAGCGCTTGCCCACCCGCAACACGGCGCCAACCTCGCGCGCTACCTCATCCGCCGCTACCCGGTGATGCTGGTCGATGAATCGCAAGACCTGAACGACGACCAGGCGACCCTGCTCAAGCGTAGCTACCTGCGCGACAGCGACCGCCGCCACAGCTTCCTGCTACTCGTCGGCGACCCGAAGCAGGCGATATACCGCTTCCGTGGCGGCGACGTCGCCAACTACGTTGCCCTGCGCGAATACTTCGACGCCAACAGCGAACGCCACACCCTCAACATCAACCGCCGCAGCAGCGCCAACCTCATCGCCGCGCTGAACGAACATTACCTGCAAGGCGACGCCAACCAATACCTCGGCGGCAAAGACATCCAATACCAGCGCGCGGAAGCAGCCGCACCGCCACCTCCGCCGAGCATCTGCAACGCCGACGGCAGCCACATCGCCCAACCGATGCAATGGTTTAACAGCGGCGGCAAGCAAGAAGAAGAAACCGCCGCCATCAGCGCCCTGGTCGCCCAACTCACCCGCGACAACCGCATCGCGCCGCGCGACATCCAAATCCTCATGCGCAGCAACAGCAGCCTGGCGGCACTACAAGACAGCCTGCACAAACAACACATCGACAGCGAACGCAGTCACGACCGCAGCGTCTTCGGCGGCGCAGTCGCCCACACCTTCGCCGACCTGCTCGCCGCCATCGAACAGCCCGACAACCGCGAGCGACAAAACCGCCTGTTAAGCGGCCTCTACTACGGCTACAGCCAAGCCGACCTCGACCGCCTCGCCGCCCTGGAAGACGATGCCACGCACACCGCCTTCACCCTCGCCGACCTGCGCCAGGCACTCGCCGAAGCGCACGACCACTGGCAAAACTGGGGACTACTCGCCGCCATCAACCCGCTGCTTGCCCACAAAAAACACAACATCTGGCAGACCCTTGCCGCCTACCCCGCGCCGGACAACCTGCGCCACCTGCTCGACCTGCGCCACATCCAAACCATCCTCGCCGAACACGCGCCCAAACAGCGTCCGGCGTACTTTGCCCAATGGTGGCGCGAACAACTCGCCGCGCCGCCCGATGCCGACTGGGCAAAAGCGCCGCCGCTGCCCGGGCAAAACGCCGTCCAGCTACTCACCATCCACAAAGCCAAAGGACTGGAATCGCCCGTTACCATCCTCGCCACCGGCGGCAGCCACAAGGGTGGCAACAGCAACCCAGTCAAAACCTGGCGCTACCGCAGCGGCGACACCGTGCACATCAGCCTCAAAAAACCCGACGGCGACGAACTGGAAAAACAAGAAAACGAAGAACAGCGCCGCCTGCTCTACGTCGGCCTCACCCGTGCCAAAGACCTGCTGCTGGTCGCGCGGCGCAACACCAATCCCGCCAAACCGCCGAAAAGCCCGACGCCGACCGACCAGCTCTACCTCACCTACGCACAAAACCCCGGCCAATGCGCGCACGCCGGCGAAATCGCTTCCGTTGCCGCCGGCGACAAAAACCTGCCACAAATCGACGCCGCCTGGGTCAGCACACAGCGCGCGCCGCAACGAAGCGTCAGCGCCGCCCCACCTGCCCCGCCAACAGGCTGGCGCAACCGCTTCCCCGGCTGGAAACGCACCAGCTTCAGCGCCCTGCTACGCGAAGGCATCGACAACACCGACCCCGACCTTGCCGACTACAAAATCGCCGAAACGCCCGCCCCGCCGCCAAACATCGCCAATGAGACCGCCAACATCCGCTACGACTACCCGCGCGGTACCGCCCCCGGCAGCGCGCTGCACGCCGTACTCGAACGCATCCGCCCCGACAACCGCCGCGACTGGCGACGCTACCTCGAACAAGAAAACCGCCAATGGCAACTCGGTCTCGACCCCGCGCAACTCGCCGCCTGCGAAGCGTGGCTGGCAGACATCGGCGCGAGCGTCCTGCCACAAAGCGGCATCAGCCTGGCGGCGAGCAAAGCGGGCGAACACCGCAGCGAATACGGCTTCACCCTCGGCAGCGACGACCGCGCGCCGCTCAACATCCGCGCCCTGAACGACCTCTTTGCCGCACACGGCTACCCGCTCAAACTGCACGACAAAAACCGCTACTACCGCTACATCCGTGGCGAAATCGACCACCTCTACCAACACGACGGCCGTTACTACATCCTCGACTACAAAACCAACCACCTCGGCAACAGCCCCGCCGACTACCGCCGCGACAACATCCGCGAAGCGATGGGCGACCACCACTACTGGCTGCAAGCCGCGCTCTACCAACTCGCCCTGCACCGCCTGCTGCAAAACCGCCTGCCCGACTACGACCCGACGCGCCACCTCGGCGGCATCGAATACCTCTACCTGCGCGGCATCGACCCCGCCCACCCGGAAAACGGCAAATACGGCTGGCAATACACAACCGACTTTATCGCAGCGCTAGACCGCATCCTCGGCAACGATTCGCAGCGGTGAAAAAGTGCGCCGAGGCGCAGCGACAAAAGAAAAACCCTTCCCCCCGTGGGGGGAGTAGCAGTAGGTCGGGCATAAATGCCCGACCTACAAAGTATCACTATACATACACGAACCCCGCTACCCCGTATGTAAACCGACTACCGCAAACTACCACCGTTCTGTCCCCCTCCCCCTGTGGGGGAGGGGTGGGGTTCGTCTGCATACCTCGGTTTTTGTTCGTCAGCGCATCAATGGAGAGCTTTTTAATAATTGCCGTAAAAAGAATGACTATTTCCACCCGGAGCGTATATCTATTAACCCCACCCCGGGTTCCCTTGAAAAAGGCGAATGCTTTTTTAAGAGAACTCCGCCCCTCACCCGCTGCGTAGGGGTGGGGCTTCTTCGCTGTTTTTTTTGGTATTCAAGCGTCTTACGCGAGCGATGCAGGCGCTACGCGCTTTTTCACACCCCCACCCCAGCCCTCCCCCGCTTCGCAGGGGAGGGAGCCTTCTTGTCGCTGCACGGTGTATTTGCTGTCCCCTCCCCACGGGGGGAGGGGGTATATCGGCGGTTTGCCACGCTTCGGTTCACTAAGAAATCAGCTTTTTTACGCTGTTAAGCAGCCCCTAAAAAAGCCGGGCATTTGCCCGGCTTCAAGCGTTGTGCCGCTTATTTCATCTCCCATTTGACGTTGAGCATGACGTTGCGCGGTTCGCCGTAGAAGTTGCCCCAGCCGTGCGCGCGGATGCCGTGGTTTTCGTAGTAGCGTTTGTCGGTGAGGTTGTTGATGGCAACACCGATGTTGAGGTCTTTCGTCGGTTTGTACTGCACGTTGGCGTTCCAGAGGGTGTGGCCGCCGTTTTTTACGTCCCAGCCGCTGCTGGTGCCGCTTTGGGTGCTCATGCCAAGGCCGACCGTCCATTTTTCTGCCGCGCCCGGCAGGCGGTAGCTGGTGTAGAGGCGCAGCATGTGCTTCGGTGTTTGTTTGTTGAAGCTGCTGCCTTTTTCGATGCTGCCGATGCTTTCGGTGTATTTGCGCGTGTTGTAGGTGTAGCCGGCGAACATTTGCCAGTCATCGGTGAGTTTGCCGCTGATTTCGGCGTCTACGCCACGGCTTTTTAGCGTCATCGGCTCGAAGTAGAAGCGGTTGGTGCCATCGTCGAGGCGCTTGCCGGAATTGACGGCGGTGTTTTTTTGGTCGATTTGGAACAGCGCCACGCTGGTGTTCAAATCGCCGTCATACCATTCGCCTTTCCAGCCGACTTCGTAGTTGTTGCCCAGGGTGGCAGGCAGGCTGCCGCCGGTTTTGCTGACGTTGCTGTTGTATTTGAAGATGCTGGTGTAGCTGGCGTAGAGGCTGTTGTGCGGGTCGATGTCGTAGGTAATGCCAAAATACGGCACGAAGCGGCTTTTGCGCGTGTCGATGATGCGGTCGGCGCGGCTGTCGGGTTTGCCGCTGTTTAGGTCGTAGCTCCAGCTCCAGTGGCGTTTCCAGTTGGTGTAGCGGGTGCCGGCGAGGATGTGCAGGTTGTCGGTGGGGTTGATGCGTACGCCGCCGCTGATGCCGTGCGTGGTGTAGTTATTGTTGCTGTAGTTGCGGTTGTCCGGGTTTGCCCAGTTGGGGCGCGGGATTTCGTCGCCGCGCCAGGTGTAGATGTTGTAGTTGGCGTCGTTCGTGTCCATGGAAAGGCCACGGATGCTGGTGTTTTCGCGGTTGTAGCTGTAGGTGAGGAAGAGGTCGTGGTTGCGGCCGAAGGCATTGACAGTGCCGTTCAAGTTGGTCTGGAAGGCGAACTGTTTGCCGCTGTGGTCGTAGTGGTCGAGGTTATCGAGCGGCAGGGTGCCGTCTTTTTTCGCGCCGCCACCGAGTTTGCCGCCACCGGCGAGGGCGGCGTAGCTTTGTCCGGCGCCTGTGCGTTTGTAGTCGAGTTTGCTGTTGATACGCCAGTCGTCGTTGATTTCGTGCTCGACTTCGAGGAAGGCGCCGCGTTTGCGGAATTTGCCTTCGTTCCATTTGGCACCGAGGAAGGTTTTGCGCGGCAGGCGCAGGTCGCTGCCGTCTTCGCTAAGCGGCAGGCCGTTCGGGTCGGGGGTGTCGTGCTGGTTTTGGTAGTAGCCGCCAAGGGTAACTTTGGTGCGCTCGCCGAGTTGTTTGTCGGCGACGCCGTAGAGCAGGACGTTGCTGCCATCGACGTCGCGCTTGAAGCTGTCGTCGCGTTCGCCAACGACGACGGCGCGGCCGCGCAGTCCCCATTGTTCGCTGAGTGTGCCGGAGATGTCGCCGGTAGTGCGCACTTTGCCGAAACGGTCAATGATGGCGTCGGCGCGGATTTGCGTGTTGTCGGTCGGTTTTTTGCGCACGGCGTTGATGGTGCCGCCCGGCTCGCTGTTTGCCTGGGTGAGCCCGGTCGCGCCGCGCACCACTTCGATGTGGTCATAGAGCGCGAGATCCATTTGTTGTTTCGGGTCGCGGAAGGGGTTGCCGGTAACGCCCGGCGCGCCGATGGTGTTGCTGATGCCGTCTTCTTCGATTTGCTCAATAAAAAACCCGCGTGATTGGTAAACCGTGCGGGTGCCGTGGCGGGTAACGTTGACGCCGGTGGTGGTGCGCAGGGCGTCTTCGATGGTGGTCAGTCCTTGGTCGTCGAGCTGCGTTTTGGTGATGACGCTCACCGACTGCGGCGTTTCGCGTGGCGAGAGGGTGAGGCCGGTGGTGGTGCGCATCGCCGAGGTGGTGTAGGAATTGACGTCTTCGGTGCGGGTGTTGTCGCGGTCGCTTTTGACGGTGATGGCTTGCAGGTCTTCGCTTTCTTGCGCATGAGCGGGCAGGGCGATGAGGATGGCCGCGGCGAGTGCGGCGGGTTTGGTGTGGTGCATGGCAGTTGTTCCTAATTAGCGGGAATAATGGCGTGAAATGACCTTTAGGTAAGGTGAATTTCGCTTGGCATCATAATGACTTCGCCGCATTTTTGCGACTGGTGTAACGTCTTTTTTCGCGCGCGAGATGACAGCGCCGCGCACCGCTTGAACTGACATTACCGCTATGTTAAAAAGCCGCTTTCGCGCGGTTGCGCGTTTTTTTCACCGGAGGTTTTATGAAAGGTTTTTGGCGTGCCGCGCTGGCGGCGGGTTTGACGGTCATGGCGTTTGCGGCGCAGGCGGCGGACAAGGTGCGGATTGGCTACATTGCCTTGCCGTCGCAGGCGCCCAGTTTTATCGCCAAGGAGCGCGGTTATTACGCCGCCGAGGGGCTGGATGCCGAGCTGGTGTCGTTTCAGGCGGCGCAGGCGATGGCGGTTGCCATTGCGTCCGGCGATATTGATTTTGGCATTACTGCCGTTTCTGGCGGGCTGCTCAATCTGGCAGCGCGCGGCGATGCGGTGCGCATTGTCGGCGGCGCGCTGGAGGAGGCGGAAGGTGTGCCGGGGCATAAGATTCTCGCCAGCAAGGCGGCGTTTGACGCGGGCTTGCGGTCGCCGATGGATTTGGACGGCAAGTCGTTCGCCATCACCACCCAGGGCTCGTCTTTTGAATATATGGGGCAGCAGATTGCCGCGAAGAATGGCGGCGCGGTCAAGCCGATGGTGTTGAACAATATGCCGGCGATTGCCGCCGCGCTACAAACGGGCAAGGTCGATGCCGCCGTCGCCCAGCCGGGCATTGCCGCTGATTTGGTCGCCAAGGGGGCTGCGGTGGAAATCGGCAAGGTAGTGGATTTTTTGCCGGGCTATCAGGTAACGGTGCTGTTTACCGGCACGAAGCTGGCGCAGGAGAAACCGGCGCAGGTGGCGGCGTTCAAGCGTGCTTTTGCCAAGGGCGCGGCCGATTACAACGCGGCGTTGGTGGCGAAATCGCTGGATGTTGAGGCCACGGAAGCGGTGGTCGCCGATATTCATAAGTATGTTTATACCGACCGCGATGCGCTGGAAGCGAGCAGCCTCATTCGCGAGGGCGCGATGCGGATTTCGCCGGATGCGGCGCTGAACCGCGACGATGTGCGCAAGCAAATCGGCTGGTTCAAGGCGCAGAAGCTGGTGCCGGATGCGCTCGACGCCAACGCGCTGTTGGCGGACTGATGCGCCTCGTCGCCGATGGGATTAGCCACCGCTATCAGGGGCGGCTGGTGTTGCAGGATGTGTCGTTTGCCATTGAAGCAGGCGAGATTGTCTGCATCATCGGCCCGTCCGGCTGCGGTAAATCGACGCTGTTGCGCATGCTCGGCGGGTTGGAACGCCCGGAAGGCGGCACGGTGTGGCTAGAGGGCGAAGCGCCGGCCGCGTCGCTCAATCCGCTGACGTTTGTTTTTCAGGATTTTGCCCTGCTGCCGTGGCGCACGGTCGCCGACAATATTGCGCTGGTGCTGGAACATCATCCACTCTCTGCGGCGGAGCGGCGCGCGCGCATCGCTGATGTGTTGGCGCGTACTCAGCTGTCTGAGTTCGCCGGCGCCTGGATTCGCCAGCTTTCCGGCGGGATGAAGCAGCGGGTGGCGATTGCCAGGGCACTGGCGGTCAATCCGGCGGTGATGTTGATGGATGAGCCGCTCTCTGCGCTGGATAGTCAAACCAAGGATTTGTTGCTCGATGATTTTGTCAGCCTGTGGACGGCCGCGCCGTTTTCCGCCGCCTATGTAACCCACAATCTGCGCGAGGCGGTGCGGCTGGGGCACAAAATCGTGGTGCTGTCGCGTCGTCCGGGGCGGGTGCGCGAGGTGATTGCGCTCGATACACCACTTGCTGCGCGCGATGAGCATTCGCCCGCCTTGCAGGAAGTAGAGCGACAACTGTGGCAATTGATGCGCGATGAAGCACGCGCGGCAGAACGGGAGCTGGAAGGATGAACGAGAAACGCATTGCCGTGCCGCTGCGGGCGCGGGAATTTGGCGGCACGGCGCCGCGCTGGATGGGCTGGGCGACGTTTGCCGTGCTGCTTGCTTTTTGGGAAGTGGCGGTGCGCCTCGGCTGGCTAAGCCGCGTCTATCTCGCCTCGCCCGCGGAAATCGTCGTGCAATTGCAGAATTTGCTGACCTCTGGCGAGTTGTGGCTGCATCTGTGGGCGAGCGTGCGCCGCCTGGTTAGCGGCTGGGGTGTGGGCACGATTTTTGGCATTCTTGCCGGGCTGGCCATCGGCTTGTGGCAGGTCGGGCGCGGCACGTTGCTGCCGCTGGTGTCGGCGCTTTTCCCCGTGCCGAAGATTGCGCTCTTGCCGCTGTTTCTCGTCTGGTTTGGCATTGAGGAAGGCTCAAAGCTGGCGACGATTCTCATCGGCACGTTTTTCCCGACGGTGATTGCCACCTATGCGGCAGTCGATGACGTTGACCGCAATCTCATCCGCATGGGGCAGTCGTTTGGCCTCTCGTCCGCCGCCATCGTGCGCAAGATTATTCTGCCGGGGGCAATGCCGGGCATTCTCGCCGGTTTCCGCATCTCGATTTCCATCGCCATTACCATGCTGGTGGTGGCAGAAATGATGAACGCCAACTACGGCCTCGGCGCCTACGTCAGCAGCGCCGGGCAGCTCTACCGCATGGACCAGTTGCTGGCGGGCGTAACCCTGCTGGCGCTGCTCGGCATCGTGCTGGCGTGGTTGCTTGGTATCTGTGAACGCTGGCTGCTGCGCTGGCGCGGATAGGAGACATATATATGACACGTTACTTACCCTTCCTTTTGCTGCCGCTGCTCGCCCCCGCTTGGGCGCAGGACGAGCCGCCAGTGGCGCTGCTGCCGGTGCAGGGCGACACCCTCACCCCGGAAAAGGCGCAGGAAAAGGCAAAACAGCCGCCGGAAGCGGCAAAACCCGCCGCAGCGCCCGCCGAAGAAAAAGCGGCAGAGGCGGACGACCCGGCTATCGAAACCATCAAACTCTCGCCGCCGCCCGAACCCGAACCGCAGCCACAGCCGGACAGCCTGCTCAAAGAGGACAAACCCGCCGACCCAACGGCAGGCGAGAGCGACACCAACCAGCCGTTGCCGCCGACCAGTTCCGCCAACCCGCCGCCCGTCGTGCAACCCGCAACGCCCAAACCGACCGCCGCCGAAGAAGAAGCGAACCCGCCGTGGGCGGGTTACGCGCAGGCGCAGTCAATGGCGGAAAACGGCAACCCGCGTGGCGCGCTCAAACAGTTAGAAACCCGCCTCTCTACCCGCCCCGACGACAGCCGCGCCGCCTACCTCAAAGGGTTGGTGCTGATGCAGCTTGGCCGCGGCGAAGAAGCGGAGCGTTGGTACAAAATGATGCAGGCGAACTTCCCTGACCTGCCGCAGCCGGGTAACGCCCTTGCCGTCATCTACGCCGGACGCGGTGATTTGCCCGCCGCCGAAGCCGCCTTGCGCGCGCTGTTGGAAAAGCATCCCGAGCACACCTCGGCACGGATTAACCTCGCCCGACTTTACGTACAAATGGCGCAGGCGGAGTACGAAAAGGCGCTGAAAGACACGCCTGACAATGCTATGATTGCGCGCAAACTTGAGGCCTTGAAGGCCATGCAATAACACCCAAAAAGCGGAAAATTATGAGCAAACAAATCTCGGAAGAACAGGAAAAAGCGCTGAAAGCGGTGCTGGC
>CAUVOF010000074.1:0-11699 GCA_963553325.1 uncultured Cardiobacterium sp.
AATTCGGCGAACGAGCCCCTCTCTCGCTACGCGAGCAATGCTTGTCCCTCTGGGAGAGGGGGTGGGGTGAGGGCAGCAATTAATTGAAAAACAGGAATTTTGGTTCATTAATAACATTGCTCACCCCCTCCCCGACCCTCCCCCGCTGCGGGCTTCGCCCTGCAGGGGAGGGGGGATTTTTCAAATTGTAAACAGCCCCTAGGGGCTGTTTACAATTCATCGTAACGAGTTGATTTTATTAGGAATAGATGAGCGCTTTTAAAGTTATATTCCTCTTTAAAATCATCGTGTTAGGCTCAATTGTAAACACGCCCTAGCGACACGCACGATGTTTTTGCAGACCCACGTTTATCCTCCAAAGCCTCAATACGGTGTTACGCCTTGTCGGAGGATTCAAGTGTATAGCTATAAAATCACCGCATAATGGCAAACCTGTTCACCAAAGCGCATCCCGCATACAATCTGGCAAAATTCCAACCCTTGCAAAGGAGCATCCATGAACCCCAAAACCCTGCTTGCCATCCTCGCCCTCGCCGCAACGACCGTCGCCCACGGCAGCAAAAGCTGCGGGGAAATAGAGAAAGAAGTAAAAACCGCATTTGAGGAAACCAAAAAGCTGCAGGATAGCGACTTTAGAAACCGTATTAGTGGTGAGGAATACGAAGCCATCTATAAAAAAGTGGGTAATATTATTGCCCAAAATGCCGAAGAAAGCTGGGAATGCCATTTCTCTGAAGTTTCCGATGATTTGACCATAACTACCAGTGAAGACAAAAAATTCCGCACCTACAACTGGTTTGATTATGGCAGTGGCACAATGCATTATGACTATGGTCTTTGGCAATACCGCGATGCCAAAGGCAATACCCATACAATGGAGCCTTATGAGGGTCTGGAATTTGGAGAAGACCTGAAATGGCGCCAAGGAAATTATGTTACGGGCGTTTACCGCGCCGACTTGGGCGACAAGGGTATTGCCTACTTTCTGGCAGAAGGTCAACATCTATCCACCATGTTAGTGAGCGGGCAAGCGGAACTTTTACGTATTATTGGCGATAAAATAGAGCGGGTGCCACGCATCAAGAAAACAGATTTGTTTGAACCTTTTTATGGCTGGCGCTCTTATAATGAGGAAACCTATAAACTGGGATTCTCATATGACTTTGAAAGTGTTCTCGACAATCCTGCACTGGATGATCACCGTGAACGTATTTATTTCGCCTACGATGACAAAAACAAAACGCTTTCTTACCCTCTAATTGTTGGCGACAGAGAATATTCTGACGGCAAAATGCTCGAAACCCGCGTGGAATACCGCTTTGATGGTGATTACTTTATCCGTGTCGATAATTATCCGCTGCTCACTGCGCTTTTCCGCATTGAGCCTTCATTAACGCTATTCCTTTTTGCCGCCACCGACCAGCCGCTGTGCATCACCAATCACAAACCTTGCTGGTTCATGGAAGTCAATGCCAAAGAAGATGCCTGATTTATAGCCATCCACCGAAAGCCTCATACGGTGTTGCGCCGCCTGACCGGGCACCCATAAAAATGGCGAAGCCATTTTTATGGGAAACCCGCGCCGTACAAATGTGTACTGTCTTCGGCAGCGCGCCTTGTCTGAAACTTTCGGTGTATCGCTATACATACACCATCGCGCTAAAGGCGTATGTAACCGAATAAATCCAAGCCCCGCACCGCCATGCCCCGCATTCACCGCCTTCCCAACAACCTCATCAACCAAATCGCCGCCGGTGAAGTCATCGAGCGCCCCGCCTCGGTCGTCAAAGAAATCGTCGAAAACGCTATTGACGCTGGCGCGACGCAAATCGACATCGACATCGAAGACGGCGGCGGTAAACTCATCCGCGTGCGCGACAATGGCTGCGGCATCCACCCGGACGACCTCGCGCTCGCCTTTGCCACCCATGCCACCAGCAAAATCCGCGACATCGACGACCTTGAGCACATCACCACCCTCGGCTTTCGCGGCGAAGCGTTGCCAAGCATCGCCTCGGTTTCCAAGACCACCCTCACCAGCCGCGCCAGCGGCGAGGACAAGGCCTGGCGCATCAGCCCGCATTTGGGTGATGCCATCAGCCCGGCGGCGCACCCGCCCGGCACCACCATCGAAATCCGCGATCTCTTTTACAACGTCCCGGCGCGAAAAAAATTCCTGAAAAGCGAACGCACCGAACGCCAGCACATCCAGCAACTCGTGCAAAACCTCGCGCTCAGCCACGACGGCATCACCATCCGCTTGAGCAACCACGGCAAACTGCTCGGCACCTACGGCGGTAGCGATTTGCCCGCGCGCATTGCCAGCGTCCTCGGCGACGACCTGCTCGAACAAGCGCTGCCGATTGACGCGCGCGCCGCCGAGATGCACCTCTACGGCTGGGTTGGCCTGCCGACCAGCGCCAGCAACCAGCCCGACCGCCAATACTTCTACATCAACGGCCGCATGATTCGCGACAAAATCGTCACGCACGCCATTCGCCAGGCGTATCAGGACATGCTCTACCACGGCCGCCACCCGGTGTACGTCCTCTACCTCGACATCGCGCCCGAACTCATCGACGTCAATGCGCACCCGGCAAAACACGAAGTGCGCTTCCGCGAAAGCCGCCTCGCGCATGACTTCCTCTACAGCAGCCTGCACCACGCATTGCGCGGCAATATTCCCGCCGCGCAGCCGCGCGCTGAAGCTGCCGCGCCGCCGCCCGCGTCCACGCGACAACAGCCCGCACTGCGTTACCCGCCGGAAAACCGCGCCGCGTCGCCGCGTCGTAGCGTTGCCGAAAGCGCCGCCTACTACCAATGGGCGCAGCATATTGCGCCGCCGCCCATCCCTCCCAGCGGTTTGCCATCAACAACCCCCACCCCCCACCCCTCCCCCACAGGGGGAGGGGAGATAGGCTGCGCCCCCACCCCCGCCCCCTCCCCCACGGGGGGAGGGGAGATAGGCTACGCCCCCACCCCCAGCCACTTTCTCACGGGAGGAGGGGGGAACGGCTACGCCCCCCACCCCACCGAGAGAGAGGGGCAAGGCTACCCCGCCAACCCCAACCCCGCAGAAAAAACTGACTACGCCGCCGCGCCCGTCAATGACGACCAGACAGAACACCCGCTCGGCTACGCCCTCGGGCAAATCCACAACATCTTCATCCTCGCGCAGAACGCGCAAGGGCTGGTTATCGTCGATATGCACGCCGCGCACGAACGCATTCTCTACGAACGCCTGAAAGCACAACTGCGCGCCAAACAGCCCGAAGTGCAGCGCCTGCTCTTGCCACAAAGCCTCACCGCCAGCCCGGCGTACCTCGACACGCTGGAGCAGCACCACGATTGGTTGCAACGCCTCGGCTTCGAGCTGGAAGCCAGCGCGGACGAAAGCCGCATCCACATCAACGCCGTGCCGTCGCTGTTAAAACACGCCGCCGTGGCGGAAATCGTCGGTGACCTGTTGCACGAGTTGGGCGAATACCCGGCGAGCATCGCCATTGAGCGCCTGCAAGACGAAATCCTCTCGCGCCTGTCCTGCCACAAGGCGGTGCGCGCGCACGATAGCCTCTCTATTCCCGAAATGAACCAACTACTACGCGACATCGAAACCACCCCGGCAAGCGGCCAATGCAACCACGGCCGCCCCACCTGGGTGCAACTGACGACCGACGAACTCGGCAAATACTTCATGCGCGGGGAATAACGTGAAAACCCTCTACCTCATCCGCCACGCGCAAAGCGAAGCCAATGCCGGCGGCATCAGCAAACCGGAGCGCGATATCGCCCTCTCACCGCTGGGACGCGAACAGGCGCAAGCGCTGGTTGCCCGGCTGCCCGCCAGCAAGCACGTTTACACTTCCGAACTGCGCCGCACCCATGAGACCGCCGCGCCCTATTGCCGCGCGCACGGCATCACACCGCAAGCATTACCGCTGCTGAACGAATTTTCCTGCCTTGCCTTTGACCTGATTCGCGGCATGGATGGCGCGGCGCGGCGCCCGCTGGCGGATGCCTACTGGCAGCGCGCCGACCCGCAAGAATGCACCGGCGCAGGCGCGGACAGCTTCGCCGCCTTCAATCAGCGCGTTAGCGACTTTCTCGCTCACCACCCGCAACTGGCAGACGGCAGCCTGCTCTTTGGCCACGGCATCTGGATTGGTCTGCTCGCCTGGCGACTGCTCGGCTTTCGCGCCGAAACCTCCGCCGACATGGCCGCCTTCCGCCGCTTCCAAAGCGCCCTGCCGATGCCAAACACCGCCGTTTGGCTGTTACAGGGCGACAGCCTCGATACGTTGCGCCTGCGCGTTCAGGCCAGCGGATAGCAGCAGGCGCTCAATGCCGCCGTCTTTCCGGGTAGGGGTAGCGGCTGCCATCCGGGCGGTTTTTGTAGCGGCGGTGCAGCCAGTAGTACTGCGCCGGGTGTTTTCTGATTTCCCGCTCATAGTCGGCATTGACGCGGCGCATGACGTCGGTGTCGCTCTCACCCGCTAAGGGCGTAATTTCCGGGGCGACGCGCACCACGTAGCGCCCGTCCGCCTCGCGCCACATATAAACCGGTATCCAGTGCGCACCGGTGCGCTCGCGCAGTTTCGGCAGGATATTGACGCTCGCCGCCTCTAACCCGAAAAACGGCGCGAAGACGCTGACGCGCGGCCCCATGTCCTGGTCGAGCGCGTACCAGAGATTGCCGCCCGCTTGCAGGAAGCGCAGGGTGTGGCGCATGTCTTTGTAATGGATGAGCTCGGTGGCGGCGCGGGCGCGATGGTGTTTAATCCAATAGTGATAAAAAGGGTCGTTGAGCGGGCGGTACATCCCGCCGGCATCGACGTAGAGGCCGAGCAGGCGCACACCGAGTTCCATCAGGGTGCTGTGCGAGCCGATGAGGACGACCGGCACGGTCGGGTCGCACAGTAGCGCGAGCGCAGCGGGGTCGGCTTCAAAGCGCGACAGCGCGCGCAGTTTTTTTTCAGAGAGATACCACGCCATGCCGGTTTCGATAACGCCGCGGCCGATGCTTTTCGCGTGTTCGCGCAAAAGGCGGGCGCGGGCGTCGTCGTCGAGGTCGGGGAAGGCGATGCGCAGGTTGGTTTCGCTGATTTTGCGGCGGTAGGGTATGAGGCAAAAGAGCAGGCGGCCGAGCGCACCGCCGATTGCCATGCGCAGCGGTTGGGGAAACTGGACGAGCAGCCAGAGCAAGCCGCAGACGAGCCAGTGGCCGAGGTAGCGGGGCGAGGCGAGGAATTTGGGCAAGGGGCTGGTCTCTTAGGTGGGGTGGTTGTGTGAGCGGAAAACGCCGGCATAGTCTAGCAGCGCTGGCCGCTCGTAGTTGCCTACAAATTGCGGACAAAGAAAAACCCGCCGGAAAGCGGGTTGGTGCGTCAAGCGGCGTTTCAGGCTGCGGCAGCGGCCTTGATGCGTGCGTTGAGGCGGCTTTTCAGACGCGAGGCCTTGTTTTTGTGGATGAGGCCTTTGCGGGCAGCGCGGTCAAGCGCGGAAGAGGCGCTGACGAATACTGCTTGCAGCGCACTTTTGTCGCCGCTTTCCAGGGTACGCAGAACTTTTTTGACGGCGGTGCGCATTGCTGAGCGCTGGCTGGCGTTACGGGCGCGGTTTTTTTCCGCCTGTCTGACGCGTTTTTTTGCTTGTGCTGTATTAGCCAATGTGATTCTCCTGAAGGAATAGGGTGTTTTTGAGGGCGCGGATAATGCCGTTTTTTGGCTTTGTTGTCAATGTGTTTCAGGGTGTTACGCCCCGCTTGACCTGTGCGGTTGTTTTCCGCGCACCTTGTCCGGATAATGCTATTTTTCCTGTTTTTCAGAGGTTTTTTTATGTTGTCTCAACAGGCTTTTCTTGCCGCGCAGCAGGTGATTCCCGGCGGCGTCAATTCGCCGGTACGTGCCTTTCGTGGCGTCGGCGGCACGCCGCGTTTTATCGCCCGCGCCGAGGGCGCTTATATTTTTGACGTCGATGGCCGCCGCTATATTGATTATGTCGGTTCGTTCGGCCCGGCGATTGTCGGCCATGCCCATCCGGGGATTGTGCACGCGGTGCAGCAGGCAGCGGCAAACGGCCTGAGTTTTGGTGCGCCGACGGTGGCGGAAACGCAACTGGCGGAAGCCATCGTCGCCCGCGTGCCGGGGCTTGAGATGGTGCGCATGTGCAATTCGGGGACGGAGGCGACGATGAGCGCCATCCGCCTCGCCCGCGCCTTTACCGGACGCAACGATTTCCTCAAATTCGCCGGCTGCTACCACGGCCACAGCGACGGTCTGCTGGTCGCCGCCGGTTCGGGCGCGCTGACCATCGGCGTGCCGGATTCGCCCGGCGTGCCGCCCGCTTACGCGCAACACACCCTGACCGCCCCCTATAACGACATCGCCGCGCTGGAACAGGCGTTTGCCGAATACGGCGAGCAACTGGCGGCGGTTATCGTCGAGCCGGTAGCGGGCAACATGAGCTGCGTGCCGCCTGACCCGGCGTTTTTGCGCGCGCTGCGCCATTTGTGCAGCAAATTCGGCACAGTGCTGATTTTTGACGAAGTGATGACCGGCTTCCGCGTCGCCCGAGGTGGCGCGCAAGAGTTCTACGGCATCGAGGCCGACCTGGTAACGCTGGGCAAAGTCATCGGCGGCGGCATGCCGGTCGGTGCTTTTGGCGGACGGCGCGAAATCATGGAACTGCTTGCACCGCTCGGCGGCGTCTATCAGGCAGGGACGCTGTCCGGCAACCCGGTATCGATGGCGGCGGGGCTGGTTAGCCTGCGCCTCACCAACGACCCGGCGTTTTATAGCAACCTGACGGAAATCACCACCGCCCTTGCCGATGGCCTGCTCGACCGCGCCAAAGCGCACCGCATCCCGCTGGTTATCAACCACATCTGCGGCATGCTCGGCCTTTTCTTCAGCAAAGAAGAGCGCATCGACAACCTGGAAGCGGTAAAACGCTGCGACGCTGCCCGCTTCGCCCGCTTCTTCCATCTAATGCTGGAAGAAGGCGTGTACCTCGCGCCGTCGCCGTTTGAAGCGATTTTCACCGGCAGCCAGCACGACGCCGCCGTGCTGGACGACACCCTACGCGCCGCTGACCGCGTCTTTACCCGCCTGAAAGCAGAGGAGCACTGATGGACATCGGCAACATCCGCCACGATTTCACCGACCACCCGCCGCTTGAACGCGAAGACCTGCTCGCCGACCCCATTGCCCAGTTTGAGCGCTGGTTCAGCGAAGCGCTTGCCGCGAAAATCGCCGAGCCAAACGGCTTTGTCCTCTCAACCGTCGCCGCCAACGGCCAGCCCTCGCAGCGCGCGGTGCTGCTCAAATACTTCGACCGCGACGGCTTCGTCTTCTACACCAACTACGACAGCCGCAAGGCGCAAGAAATCGCGGGCAACCCCAAAGTCTCCATGCACTTCCCCTGGTTCGCCCTGCAACGCCAAGTCAAAATCGAAGGCGAGACCGAAAAAGTCTCGCGCGAACAGACCCTCAAATACTTCCTCTCGCGCCCGAAAGGCAGCCAGCTCGGCGCCTGGAGCTCAACACAAAGCAAAGTCATCAGCTCGCGCCAACTACTGATGCAGCAATGGGAGCGGATGAAAGCCAAATTTGCCGACGGCAACATCCCGCTGCCCGACTTTTGGGGCGGCTATCGCATCCGCCCGCAGACAATCGAATTCTGGCAGGGGCAGCCGAACCGCCTGCACGACCGCTTCCTCTACAGCCGCAGCGGCGACGGCTGGACAATAGAGAGACTCGCCCCATGAACATCAGCATCCACGACCTACAAGCGCTCATCCGCGGCTACAGCATCGAAATCACCCCGAAAGCGGCGCAAAAAATCGGCGACTTCCGCCCGTGGCTACCGGCTGGCACCCAAGTATATGTACCCAACCTGCGCGGCACGAAAATCAGCGACTGTATCGATACCTGCGAAATGCTGCAAAACCAGCAAATGCAGGCCGTGCCGCATATCGTCCTGCGCAACTACCGCAGCGAAGCCGAACTGCGGCAAACGCTTAACCGCGTGCGTGCGCTTGGCATCGAGCGCATCCTGCTGCTGGCGGGCGCGGCGTCGCAGCCGCTCGGCCCCTACGACAGCGTGCTGAGCCTGCTGAAAACCGGATTGTTGCAAGATTACCCCTTCGCCCACATCGGCTTCGCCGGCCACCCCGAAGGCGCGGCAGACATCCCCAAAGCCGACCAGGAAGCGGCGGAAGCACAAAAACAAGGCTACGCGCTGACCTACCCGCGCGACTACGCCTTCGTTACCCAATTCTGCTTTGCCATGCCGCCGATTGCCGCCTGGCTCGACCACCTGCAAGCGCGGCAAATCACCCTGCCGGTACATCTCGGCATCCCCGGCGTCGCCAGCCTGCAATCGCTGTTGCGCCACGCGCAAGCCTGCGGTATCGGCGCCTCAATGAGTTTCCTCTGGAAAAACGCGCGCAACGTGCGCAAGCTGATGAGCCTCAGCACCCCGGACAAACTGCTCTGCGACCTCGCCGACTGGCGACAAACCCACCCGGACGGCGCCATCCGCCAACTACATTTCTACCCGCTCGGCGGCTTCGAGACTACTGTTAATTGGCTGCGCGCTATTGAAGCGGGCAAGATAACCATCACCGCCGACGGCTTTGTCGCGGATTGAACCAAGCTGCGGCGGACTTTACGAAATCCCCTTCTCTGTCTCGCGGAGGAAGGGGATTTTTTAGCGTCTGTTCAATACACAAACAACCGTCTTGGACTTCACAAAATTATGCCGCTATAAATCTACCTTTCGCCCACTACGCGGAGTAACCCGTGAAAGAAAAACACACACCGCATCAGCCGCAACAGCCACGGCTCGAACGCAGTAACACCATCCTGCTAATCGCCATTGCCCTGCTGCTTGCCGTTATCCTCGCGCAGCTTGTCTTCCTGCTACGTATGGACTCACCGGAAGCCCCGATGATTGCAGAAGCACCAGCAACCACCGCTACACAAGACGACGCCTGGGTCGCCCGCCTCAACGCCTGGGCGAATGAGTTCCAGATTCCGGAAAACGTCTTGCCGCGCGACAAAGCCGCATTGCTTGCCCTGAAAAAACTTAAGTTAGACCGCGAAGGTAGCTCGCTGCCGAAAATCACCTGGCTGCCGCCGGAAATCGGGCAGCTGCAGCAGTTGCAGGAACTCGACCTTCGCGTCAACCAGCTCAGCAGCTTGCCAGCAGAAATCGGGCAGCTGCAGCATCTACAGGAACTCAACCTTAGCGGCAACCAGCTCAGCAGCCTGCCGGCAGGAATCGGGCAGTTGCAGCAGTTGCGGGAACTCTGGCTTAGCGAAAACCAGCTCACCGCCTTGCCGACAGAAATCGGGCAGCTGCAGCATCTGCAGGAACTCAACCTTAACACCAACCAGCTCACCAGCCTGCCGCCAGCAATTCTTCAGCTGCAGCAGTTGCGGGAACTCTGGCTTAGCGAAAACCAGCTCAGCAGCTTGCCAGCAGAAATCGGTCAGCTGCGGCAATTGCAAAAACTTTATCTTTGGAACAACCAGCTCAGCAGCCTGCCGGCAGAAATCGGGCAGCTGCAACAGTTGCAGGAACTCGACCTTCGCGTCAACCAGCTCAGCAGCCTGCCGGCAGAAATCGGGCAGCTGCAACAGTTGCAGGAACTCGACCTTCGCGTCAACCAGCTCAGCAGCCTGCCGGCAGAAATCGGGCAGTTGCAGCAGTTGCAAGCGCTTAGTCTTGGCGGCAACCAGCTCACCGCCTTGCCGGCAGAAATCGGGCAGCTGCAGCAGTTGCAGAAACTCGAGCTTGGCGCAAACCAGCTCGACACCCTGCCGGCAGAAATTGGGCAGCTGCAGCATCTGCAGGAACTTAGACTTAACCACAACCAGCTCAGCACTCTGCCGGCAGAAATCGGTCAGCTGCGGCAGCTGCAGGAACTTGGTCTTTGGCATAACCAGCTCGCTACCCTGCCAGCAGAAATCGGCAAGCTACAGCAGTTGCAAAAGCTTTGGCTTACCGACAACCAGTTCACCGCCTTACCGGCGGAAATCACCCAGCTGCAGCAGTTGCGTGAGCTCTCGCTGAAAGAAAACAAGCTCACCGCCCTGCCGGCAGAAATCGGGCAGTTGCGGCAGTTGCAAAATCTCGACCTCGATGGAAACCAGTTCGCTGCCCTGCCGGAAGAAATCACCCGCCTGCAGCGACTGGAATACCTCGATATTGAGCGAAACCCCGGCTTATAGCTCACCCCGGCGCAGGAGCAGTTCCTCAAAGGAATAAAAGAAGTTGAGCGCTAAGCGCCGTTATACATACACGATCCCCGCTACCGCGTATGTAAATCCATCTTTCACCACAACAAGGAGAACTACCATGAAAACCCTGCTATCCTGCCTGCGCTACCCGCTCATCCAGGCGCCAATGCTCGGCGCGCAAGACGAGGCGCTGACCATCGCCGTCTGCCAGGCGGGCGCGCTCGGCTCGCTTGCCTGCGCCATGCACAGCCCGGAAAAACTCGATGCGGCGCTCACCGCCATCCGCGCTGCCGTTGGCGCTGCGCCGTATAACGTCAATTTCTTCGCGCACCAGCCACCGAGCGTTAGCGAGGCACAGCGCGCCGCCTGGCTTGAGCTGCTCGCGCCGCACCTTGCCAAGTTTGGCTTGACACCTGCCGACGTCCCCGCTGACCCCGGTCGTCAGCCGTTTGATGCCGCAGCCCTTGCCGTCATCGAAAAACACCGCCCGCCGGTGGTCAGTTTTCACTTTGGCTTGCCGGCAGCGCCGCTGCTGCACGCCGTCAAAGCGAGCGGCGCGAAAATCCTTGCTAGCGCCACCACCGTCGCCGAGGCGCAATGGCTGGCAGAACGCGGTGTGGACGGCATCATCGTGCAGGGACTGGAAGCGGGCGGGCATCGCGGCTGGTTTTTACAGCACGACCCAAACGCGCAAAGCGGGCTGTTTGCGCTGCTGCCCAACATCCGCCACACCCTGCCGTCGCTGCCGCTCATCGCCAGCGGTGGCATCAGCGACGCCGCCACCGTGCGCGCGGCAATGGCGCTTGGTGCCGATGCGGTGCAGGCGGGCAGCGCCTTTCTGCTCGCCGAAGAAGCAACGACCAGCGCCGCATACCGCGCCGCCCTGCAAAGCGCGCGCGCCACGGACACCGCCTTGACCAACCTCTATAGCGGCGGCCATGCGCGCGGCATCGTCAATAATTTCATGCGGGCGCTGGGCATCGTCCACCCCGCCGCCCTGCCCTTCCCGCTCGCTGGTGCCGCCACCTTCCACCTGAAAAGCGCTGCGGAAAGCGCGGGCAACGACGAATACTCGTCCTTTTGGGCGGGACAAAACGTGCGCCTCGCCCAAGCCGGCAGCGCAGCGGAAATTATTGCCCGCCTTGCGGCGGGGTTTATGTCCGCCTGACTTGGCAGTAATTCAGCTATAATCCTCGCCCCTTTTTCTCTCTAACCTAAGGAAACATCGTGAAAAAAACTGCCCTCGCCTGCGCCCTCATTGCCACCACATTTGCGCCACAAGCCTACGCTGCCGGCTTGCCAGTGATATACGGCACCCAGGAAAAAGTCATCAAAGTTCATGAACTGCCAAACGAAGCGCCATTTCTCGCCGAAAATGGCAAATACGCGGTGGACGTCGGTTAGAACGTGTTCACAGTCTTCGTAGCAGGACTCCCAAGAAAGCCAAAACTACCA
>CAUVOF010000075.1:0-11471 GCA_963553325.1 uncultured Cardiobacterium sp.
ACCGAGCATGGCGAGGTAGCGGTCGGCGCCGAGGGTATGGGCTTCGCTGTAGGCGACGGTGAGGGTGTGGTTGGTTTCTTTTTGCGCGATGAAGGTTTGCAGCGGTTTGCCCCAGAGGTCATCAACGATGGCAGCGACTTCGGTTTCGATGCTGGCGTTATTGACGCAGCTGATGGCGATGCGGCGCGGTTCGGGCAGCAAGTGCCAGGCGCGCCACAGTTTGGTGCGCCAGTCTTCTTTGTAGGAGGCGGCTTCGACGATGCCGGGGACGGCGTTGCCGTAAAGCCATTTGATACGGGAATTGCCCGCGTCGATAAGGAGATACATGGTTGTCAGAACCCGGCTATTTTCCCCTCCCCAGCAAAGCGGGGGAGGGTTGGGGTGGGGGTGTATAGCAATCCTCCGAAAGCCTCATACGGTGTTGCGCCGCCTCGCCGTACAACCGCGTACTGTCTTCGGCGGCGCGCCTTGTCTGAGTCTTTCGGTGTATGGCTATATTTTGTCGCTTCGCGAATTTTTACACCCCCTTCCTGTCCTTCCCCCGCTTTGCAGGGGAAGGGGCTGTCTATGTGCGCTTGCAAGCAGAATTTATCCATCATCATGCAACTGGCCTGGCTTTTTTCAGTCCATGAAGACGGGCTTGCCGTCGCGGATGCTAATACGCCGCCCTTTTTGGTCGATGTCGCCATCGAGGGCGAACGCCGCCCAGCGGTTGGCGACGGGCAGGTAGGGGCGCGCGTTCCATTCGGCGAGCAGGGCAAACAGCACGGCGGCGAGGCCGTCGGCAAAGGGCGCGATGATGCGGGCGAGGCTGGCGTCGTCCTGTGCGACGAGTTCGAGGGTAACGCGCCCGGCGGGGGCGCCGTCGCGGTAGAGCGTGCCGTCGTGGCGCAGGCGCAGCTCAAGGTGTTCGGCAACCGCCAAGGTCAGCGCTTGCAGCAGGCCGCCATGCAGCGCGGGCGTGCCTTCCAGCGGCCAAGCGAGGGCGAGGGCTGCCGCATTCGCCGCACACACCGGGGCGGCGGTCCGCACACGCAGCCATGCCAGCGGTTCGGCGGCATCGGCGAGGGCTTGCACGGCGGGGAGCGCGTTTTGCACGGGTGTTTCCTGAAAGTTGCTAGAATGGCGCGGCATTTTACATGAACATGAGGATTTTATGCCCACCCAGCCCCCCCTGATCGCCCCCTCGATTCTTTCCGCCGATTTCGCCCGCCTGGGCGAGGAAGTCGCCGCCGTGCTGGCCGCCGGCGCGGACGTCATCCATTTTGACGTGATGGACAACCACTTCGTCCCCAACCTCAGCTTTGGCGCGCCGATTTGCCAGGCGCTGCGCGACTACGGCATCACCGCGCCGATTGACGTGCATCTGATGGCGTCGCCCGTCGATGCGCTGATTGAGCAGTTTGCCAAGGCGGGCGCGGACTACATCTCCTTCCACCCGGAAGCGAGCATTCACATTGACCGCTCGCTGCAACTCATCAAAAGCCACGGCATGAAAGCGGGGCTGGTGTTCAACCCGGCGACGCCGCTCTCCTGCCTCGAATACGTCCTGGACAAGCTCGACCTCATCCTCATCATGTCGGTCAATCCCGGCTTTGGCGGCCAGGCGTTTCTGCCGTCGGCCTTGGAGAAACTGCGCGCCGCGCGCCGCATTATTGACGAAAGCGGACGCGACATTCGCCTTGAAGTCGATGGCGGCGTGAAAACGGACAACATCGCCGCCATTACCGCGGCAGGCGCGGACATGTTCGTCGCCGGTTCCGCCATTTTCAACGCGCCGGACTACGCGGCAGTCATCAACACCATGCGCGGCGAAATTGCCAAGGCGGGCGCATGAACTACACCCACCAGCCCGTCGTCCGCACCATCCTCGCCGACCTGCTCACCCCGGTCGCCCTCTACGACCGTTTGGCAGATGCGCCCTACACCTACCTGCTCGAATCCGTCGAAGGCGGCGAACGCTGGGCGCGCTACTCGATGATTGGCCTGCCCGCGCGCGAAACCGTGCGCATCCGCGACCACCACCTGCAAATCCGCCGCGATGGCGCCATCATCGCCGAACAAGAAGTGGCCGACCCGCTCGCCTGGATTGCCGACTACCACGCCGCGCTGCGTCCGGCGCCGTTACCGCTCGACCTGCCCTACACCGGCGGCCTCGTCGGCTACTTCGCCTACGACACCATCGGCTACATCGAAAAACGCCTCGCCCAGCGCCCGCAGAACGACCCGCTCGACCTGCCGGATATCCTATTCATGCAAAGCCTCGACCTCGCCGTCTTCGACAACCTGCGCGGCGAAGTCCACCTCATCAGCCACGCCGACCTCAGCGACCCGAACGGCATTGCCGCTGCCGAAGCGCGGCTGGATGCGATGGTTGATGCCATCAACCGCCCCGGCAAAGCCAAAGTGCGCTCGCTCAACCCGCAGGGCGCGCGCCCCGAAGTGCGCTACCACTACCCCGAAGCGGCATTCAAGGCGGACGTCGAAAAAATCCGCGAATACATCATGGCGGGCGACTGCATGCAAGTCGTGCCGTCGCAGCGGATGAGCTGCGCCTTCCCGCACCCGCCGCTCGACTACTACCGCGCATTGCGCATCACCAACCCGTCGCCGTATATGTATCTGCTGGATTTGGACGACTTCCACATCATCGGTTCATCGCCCGAAATACTCGCGCGCAAACAGGGCGATACCGTTACCGTGCGCCCGCTCGCCGGCACCCGCAAACGCGGCAAAACGCCCGCAGAAGACCTGGCGCTCGAACAAGAACTGCTGGCGGACAAAAAAGAAATCGCCGAACACGTCATGCTGATAGATTTGGGGCGCAACGACATCGGCCGCATCAGCCAGACCGGCACAGTGAAAATCAGCGAAAAAATGGTGATAGAGCGCTACTCGCACGTGATGCACATCGTCTCCAACGTTGAAGGCAAAATCCGCCCGGAGGTGAACGCGATGGACGTGCTGCGCGCCACCTTCCCTGCCGGCACACTCTCCGGCGCGCCGAAAATCCGCGCGATGGAAATCATCGACGAAGTCGAGCCGGAGCGGCGCGGCGTCTATGGCGGCGCGGTCGGCTACTGGTCGTGGAGCGGCAACATGGACATGGCAATCGCCATCCGCACCGCAATCATCAAGGACGGCCGCCTCTACGCACAGGCGGGCGCGGGCGTCGTTTACGATTCCAACCCCGACAGCGAATGGCAGGAAACGATTAACAAGGCGAGCGCGCTGATAGCGGCCGCCGCCCTGCTGAACTAAAAACGCGGACAAAAGAAAACCCCTTGCCGGCAACGACAAGGGGTTTTCTTGAGGAGCGGTTTAATCGTCGCTCTTTTCCAACGCGCTTTTATTGGCAACGGCGCGCGCGGCGCACGGCGAGACTGTCGCGGATTTCGCGCAGCAACAAAATCTCTTCAGAAGGCTGCGCTGGCGGTGCTTCCACCTCTTCCTTCTTCAGGCTGGCAGTGATCTTGTTCATCGGAATAATGATGAAAAGGTAGATGGCAAGCGAGACGAGGAAGAAATTGACGATGGCAGTCAAAATCTTGCCGTATTCAAACACCGTCGGCTCATCGCCGAAAAGCGGCGGCAGGGAGAAAACCAGCGAATCAAAATTCGGCTTGCCGACCAGCCAGGCGATGAGCGGGTTGATGAAACTCTCGACCAGACCGCTGACGACCAGGCCAAACGCCGCACCCATTACCACACACACCGACGGCAAGATCGACGACATTGCCGCGGGCGATAAAAGTCTTGAATCCAGATAACATAGTAAATTTCCTGATGGATAAAGGGGTTGCGATTAGTAAGTGGCTTGCCGGGTGTTCATGTTACCGTTCACTTAGAATGCCACGCTTGTCGCCAGCCGCTTGCCCGATAACCGCCATGCCCTACGCCCGCAAAATCATCCACATTGATATGGACGCCTTCTACGCCTCGGTCGAACAGCGCGACCACCCCGAGTGGCGCGGCAAGCCGCTTATCGTCGCCCGCCCGGCGGCAGAACGCGGCGTGGTGGCCGCTGCCAGCTACGAGGCGCGCCGCTATGGCATCCATTCCGCCATGTCCACCTACCGCGCGCAGCAACGCTGCCCGCAAGTCATCCTCGCGCCGCCACGTTTTGCCGTTTACCGCACCGTTAGCCAGCAAATCCGCGCGTTGCTGCTCGCCATTACCGATGCCGTTGAACCGCTTTCGCTGGACGAAGCCTATCTTGACGTCAGCGGCAGCCCGCACGAAAACGGCTCTGCCACCCGCATCGCCGAACGCCTGCGCGCAGAAATCTTCGCCGCGACCGGGCTCACCGCTTCGGCGGGCGTTTCCTACAACAAAATGCTGGCGAAAATCGCCTCCGACCTCAACAAACCGAACGGCATCGCCGTCATCACCCCGGCGCAGGGCGCGGATTTTGCCGCCTCGTTACCAGTTGAGCGCTTCCACGGCATCGGTAAAGCGACCGCCGCGCGCATGCACGCACTAGGCATCCAGACGGGCGCCGACCTGCTCCGCTTCTCGCGCGAAACCTTGTGTCACGAATTTGGCAAACACGGTGCGTTTTACTACGACATGGCGCGCGGCATTGACCTGCGCCCGGTAAACGCCTCGCGCGAGCGCAAATCCATCGGCAGCGAAACCACCTTCGCGCAAGACATCGAAGACCATGCCGCCCTCTACCAAGCGCTACTCGCGCAAAACCGCGCCGCCTTTGCCGACGTACAACAGCGCCAATTACAGCCGCACACCCTCACCCTCAAGCTCAAATACAGCGACTTCAGCCAGACCACGCGCCGCCAAACCCTTGCCACCGCCTTTGCCCGCGAAGAAGACGCGCACTACTGGATTGCCCGCCTACTGGCTGACATCGCCCCCACCCGCCCGGTTCGCCTGGTCGGCGTTACCTATTCCGGCATGCACACTGATAATTCACAACAAGAATTGCCGCTATAACACCGCCATTTACCCAAGCGCTTTTCGCCCCACAGAAATTCCCCCGCTACTGGCAAAAAAGCCAGTCTCATAAAGCCTTTGCGCGGGAGAAAAGTTGCATTGATGCAGGCGTTTATGTATGATTCGCGCCCTTCAATTTCTTGTTCGGAGAACATATCCATGTTTAAAACATTCACCGCCAAGCCCAACACGCTAACGCGCGATTGGTATTTGGTTGATGCTACAGACAAAACCCTGGGACGCCTCGCTAGCGAAATCGCCCTGCGTCTGCGCGGCAAACACAAACCTGAATACACCCCCAACATTGACACCGGCGACTACATCATCGTCGTCAATGCCGACAAACTGAGCGTTACCGGCAAAAAACGCAACGACAAAGTTTACTACCGCCACACCGGCTACATCGGCAACCTGAAAAGCGCTACCTTCAACGAAATGCAAGCAAAACATCCAGGCAGAGTGCTGGAAATCGCAGTCAAAGGCATGCTGCCACGCGGCCCGCTTGGACGCGCCATGCTGAAAAAACTGAAAATCTACTCCGGCAGCGAGCACCAACACGCCGCACAACAGCCGGTTGCCCTGGAAATCTAAGGACTAGCCCATGTCAGAACAATACTACGCCACCGGCCGCCGCAAAACCTCATCTGCCCGCGTCTTCCTGCGTCGTGGCAGCGGCAACATCATCGTCAACCAAAAACCGCTGGACGAATACTTCGGCCGCGAAACCGCTCGCATGGTAGTGCGCCAACCGCTTGAGGTCGTCGATATGAAAGAAAACTTCGACTTCTACATCACCGTCAGCGGCGGCGGTACGACTGGACAAGCCGGCGCAATCCGCCACGGCATCGCCCGCGCCCTGCGCGCTTACAACGAAGAGCTGCGCGCACCGCTGCGCCAAGCTGGCTTCCTTACCCGCGATGCCCGCGAAGTCGAACGGAAAAAAGTCGGCCTGCACAAAGCACGCCGCGCAACCCAGTTCTCAAAACGCTGATTGTTGCCACACCTTTCCAGCAAGCCGGTTTCGACCGGCTTTCTTTTTGCCGCTGTGCCGCCTTTCATCAAAAAACCTGCATCCGTGATTGCCCCTTATCAACTGAAAAACCGCCCCCATTCCCTTACAATACCGCCACCCAACAACCCCACAACCATGCGCCGAAAACCGTGCAACACAGCTACTTCTACATCATCCTCTCGACCGTCTTGGTCAATAACTTCGTCCTCTCCCAATTCCTCGGACTCTGCCCGTTCATGGGCGTCTCGCGCAAAATCGACACCGCGCTCGGCATGGGGCTTGCCACCGCCTTCGTCCTCACCCTCTCCGCCGTCAGCGCCTACCTGCTCGACACCTACATCCTAGAACCCTTCGGCCTGCGCTACCTGCGCACCATCGGCTTCATCGTTGCCATCGCCGTGCTTGTCGGTCTTACCGAAATGTTCATCGCCAAGACCAGCCCAGTGCTGCACCGCCTGCTCGGCGTGTACCTGCCGCTGATAACTACCAACTGCGCCGTCCTCGGCGTCGCACTTCTGAACGCCAACCAGCACCACAACCTGCTCCAGTCCGCGCTTTACGGTTTCGGCGCGGCGGTTGGCTTCACCCTCGTCCTCATCATCTTCGCCGCCCTGCGCGAACGCCTGGACGCCGCCGACGTCCCCGCGCCCTTCAAAGGCACGCCCGCCGCACTGATGACCGCAGGCATCCTTGCCATCGCCTTCATGGGATTCGGCGGATGGGCATGACCGCGCTGGCGCTCATCGGCGCCTTGCTCCTGCTGCTCGGCATCGTCGCCCTCTGCGGCCTGCTGCTCGGCTACTTCGCACAAAAATACAAAATCGAAGGCGACCCGCTCGTCGAAAAAATCGACGCCATCCTGCCGCAAACCCAATGCGGCCAATGCGGCTTCCCCGGCTGCAAACCCTACGCCGAAGCCATCGCCAAAGGCGAGGCAGACATCAACCAATGCCCGCCCGGCGGACAAGAAGGCGTCGAAAAAATTGCCGAACTGCTCGGCGTCGAACCCAAACCGCTCAACGCCGACAACGGCGAAGAAGCGCCGCGACAAGTCGCCTTCATCATCGAAGACTGGTGCATCGGCTGCACCAAATGCATCAAAGCCTGCCCGGTCGATGCCATCCTCGGCAGCAACCAAAAAATGCACACCATCATCAGCGACGAATGCACCGGTTGCCGCCTCTGCGTGGACCCCTGCCCGGTGAACTGCATCATCATGAAACCGCGCGACGAAAAATGGAACTGGGACAAGCCGCAAGACCCCAACAACCCCCAATGATTAAAGAACTCCTCGCCCGCCTGCTGCCGCCGAAAAACCACTTCCACGGCGGCCTGCACATCACCCCGCCGCGCCACAAAAGCATGAGCACCGCCGCGCCGAGCCGCGAAGCCGCTTTGAGTGCCGAATACGCCATATCCTTGCGCCAGCGCGACGGCAGCGCCTATCTTGCCAAAGTCGCACCCGGTGAGCGCGTCCTGCGTGGCCAACTTCTCGCCGAACCCGTAAACAGCCAAGACGCGCCCGTCCACGCCCCCACCTCCGGCACCATCCGCGCCATCGAGCCACGCCCGGAAATGCACCCGGCGAACCTGCCCGTGCCGCACCTCATCCTCGACAGCGACGGCAAAGACGAAGCCGTGCCGCCCCTGCCCGCGCTTGACCCGGAAAGCAGCGACGCCGACACCCTGCGCGAACGCATCGCCGCCTGCGGCATCGTCGGCCTCGGCGGCGCAGGATTCCCCACCGCGCGCAAACTCGGCCACCCGGCGAACACCCTCGTCATCAACGCCGCCGAATGCGAACCCTACATCACCTGCGACGACCTACAAATCCGCGAAAACGCCGCCGACATCATCCGTGGCGCCCAAATCGCCGCCAAAATCCTTAACGCCGAACACATCCACTTCGGCATCGAAGACGACAAACCCCAAGCCATCGTCGCCCTGGAACGCGCCGCTGCCGACATCAACGACCCGCGCATCAAAATCAGCAGCGTCCCCACCCGCTACCCCTCCGGCAACGCGCGCCAACTCTTCGAACTCCTCCTCGGCGTGCGCGTCCCCGCCGACCAGCACGCCAGCGACTACGGCCTCATCTGCCACAACAGCGGCACCCTAAAAGCCGTGTACGACGCCGTCATCCGCGGCGAACCCCTGACCGAGCGCTACACCACCATCAGCGGCGAAGGCATAAACCAGCCGCAAGTGCTGCGCATCCGCACCGGCGCGCCAGCACGCGACCTCATCGCCCAGGCAGGCGGCGAAAAAGGCGACAATCGCTACATCATCGGCGGACCGATGATGGGCTACGAAATCGCAAGCGCCGACACCCCGCTACAAAAAACCGGCAACAGCCTACTGCTCCTGCCCACGATAGAACCCGCCGAAGAAAGCCCCTGCATCCGCTGCTCACGCTGCGCCGACGCCTGCCCGATGGAACTCCTGCCACAACAACTCCTCTGGTACAGCCAAAGCGACGAACACAAACGCCTCAAACAATACCGCCTCTTTGACTGCATCGAATGTGGCATCTGCGCTGCCGTCTGCCCGTCGGCCATCCCGCTTGTCCAATACTACCGCCACAGCAAAGGGGCAATTCGCGCCGCCGATGACAAAGCGCGCGCTGCCGAACACGCGCGCGCCCGCCACGAAGCACGCACCGCTCGCCTCGAACGTGAAGCGGCAGAACGCCAGGCACAAATGGACGCCCGCCGCGCCAAACTGCAACAAAACCCGGCCGCCGACAAACCAGAACGCTACACCCCAGCCAAAGAAACCGCGCCACATCAACTGCCGCCTAACGACGACAAAACAACCGCCATTGAAGCAGCCAAAGCTCGTGCCGCCGCCCGCCGCGCCGAACGTCTTACCCAAAACGACGACGCCAGCACACCAGCACAAACCCCAGCTGCCGATGACCAAACCGCCGCAATCGAGGCAGCGAAAGCGCGTGCCGCTGCCCGTAAAGCAGCGCGGCTCGCACAAAATAGCGACGCAGAAACGCCCACCAAAATTCCCCCCTCCCCCCGTGGGGGAGGGGACGGGGGTGGGGTTCATCCATACACCACCGAAGCGGATAAAAAACCCGCTCCGCACCAACTGCCCCTCGAACCCGGCAAAACCGCTGCCATCGAAGCAGCAAAAGCCCGCGCGGCCGCCCGCAAAGCGGCGCGTCTTGCACAAAATAGCGATAGCGAACTACTCCTTCCCCCGCAGCGAAGCGTAGCGGGGGACTGGAACAGCTCGTCCGAAGGGCGAGAATGTTGGGATGGGGGTAGCGTCAGCGATTCCGACACCATTGTTGAAACACCCGTCAAAATTCCCCCCTCCCCCCGTGGGGGAGGGGACGGGGGTGGGGTTCATCCATACACCACCGAAGCGGATAAAAAACCCGCTCCGCACCAACTGCCCCTCGAACCCGGCAAAACCGCTGCCATCGAAGCAGCAAAAGCCCGTGCTGCCGCGCGCAAAGCGGCGCGCCTCGCTAAGTCGCCAAATAACGATACTCCGCTACAAAACTTACTAACCCCACCCCAACCCTCCCCCACAGGGGGAGGGAGCGCAGCCGTTACAGAAGCGCCAACTGCTGCTAAATCACCCGCCCCGCACCAACTGCCACCCGACCCTGGCAAAACTGCCGCCATCGAAGCAGCAAAAGTCCGCGCGGCAGCGCGCAAAGCGACGCGGCTCGCACAAAACGGCGAAACCAAAACACCCCCCGCTGCCACCTCCCCCACCGAACAGCCCCCTCCCCTGCAGAGCGCATCAGCGCCCGCAGCGGGGGAGGGTTGGGGAGGGGGCAGCACTTCCACTCCCAGTACCAATGCTGAAACGACCACCGACACAGCACCCGCCCCCCACCAACTCCCGCCCGACCCCGACAAAACCGCCGCCATCGAAGCGGCAAAAGCGCGTGCTGCCGCACGCAAAGCGGCGCGTCTCGCTCAACAGCCGTTAAACAAAGAAGCACAGGCGCAGAATCCAATAACCCCACCCCAACCCTCCCCCACAGGGGGAGGGAGCGCAGCCGTTACAGAAGCGCCAACTGCTGCTAAATCACCCGCCCCGCACCAACTGCCACCCGACCCTGGCAAAACTGCCGCCATCGAAGCAGCAAAAGTCCGCGCGGCAGCGCGCAAAGCGACGCGGCTCGCACAAAACGGCGAAACCAAAACACCCCCCGCTGCCACCTCCCCCACCGAACAGCCCCTTCCCCCGCAGCAAAGCGCAGCGGGGGACTGGAACAGCTCGTCCGAAGGGCGAGAATGTTGGGATGGGGGTAGCGTCCATGATTCTGCCACCGCTGCTGCATCATCCACTGACGGCAAAACCGCCGCCATCGAAGCCGCCAAAGCCCGCGCGGCAGCACGTAAAGCGGCGCGGCTTGCGCAAGATAAAGAATCTTTAAGCAAAAACGAAGAAGCCTGAGCTTGCGCAAAATCTAGCGGGGCGGCTCGCTCGCAGTACGAGAAAAGGACAATCATGCAAACAAGCCATGGCACTTTCCCGGAAGCCGTAAAACTCGTCATTCTCGTCGATAAAAAAAGCGGTGAAGAAAGGCATTTCGCCCAGCGCACTTATCTGATGACCCTCTTCGGTATCCTTACCCATTATTTGCGCATTGCCCCCAAACGCGCCGAGCACCTCATTCGCGTCTCATCCGCCTATCGCCGTATCATCGCGCTGAACACGTCTGCCGACCCAGCCATCCTGCCTAAGCGACACAGAGCCGCTGGCGTCATCGTTTCCCTGCAAAGTCCCGCAGACATCGCCTATGTCGCTAATTGCAGCGAATACCGCCGCGCCATGGAAACCGCCTACGGCGAAGACTACGCCGCACAAGGCTATATCGCCGAAATGCCCGATGATTACTGTCAATGGTCAGCGTATTACTGCAAAAACGTCATTGCGCCAATTATTGAAGGCATCCGTCCACCTGCACAAATCCACGGCGTATTTGCTGACGAAAAAAACGGCATTGAAGTCATCGACGAAGAAAGCGGAAGAATAGAAATCTTCGACAAGCGCGACTATCTGATGCTGATGTTCGGCATCATGACCCACTACCTGCGCTTCACCCCCGAATACGCCGAGCAACGCATCCGCGCGTCGCATTTCTACCGCTACGTTCTTGCTGATGAACAACTGCACAGCCCCTACGGCCTGCTCTACATCATGCACGAAACCGTCTATCACTGGGCGATGGAAGCCGCTTACGAAGACGACGAAGGCAGTCTTTACTGGACGAAAGGCTACAACAGCAGCGAACCTGACGATTACCAACAATGGGAAGAGCATTACTTCCAAACCGTCATCGCTCCGCAGACCGGTAGTGAGCCACGCAATAAATCCTGAATGGACGCAGAGAGATGTCGCGCTTTGAGAGCGCTTTTACGCCCAAGCCGGGGCAAAAAACAAGAAACCCCTTCGTAAGGAAGGGGTTATCTTTGAATACTGGTGCCCAGAAGAGGACTCGAACCTCCAAGGGATTGCTCCCACTAGGACCTGA
>CAUVOF010000076.1:0-11443 GCA_963553325.1 uncultured Cardiobacterium sp.
CTTACCATCGCCGCCGCCGTACATTACGACAAACTCAACTTCGGCAACTTCTCTAACGTGCTGCTCAGCGTCGTCATCTGCGCCACCCTCGCCTATTTCACCCGCCTGCTGCTTGACCCGAAAGTGGACCGCGACCACCGCCACTACATCATCGCCTATATCCCGCTCTTTGCCGCCATCTGCATCTTTTGGGCAATCTGGTTCCAGATTTACACCGTGGTAACGAGCTATTTTTCCAGCACGATGGATCGCAGCATCGGCCCGTACAGCTTCAGCATCTTCGGCATAAGTTTTACCTTCAGCGAAATCCCCGTTTCCTGGAAAGACTCGCTGCAAAGTTTCTGGGTCATCCTCTTCTCCGGCGTGATGGCGACGCTGTGGACGAAAATGGGCGAGAACCAGCCGAAAACCCCGTTCAAATTCGCCCTCTCGCTCTTTATCCTCGGCCTGGGTTACCTCTGCTTCGTGCCGTTTATCCGTAGCGGCGTAGTGATGGGGCTGTTTGTCTTCGCCTTCGCCATCCTGCTCAACACCCTCGCCGAACTGCTGCTCTCGCCGATTTCGCTCTCATTCGTTACCAAAATCGCGCCGGAACACGTCAAGACGCAGATGGTCGCCCTCAACTTCCTCGGCCTCTCGCTCGGCTTTACGCTTGGCGGTCAAATATTCGAGAAAAACTACGGCGTGCATCTCGCGGAAAACCCGCCGTTTGATTTCGCGGGACTCACCATCCAGGCAGCGCAACAGCCCTACTTCGACTACCTGCTGCCCATCCTGCAAAACGACAACACCGCCTGGTTCTACGCGCTTATCGGCGGCATCAGCATCGCCACCGGCGTCGTTCTCGCTTTGAGCGTTCCCGCTTTGAACCGCCTGCTGAAAGGCATAGACTAAAGCGCGTTTGCCATTTGGAACTCCCTCCCCTGCGTAGTGGGGGAGGGATTGTTCGATGGAAAACAGCCCCTAGGGCGTGTTTACAATTTAGCCTAACACAATGATTTTAAATAAGAATTTTGTTTTAAAAGAGATCGGATATTCCTAATAAAATCAACTTATTACGACGAATTGTAAACAGCCCCTAGAGTGTGTTGATAATTGGACAATCCCCCTCCCCTGCAGGGCGAAGCCCGCAGCGGGGGAGGGCAGGGGAGGGGGTGAGCGGTATTGCTGATGAATCGAAATTCCGATTTTTCAGTTGGTTGCTGCCCTCACCCCAACACCTCTCTCGCTGCATTGTCAACCTACCCTAAACAGCAACCATCCCGCACTTTTACATACACGAATCCCGCTTTCGCGTATGTAAAAGTAAAGGATGCACACGCTTCCCCTTCCTACACGAGAACAACCATGACCAAACTGCTCGCATCACTCGCCGCCGTCCTGCTGCTTACCGCCTGCGCCAGGGGCGACACCACCGCCGCCGTCGGCAAACACAACCTTTCCAAAGGCACATGCAGCGGCATCCACGCCGACGGCCGCGAATACAGAGAAGAAATGACGCAAAGCAACTGCCAAATGGTCGGCGGCACCTTCACCCCGCGCAACCGCAAAAAAATCATCTGGTTCTGAGCGCCTGTTCCAAATCCCCCTTCCCTGCAAGGCGAAGTGCGCAGCGGGGCGGGGGATTTTTCATTGTAAACACGCCATAAGCACACAACATGAATAAAACGGACACCCCATTCATTCCCGTCCTCACCGTCATGGTCGATTACGGCGGCGCGCCGTTTCTCTGGCTTGCCGCTAACCCCGACGAAAGCGGCGTCGGCACGCTGGTCTGCGATGCGACGCACCGCAATGAGGCGCTGCCCATCAGCGAGGCACTGTGGCGCGATTTTGCCGCGTGGGCGCAGACCTTCGACCAAACACGTTTCTACGCCGAAGATTTTGACGACCGCCACTGGGACTGGCTCGCCTTTCACGCACGCGGTCTTGCACTCGCGCGCCAGTTGAAAAGCGCGGTGGGCGAGGCTTACCGCGTGGTTTACGCAAAACCCAAAGAAGACCCGAACCGTCGCCTGGACGATCGCCAGGAAATCTGCGCCGACAGCACGCTGCTGACCTCGCCACCGCAGCGCGAGCGGAAACAATTCTGCACACGCATCATTTCCAGCGGCGAAAACGGCGCGGAGCGCGCCGCGCTGGATTTCGCCCTGCACTACCAATACCTGCACGGCGGCTGGACGCTGCTGGAACGAATCAGCACAAATGGCGGTGTGCCGCCGAAATACCAGCTAACGACGCTGGAAGGCGGCAGCGAACTCGCCTGCATTAGCCACAACATCGTCGCAAGCGATGGCACGCTGATTTTCAACGGACACGCGCCGAATACGCGCACACAGGCGGCGCAAAACTTTGCGGTCAGCAGGGGCAAACCGTGCATGGTCGTGGAATACAGCATCGACAAAAGCATCAACATCCTTAGCTGGATACTCGAACACCGCATCCAAACGCTCTACATCACCGGCAAACACGCCAACGAAGCGCGCGGAATCTATAACTTCACCTACGATATCCTGCGCGGTTTAGCATTCGCTTATTCCCACCATTTCTAGGTACTGACGCCCGCAAAGAAAGCGCATGAAGCGCCACTTCTTCCCCACGCTGGGCAAGTTTTTACCGTTCTGACAATGCAAATTCTCGACATCGCCTATGCCGGCCAAACTTGGCGTATCCATTGCCGCCCGGCGCAGCGTCGCAACCGCTACCTGCGGCTCACCGTCGCCATTGACGGCAAAATCTACCTCTCGCAGCCGCTAAATTGTCGGCAAGCGGACATCCACACCTTCATCCACACCCACCTAGACTGGTTGGCGGCGCGCGCCCGCTCGCTGGAAACGCAGGCAACACAACCCTCGCCCTACGCGGCTGGCAGCAAACATTGGCTGCTGGGCGAAGCGCTACGCCTCGTGCTGACAGACGGCGCGCCGCGCACCATCCGCCGCGACGGCGACTGCCTCATTACCGCGCCTGGCGACGAAAAAACCCTCGCCACCGCCTTTCGCCGCTTTCATCTGGCAGAGAGCGCCGCGCGCTTTCCCGCCCTGGTCGCGCAAGAAGCGGCGCGCTGCCCGTGGGTTAAGACGCTGCCGCCACTGCGTTACCGCGCCATGCAACGCCGCTGGGGGTGCTGCCGCAGCGATGGCATGATTACCCTGAACACCCGCCTCATTCAGTATCCGCCGGCGCTAATCGCCTACGTTATCGTGCATGAGCTGTGCCATTTGCAGGAACACAACCACAGCCCCGCTTTTTACGCACTAATGCAGACGGTACAGCCGGACTGGCAGGCGCGCGAAGCGGCACTACGCTGCTTTTTCCGGGAAAACGGTGCGTTGCTGTAAAACCTGCCGCACAAAAAAGCCGCCGAGAGGCGGCTTTTTGCGGGAATGCCCTGGCGCAGTGAGCAAGGACAAACGCGGTTAGCGTTTTACCTTTCCTACACTCTGCAAGAACTGCTCCTGCGCCGGGGTCAGGCGCAGCTTGGGATTGCGCCGAATATCGAGGCGTTCCAGCCGGCGCAGCTGGGCGATTTCCTCCGGCAGGCTGGTGAGCTGGTTGCCTATAAGCCTGAGTCCGTACAAATGCTGCAGCTGTCCGATTTCTGCTGGCAGGGCGGTCAGCTGGTTGCCGCGAAGGTTCAGCTCCCGCAACTGCTGCAGTTGCCAAATTTCTGCTGGCAGGCTGCTTAGTTGGTTAACGTGAAGATCGAGTTTCTGCAATTGCTGCAGCTGACCGATTTCAGATGGCAGCCAGGTGATATTCGGTCGCAAGCCGTCGTCGTGATATAAATTCAGTTCTTGCAGGGCAAGCAATGCCGCCTTATCGCGCGGCAAGACATCTGCCGGAATCTCGAATTCATCCGCCCAAGCGCCAAGGCGTGCGACCCAGGCATCTTCTTCTGCGCCTTGTCGGCGTTGTAGCTTTCGCCATCGCGGTTGCGCTTGAGTTCGCGCAAGATGGTGCTTCTGTGGCGATTCAACTCGGCGGCAATAGCGGCGGGGCTATGGCCTTGCTCGAACAGTGTCATTATGCGACCTCGTTCAGTTGGCGTAATATGATGGTAGGCATCCATATTCGGTCTCCTGCAATGTTTTGATGTTTTTTGCAGTATCGCTTATGGGTGTCTTTTTTTGTAGCTGTTGCACTTGCATTGTAAATTCGCGGTACCCGACTGAGACTTTCGGTGTATCGCTATATATTCTATTTCACAGTGTTTACACGTGTTGTGTACCTATATATAAAATAACAATCTGCTATTTTTTTTGATCAGACAGAATTTTTAGTGCTTTTTTCGCTTCTGGGTTACCTTGCTTAGCAGATTTCTCAATCCATTGTCGCGCTTGTTTATAATTCTGAGCAACTCCTTGACCGTTATAATAAAAGACTCCCAGATTATATTGGGCATCCATAAACCCTTGCTCTGCTGCTTTTTTATACCATTCAAAGGCCTTACTATAATTTTGTTTCACCCCTAGTCCTTTATCATATAAAAATCCCAAACCAAATTGACCAAAAGCATCATTTTGCAGCGCTGCTTTCTCATACCATTCAAATGCCTTTTTATAGTTTTTTGCTACACCTATACCATCACGATATATATTTCCTAAAACTGCTTGAGATTCTGCTAGCCCTTGAGATGCCGCTTTTTCAAACCATTCGCGTGCTTTACTATTATTTTGCACCACACCTATACCGTCACGGTACATAATACCTAAATTATGCTGAGCAGAGGCATTTCCTTGTGTCGCTGCTTTTTCATACCATTCTCGCGCCTTGGCATAGTCTTGCACTACGCCTTCTCCTTGATCATAAAAATATCCTAACTTAAATTGAGCGAAAGCTTCTCCCTGTGCCGCTGCTTTTTCATACCATTCTCGTGCCTTAGCATAGTCTTGCGCTAAGCCTTCTCCTTTTTCGTAAAAGGATCCTAGCTTCAATTGAGCGAAACGCTCTCCCTTCTCTGCTGCCTGGATATACCAAGCAATCGCCTTATCCTGATTACTATCTTCCTTTTCAGAGAGCAATCCGGCATTTGCCTGTGCTATTGCATTACCTTGCCGTGCAGATTTTTTGTACCAAAGATATGCTTGCTCAGCATCTTTTTCTACCCCCAAACCTCCTTTATACATATCTCCCAACATTCTTTGGGCATCAGCATATCCTTGCATTGCTGCCTTCTCAAACCATTCATATGCTTTGGTATAATCCTGCATAACACCTTTCCCCTCATAATATATGCTACCTAAATTATATTGAGCAATAGCATTATTCTGCTCCGCTGCTTTTTTATACCAAAAAAATTCTTGCGTACTATCTTGTTCCACTCCTATACCTTTGCCATACATATTCCCTAAATTATTTTGTGCGCCTGTATCACCCTGTACGGCTGCTTTTTCATACCACTGACGTGCTCGATTATAGTCTTGGGCGACTCCCCATCCTTCTGCATACAATAGCCCAAGTGAAAATTGGGCTTCCGCATTATTTTGTGCGGCACCTTTCTCAAACCATTCGCGAGCCTCATTATAATCTTGAGTGACTCCAAGACCTTTTCCATATATTTTACCCATACCGACTTGTGCTTTGGCATAATTCTGTTGGGCAGATTTCTCAATCCATTCTCGTGCTTTCTGATAATCCTGGGCAACGTATTCTCCTTTACCATACATCGCACCTAGCTTGTATTGTGCTTCAGCGTTACCCTGTTGTGCCAGCTCTTGCAGTAGGTTATAGGATTTTTCAAAATCACCTGCATTGTAGGCAGCCAATGCTTCCTGATAATTCGCTTCATCATTGTTCACTTGTGGGCTGACGCTTTTTTCTACCTGTTCGTGCTGTTCTTTTTGTTCCTTTTGTTCACTTTTTTTACTATCGCAGCCGAATAAAACTACTGACATCATGACAATGGTTAAATAGATTTTTGTGTTTTTCATCGTTTACTCCAATTTAGATAAAAATTAAGAAAATTTGGCATTCGTGGCATGTGCAAGAAGCACGAGATTGCCTAATTTTACTACGGGATAAAAACCTGACTATATAATCGATTTATTAAGAGATAACCCTCTTCCCTACCCTTTCGCCCTTAATTCGGCAATCGCCTCGTTGGCGAGGCGGTCGGCCATTTCGTTGCCGGGGTGGCCGCTGTGGCCTTTAATCCATTGCCACTGGATTTGGTGCTGCTGCACCAGCGCGTCCAGCGCCTGCCAGAGATCGACGTTTTTCACCGCCTTTTTGTCGGCGGTTTTCCAGCCGTTGCGCTTCCAGCCGGCAAGCCATTGGGTGATGCCGTTTTTGACGTAGTTGCTGTCTGTCGTCAGCACAATCGGGCAGGGGCGCTTCACCGCGCGCAGCGCTTCAATCGCCGCGGTCAGCTCCATGCGGTTGTTGGTAGTCAGCGCTTCCGCGCCGTTCAGCGTTTTGCGCTGGTCGCCGTAGCACATCAGCACGCCCCAGCCGCCAATGCCGGGGTTGCCCTTGCAGGCGCCGTCGGTATAGATAAGTAGCGGCGTGCTCATAGGGTCTCCGCGACGGCTTCGCCCATGCGGATTTTGCTTTCCCGCTCCAGCACGTCGCGCTTCCAGCCGACGACGTCTTTTTCAAAGAACAGAATCACCGTTGAGCCGAGGTTGAAGCGGCCGATTTCCGCCCCTTTGGCAAAGCGCAACGCTTCTTCGCTGTAATCGTAGAGGTTGCGGCTGCCGCGATCGCGTAATTCGCCCTGCCAGACGGTCTCAATACTGCTGACGTTGAGCGCGCCGACCATCACCAGCGCCATTTTGCCGAATGGCGTTTGGAAGAGGCAGACGGCGCGTTCGTTGCCGCTGAAGATGCCGGGGATGCGGTCAAGTAGCGACAGCGAAACGCTGTGTTTGTCGCCGGGGCAGAAGCGCATCGCCAGCAGGCGGCCGTCGCAGGGCATATGGATGCGGTGGTAGTCGTCCGGGGCGAGGTAGAGCGTTGCCGTGCTACCACCGGCGAAGGTTTCCGCCCATGCTTCACTGCCGAGCAGGGTGGCGACGCTGTAGGACAGGCCTTTCGCCTGCAAGGTCATGCCGTCTTGCACCATGCCGTAGTGGGCGCAGCGGCCATCTACCGGGCTGACGATAGCGGCGTTGCCGTCGTCAATCGGGCGCGCGCCGGCTGCCAGGGCACGGGTGAAGAAGTCGTTCAGCGTCGCGTAGGCGTAGGGGTCTTTTTCCGCGGCAAAGTCGGTCGTGGCGCCGGTAGCTTTGATATAGGCACGGATAATGGCGTTTTTCAAAAAGCGCGTTTTCACCCGCGCCAGGCGGTACATCAGCGCGCTCGATAAATGCCGGGGAATCAAGGTGTAAAGGTGAATATTCATGGCTGTTTCTTCCTGATAAAAAGCGGCGCGCAGTGTAGCGACAAACGGGCGGGCGCGCCATGCCAGCGCTTCCATCCCACGATGAGCGATAATAGCCAGGAAAATTTCCCGCAGTGGCGCAAGCCGTTGCCCCACAAATCTAACCTGGAGACTTTGTATGCTACGCAGCAGCAATACCCGCGCGCAAAGCGATTCCGACAAATGGCACAAATACAGCGGCAGCAACATCCTGCCAATGTGGATTGCCGACACCGAATTTCTCGCCGCCCCGCCCATTCTTGACGCCCTGCAAAGCCGCCTCGAACACGGCGTTTTTGGCTACGGCCACCGCCGCCAGCGCTTCCTCGATGCCGTCAAAAAACATTGCCGCGAGCTCTACGACTGGCAGGTCGAAGACGACTGGATTTTGCCGCTGACTGGCGTCGTCCCCGGTCTCAATTTCAGCCGTGCCATCAGCCAGCTACGCGGCAAAAATCAGGCGGTGATGATTGAGCCCGTTTACCCGCACCTGCGCAAACACCCGGCGCTGTTGCCCGGCTTTACCGACCGCGGCGCGCCCTGCGCTCTCAAAGACAACCGCTGGCTGCCGGATTTTGACGCGCTGGAAGCCAACATCAACGCCGACACCGGCCTGCTGCTTCTCTGCCACCCGCACAACCCCATCGGCCGCCCGCACACCGACGAAGAAATCGCGCGCTACGCGGCGATTGCCGAAAAATACGACCTCATCGTCTGCGCCGATGAAATCCACTGCGACCTGATTTTGGACGGCAGCCGCCACCGCCCGTTTGCCAGCTTGAGCGACGACACCCGCGCCCGCACCATCACCCTGATGGCGGCAAGCAAAACCTGGAACATCGCCGGACTTTCCTGCGCCTTCGCCATCATCGCCAATGCCGAACTGCGCCGCGACTTCCAGCGCGTCAGCATGGGGATGACCGGCGATGTGAACGTGTTTGGCATGACCGCGACCATCGCCGCCTTTGAGCAGGGCGAGCCGTGGCGGCAACGAATGCTCGCCTACCTGCGCGAAAACGCCGCCCTCACCGAACGCCGCATCAACGCCACCGGCAAGCTGCACATGACGCCAGTGAGTGCGACCTACCTCGCCTGGATAGACGCGCGCGGCCTGGGCGTGGAAAACCCGCAAAAATTCTTTGAGCAGCACGGCGTTGGCATGAACGACGGCGCAGACTTCGGCGCACCCGGCTTCGTCCGCCTCAACTTCGGCTGCCCGCGCGAGATGCTGGAAGAAGCGCTGGAACGGATTGCGCACGCGGTCGCCGGTCTGCCGCAGCGTTAGGGGTTGGGGTGGGGCGCGATGAAACCGCCCCACCCATTTACATACACGTTTCCCGCTATCGCGTATGTAAATCGCTTGCTGCAAAGCACCCACTAACCCCCGGCGGTTGCCCGGCAACCGCCGTCCCATCCACCTGACCGTAAGGAAACCCCATGTCCCTCAATTACGCCTCGCGCAACCCGCTACCGCTGGACGTCCTCTCCATCCAGTCGCAAGTCGTCTATGGCACTGTCGGCAACAACGCCGCGCTGCCGACCCTCGCCCGCCACGGCATCCGCGCTGCCGCCGTGCCGACCGTGCTCTACTCCAACACCCCGCACTACGACAGCATCCACGGCGGCGCCATCCCGACAGACTGGTTCACCGGCTACCTCGAAGACCTCGAACGCCGCCGCGCGCTGGACGCCACCCGCGCCATCATCCTCGGCTACCTCGGCAATGCCGAACAGGCGGCCATCCTCGCCGACTGGCTCGACGCACAAAAAGCACGCCGCCCGCAACTGCATATCAGTATCGACCCGGTACTCGGCGACCACGACAGCGGCCTTTATGTGCGCCCCGAACTCGCCGCCAGCTACCGCGACCGCCTCGTCGCCTGCGCCGACCTCATCACCCCGAACCACTACGAACTCAGCTACCTCAGCCAGCAGCCGACCGAGGGCGAAGCCGCCACCATTGCCGCCGCGCGCAGCTTGCTCGGTACGCGCCTAAAAACCGTCATCGTTACCAGCAGCCCCGGCGCGGCAGAAGGCAACATCGCCAACCTCATCGTCAGCGCGGATAACGTGCAGCGCAGCGAACACCCGCGCATCGAAAGCGACGTCAAAGGCACCGGCGACGCCTTCCATGCCGCCCTCACCGCCGGACTCCTGAACGGCCTGCCGCTCGCTGACGCCGTACAAAACGCCGGCGACTGGGTCGTCGCCGCGCTGCGCTACACCGCGGCGGAAAACAGCGGCGAACTGCGCTTCCCGCCTGCGGCGCGCTAAACGCTGTTTACAATTTGAATCCCCCTCCCCGCTTCCCGTCCCCCAACCAGGAACTAAACCATGAAACGCGAAACCATCGCCCTGCACGCCGGCTACCATTCCGACCCCACCACCCGCGCCGCCGCCGTGCCCATCTACCAAACCACTTCCTACACCTTCGACGACACCCAGCACGGCGCCGACCTCTTCAACCTCAACGTCGCCGGCAACATCTACACCCGCATCATGAACCCGACCACCGCCATCCTCGAAGAGCGTCTCGCCCAACTCGAAGGCGGCATTGCCGCCTTGGCGGTGGCAAGCGGCATGGCCGCCATCACCTACGCCGTGCAAACCATCGCCCAGGCCGGCGACAACATCATCGCCACCAAAACCCTCTACGGCGGCACCTACAACTACTTCGCCCACACCCTGCCGCAGCAGGGCATCGAAGTGCGCTTCATCGACCCCGACCAGCCCGGCCAAATCGCCACGCTGACAGACAGCCGCACCCGCCTCGTTTACGCCGAATCCATCGGCAACCCGGCAATCAACGTCATCGACATCCCCGCCTTTGCCGCCGCCGCACACGCGCAAGGCCTGCCGCTTGTCGTCGATAACACCGTGCCCTCCCCTGCCCTCTACCGCCCGATTGAGCACGGCGCCGACATCGTCATCCAGTCGCTGACCAAATACATCGGCGGGCACGGCACCACCATCGGCGGCGCGATAATCGACAGCGGCAACTTCCCCTGGGCGGGCAACCCGCGCTTCGATGCCATCCTCAATCAACCCGATCCCTCCTACCACGGCGTCAATTACAGCGAACACTTCGGCGCTGCCGCCTACATCGCCCGCGCCCGCGTCGTGCCGCTGCGCAACACCGGCGCCGCCTTGAGCCCGCTGAACGCCTTTCTCCTGCTGCAAGGCCTGGAAACGCTCGCCTTGCGCATGGAACGCCACTGCGCCAACGCCCTCGCCGTCGCCCAATACCTGCAACAGCACCCGCAAGTCGCCTGGGTCAATTACCCTGCCCTGCCCGACAGCCGCTACCACGCCATCATCAACCGCGATTACGGCGGCAAAGCCTCCGGCCTGCTCAGCTTTGGCATCAAAGGCGGGCGTGAAGCAGGGGCGAAATTCATCGACGCGCTGCAACTATTCCTGCGCCTGGTGAACATCGGCGATGCCAAATCACTCGCCACCCACCCCGCCAGCACCACCCACCGCCAACTCTCGCCCGCAGAACTGCAAGCCGCCGGCGTCGGCGAAGACATGGTGCGCCTCTCGGTTGGCATTGAGCATATCGACGACCTCATCGCCGATTTGGAACAGGCGCTGGCAGCGGCACGATAAGCGCCGCACCGGAAAAACCGCATGGATATAAACAGCTTCTGCCTGCTGGGCGCGGCTTGTGGGTTAATCGCCGCAGCGCTACTAAACCGCCTGGGAACGCTGGGATTTCTGCTCGCGCTGTTTGCGTTGAGCCTGATCGCGCCGCTGCTGTTTTATCTGCTGGCCGCACAAAGCAGTGGACATCCGCGCGAATACGGCGCACGGCTGCCGCTTTTTGTGCTGCCCGCCGCAGGCTGCGGCATTGTCAGCGGACTCTTGTACCGCTTGGGCTGGCGGCTGTGGCGCATTATCCGTCCCTAGGGCGTGTTTACAATTTGAGTCCCCCTCCCCTGCGAAGCGGGGGAGGGCTGGGGAGGGGGTGTGAAAAATCGCGTAGCGACGGCGTTTAAAACGAATTGTAAACAGCCCCTAGGGCGTGTTTACAATTCAACCCTACGAAGTACATACCAACAAGCACAGGCTGAACGGCAG
>CAUVOF010000077.1:0-11273 GCA_963553325.1 uncultured Cardiobacterium sp.
ACTTTCACTTTGTCGCCGGTGAGGATGCGGATGTAGTGTTTGCGCATCCGCCCGGAGATGTGGGCGTTAATGACGTGGCCGTTTTCCAGCTCAACGCGGAAGGTGGTGTTCGGGAGGGTTTCCACCACCGTGCCGACCATTTCGATATTTTCTTCTTTGGACATTAGTTACCTGTAAGGATGGGAAAAAACGCGCGGATTGTAGCAAGTTGAAGGACAAATACAAAGCGGCATCCGCGCCCGCTGCGTTGGGAAAACGTGTTAATCTTTCCCCATCTTTCACACACAGGAGCATTGTTATGAGCACTGAAAAACACACCGCCCTTTATGATTGGCACGTTGCCCGTGGCGCGAAAATCGTTCCCTTCGCCGGCTACGCCATGCCGGTGCAGTACGAGGAAGGCATCGTCAAGGAGCATCTCTGGACGCGCGAACACGCAGGCTTGTTTGATGTCTCGCACATGGGGCAGGTGCTGGTGCGCGGCGCGGATGTAGCCGCCAGCCTGGAACGCCTCTTGCCGGTGGATTTGCAGGGGCTTGCCGTCAATCAGCAGCGCTATGCGCTCTTGATGAACGCGCAGGGTGGCATTGATGACGACTTGATGCTGACCCGCCGCGCGGACGATTTTTATGTGGTGGTGAATGCTGCCTGTAAGGACGCCGATTTTGCCAAGCTGCAAGCCGGCCTGCCGGATTGCGAGGTTGCCTGGTGGCCGGAGCGCGCCCTGCTTGCCTTGCAAGGACCGGAAGCGGTGGATGTGCTGGCGGCGATTGAGCCGGCGGTGCGCGAGCTGACCTTCATGCACGGCGGCGAATACACCCTGCTTGGCGCCAAATGCTGGGTCAGCCGCAGCGGTTACACTGGCGAGGACGGCTACGAAATTTCCGTGCCGAACGACCACGCCGCCAAACTCGCCGACGCGCTCTGCGCCGATGCGCGCGTCAAGCCGATTGGTCTCGGTGCGCGCGACAGCCTGCGCCTGGAAGCCGGCCTCTGCCTCTATGGCAACGACATTGACGCTGGCACTTCGCCGATTGAAGCCAGCCTCATTTGGGCGATTCAAAAGGTACGCCGTCCGGGCGGCGAGCGTGCCGGTGGTTATCCGGGCGCAGATGTCGTCGGTCAGCACATCGAAAACGGCGCCTCGCGCAAACGTGTTGGCTTGACGATTGACGGTCGCGCGCCGGTACGCGCTCACACTGAGCTGTTTGTCGGCGATGAAAAAATCGGCGAGGTAACGAGCGGCGGCTTTGGTGCGACGGTAAATGCCCCAATCGCGATGGGCTACGTCAGAACCGACCTCGCCGCGGTTGGCACGAAACTCGTCGCCAAAGTGCGTGGCAAAGACGTGGCGGTGGAAGTGGTCGCCATGCCATTCGTCAAAAAAGATTACAAGAAATAGTAAGAAAGGGGCGGGAAAGCCCGCCCCGCTTTTTATAGCAACCCACCGAAAGCTTCATACGGTGTTGCGTCGCTTCGCCGTACTATCTGTACTGCCTTCAGCGACGCGCCTTGTCTGAAACTTTCGGTGTATCGCTATATACATCATGCAAGGCAATATTTATGACTATAAAAATGGAAGAAGAAATCGAGAAACTTCGCCTAAAAATTATGTTGGGGCAATTAAAAGCGGAAAAATCTACGCTGGAGATGACGCTGAAAAATCTTACTGATGCGGCGCAAGATGCGGATGCGAGTAAACGCAAGATGTACAGTGAGTTTTTTCTGTATCCATTTGTGATGGGATTATTATTTTTTGCGGTTGCGAGCGGGATGTTGTTTGCCGCGATACAATGGTTACAGCAATAGCGCTTTATGGATGGTTAAAAAACAAATATGCGTGTTTTTTATGCGCTAGGTAATGGGGTTTCTTTGCCGTGAGGTGATTATGTATAAATTATTTCAACGCAAGGCATATAGCCATGAGGATGCAAATTCCTGGGAGCGGATATTTGGCAAATTATTAACGCCGATTGAAGCCTTTACCCGCAACAGCTCTGCCAGCGGGATTTTGTTGATTATTTGTACATTGGCGGCGCTGGCTGCTGCCAATTCACCGTGGCGCGAAAGCTATTTTCATCTCTTACATCTGCCGGTTGCGGTTAGTTTCGGTGAGTGGCGCCTGGAAATGCCGCTGCATCATTGGATTAACGATGGTCTGATGGCACTGTTCTTTTATTTGGTCGGGCTGGAAATTAAGCGCGAGGTGATGGTAGGTGAGTTGTCGTCGCCCTCGCAGGCAGCGTTGCCGATTATCGCCGCGCTTGGCGGCATGATTGCGCCAGCGCTGGTCTATAGCGCGATTAACGCGGGCGGGGCGGGCAGTGCTGGCTGGGGGATTCCAATGGCAACCGATATTGCCTTTGCCATTGCTGTACTAATTCTGCTCGGTAACCGCATTCCTTCCGGGTTGGTAACGATTTTGGTCGCGCTCGCTATCGTCGATGACCTTGGCGCGGTGGTGGTGATTGCGCTCTTTTATACCGAGACGATTCAACTGTTGCCGCTGCTCGCCGCGCTTGGCTGTTTTGCCCTACAACTGGCGCTGAACCGCTTTGGTGTGCGTAAACCGTGGCCGTATGTGCTGATTGCGATGGTGATGTGGGCGCTGATGCTGTTTTCCGGTGTGCACGCGACCATCGCCGGGGTGCTTGGCGCCTTGGCAACGCCGGTGCGCTCGCTTTACAACCCCGAAGAATTCAGCCGCGAAGCGCGCAAATTGTTGGACAGATTCGATATTTACCGCCGCCGCGAACACGATTTTCTCGAATCAGAGCGCCTGGCTGGGGTGCTGCACACCTTGCAACGTGGCATCAATCAGGCGCAAACGCCGCTGCAACGGCTGGGACATGGACTGCACGACCCGGTGTATTTCCTCATCATTCCACTGTTCGCTTTCTTTAATGCTGGGGTAACGATAAACGCCGCTTCCATCGGCGCGCTGGTCTCGCATCCGGTATCGCTTGGCGTCGCGCTGGGGCTGATTATCGGCAAATTCATCGGCGTCTTTACCTCTATTTGGTTAAGTGTGCATCTTGGCATCGCCCGCCTGCCCGTCGGGGTCAATTTCCGCCACATCTGTGGCATGGGACTGCTTGCTGGTATCGGCTTCACCATGTCTATTTTTATTTCCGAGCTTGCGTTCAAAGGTGAGGAATTACTGCTGAATAATGCTAAAATTGCCATCCTTGTAGCATCAGTCATTGCCAGCCTGGCGGGATACGCCTGGCTGCGCGTGGGCAGTAATAACGGTAACGGAGACAATCATTCATGAGTGGGACAGGGCGGAAATACTTCGGCACGGACGGCGTGCGGGGCAAAGTTGGCGTTGCGCCGATGACGCCCGATTTCGTCATGCAACTCGGTTGGGCGATTGGCAAAATGCTCAGCGACAGCGGCTTTGCTGGCGATAAAGTCATCATCGGCAAAGACACGCGCATTTCCGGTTATATGCTGGAAAACGCCGTTGCCGCCGGACTTTCCGCCGCCGGGATGGATGCCCACCTGCTCGGCGTGATGCCAACGCCGGGCATCGCCTATTTCACCCGCACCTTCCACGCGGCCGCAGGCATTGTCGTCAGTGCTTCGCACAACGTTTACAGCGACAACGGCATCAAAGTCTTCGCGCGCGGCGGCATCAAACTGCCCGATGCGGCAGAGCAAGAAATTGAGCGTTATCTCGAAACGCCGATGAAAGTGGTCGAATCCGCCCAACTTGGCAAGCTCTACCGCATTCCCGAAGCGCGCGGGCGTTACATCGAATTCTGCAAAAACGCGGTTGTCCTCGGTCTGCCGTTTGAGCGCCTGAAAATCGTGGTGGATTGCGCCAATGGCGCGACTTACCCTATTGCGCCGGAAGTCTTCCGTGAGTTGGGCGCGCAGGTCATTGTTATGAACGCCGAGCCAAACGGCTGTAACATCAATGCTGGCGCGGGTTCAACCGCACCGGAATCGCTGCAACGTCGCGTGCGCGACGAACAGGCAGACGCGGGCATCGCCTTTGACGGCGATGGCGACCGCGTTGTCATGGTTGACCGCAACGGTCGCCTGCGTGATGGCGATGCCATTCTCTACGTCATCGCCAAATACCGCGCCTTCAAAGGCGAGCAACTGAACAACATCGTTGGCACCAAAATGACCAACCTTGGCTTGGAACGCGCACTCAACAACATGGGCATCGTGCTGCATCGTACCGACGTCGGTGACCGCTACGTGCTGGAATGTATGCAAGAAATCAACGCCCGCGTCGGTGGCGAAAATTCCGGGCATATCATTTGCCTGGACCGCAATTCTACCGGCGATGGCATTATTGCCGCCCTGCAAGTGTTAGCAGCAATGCTGGAAATGGAACAACCGCTGCACCAGCTGGTTGCCGACCTGCACATGGCGGTACAAGTGATGAAAAACGTTGACGTTAGCGACAAAAGTGTCGTCAACAAACCCGCCGTGCAAGATGCCTTGCACGCGGCGAGTAAAAAACTGGGAGATGCCGGGCGAATTTTGCTTCGTCCGTCCGGTACCGAACCGAAAGTCCGCGTCATGGCGGAAGGTAATGACGAAGCGCGGCTGCATGCCATCGTTGACGAATTGGTATCAGTCATATCCCGGGAGGAATAACCATGCGCAAACCTATTGCCGCAGCAAACTGGAAAATGAACGGCGACTTCGCTTTAGTAGAAGCTTTCGCCAAACACGCTTGGCCGCAAGGCAACGTCGAAAAAATCTTTGGCCTGCCCGCCATCTATATCAACAAAGCGCACGAGCTGGGGCTGGCTGAACTCGCTGGCGAAGACGTCAGCGCACACGCATCTGGCGCGCATACGGGCGAAATTTCTGCCGCCATGCTGAAAGAAATAGGTGCAAGCTACGTCATCATCGGTCATTCCGAACGCCGCACCGACCACGGCGAAGACGAAGCGCTCTTGATTGAAAAATGGAAACAACTGAAAGCGCAGGGGCTGAAAGTCATCTACTGCATCGGCGAATCGCTGCAAGAATACGATGCTGGTCAATGCGATGCGGCCGTCCTGCGGCAAATGAAACCCGTACTGGATGCGGGATTGGTTGACGCCGATACCGTTATCGCCTACGAACCCGTTTGGGCGATTGGTACCGGTAAAGCTGCAACCGCCGCGTATGCGCAGGAAGTTCATGGCAAAATCCGCGCCTTGTTGCGCGAAAAAGCAGCAGGCGTTGCCGACCAGGTGCGTATTCTTTACGGCGGTTCCGTCAAACCAGACAACGCCGCAGAAATCTTTGCTGGTGCCGATATTGATGGCTTCCTCGTCGGTGGCGCATCACTGCAAGCCGATACCTTTGACAAAATTATTGGAGCAATGACATGACCATTACCCTGGTTCAAGTGATTTTCTTTATCGCCTCACTCGCACTTTGTGCGCTCATTTTGCTGCAGCAGCCGAAAAGCAATGGCGGCATGGGCGCATTAAGCGGTGGCGCGTCGAGTACCGTTTTCGGTGCGCGTGGTGCAGGATCATTTCTGTATAAAACCACACGCTTTTTGGCAATTCTGTTTTTTGTCGGCGCTTTATTGTTGGGGTATTTACAAAATGCCCAAAATAGCAATTCCGGCCAAAATAATATCTTGGAACAAAAGCATCTCGCAGAAACAGAAAAATCTGAAGCAGCGCTTGACAAGACTACAGACGGTATAGATAATGCGCGCCCTGCTTCAAATACCGATGTTCCCGCACCTGCGCAACAATAAATAAATTGCGCGGTTGCTAGAATCAAGAAGACGGCCGACGTGGTGGAATTGGTAGACACGCTATCTTGAGGGGGTAGTGGCGTAAGCTGTGCGAGTTCGAGTCTCGCCGTCGGCACCAATAAAAATAAAGACGCAGTCTGAGGTAAGGTATTGTTAGCATGATATCAATCAAGAAAGGTTTAGACCTTCCCATCTCCGGCGCCATTACCGACGCCACTATTCATGACATTACACCCAAGCATTCTGTAGCAATCCTCGGTGAGGATTATTTAGGCCTAAAACCCACTATGTTAGTGGCAGAAGGCGATGCGGTTATTTTGGGTCAGCCGTTATTCGAAGATAAAAAAAATCCCGGAGTTTTTATTTGCTCGCCCGTATCTGGCGTAGTAGAAAAAATTGTACGTGGAGAGAAACGGCGTTTGTTATCCGTCATTATTCGTCCTGAAACAAAAGAGCCCGTTGTTTTCGAATCTTTTGGCAATGATGTCGCGGAAAAACTTTCACGCGAAGAAATAGTCAAACGATTAGCCAGCAGTGGTTTGTGGGCAACATTGCGCACTCGTCCCTTTAGCAAAATTCCGCCAATTGATGCGGTGCCGCATGCCATATTTGTCAATGCAATGGACAGCAATCCTTTGGCTTTTGATCCAGCGCTGGCGATGCAGGGACGCGATGAAGATTTGTTGGCAGGCCTTGCGATTATGCAAGTACTCTCTGGTGGGCAAGTGCATTTCTGCTGCCGTCAAGAAACGAGCGTACCAACCCATCATTTGAATCGTGTTGAGATTCACCGTTTTGGCGGCGTGCACCCTGCAGGCCTAGTTGGCACACATATCCACTTTATCGACCCGGTTGGTGCCAATAAAATTGCTTGGCATCTCAATGTGCAAGATTTGCTGGCTATCGGTAAATTCTTCCGTAGCGGCATTCTTGACAATCAACGCCTCATTGCCATTGCCGGCCCTGGGGTAAAAAATCCACGTATCGTGCGTGCAACTCGCGGTACGGCAATGGCCGACCTGCTTGCTGATAATTTACAAGAAGGCGAACAGCGGGTGATTTCCGGTTCAGCGCTTGCCGGTCGTCAAGTGCATGAAGATACCGCCTATCTGAGCGCTTATGACCAACAGGTTACTGTGTTGCCGGAAGGCCGTGAATCCTATTTCCTCGGTTTCCTGCGTCCCGGCGTTGGCTGGTTCTCAAAAACCAATGCCTATATTGGCAAATTCCTTAAAGGGCCATTCCAGTTCAATACTTCCACACGCGGTTCACCGCGTCCGCTCGTGCCGATTGGCGTGTACGAAGAGGTTATGCCTCTCGATATTCTGCCAACCCTTTTGGTAAAAGCATTGATTGTCAAAGACACAGATACGGCAATCCGTCTCGGTGCTTTGGAACTGGATGAAGAAGATTTGGCGCTGATGTCCTTCGTTTGCCCCGGCAAACATGATTTTGGGGCAATTCTGCGTGAAAACCTTACCCTGATTGAGCAGGAAGGCTGATTTATGGCGAAACAACACTTTTTTGAAAAAATTGCGCCGTTGTTCGAGAAGGGCGGGAAATTGGAAAAATTATTCCCCCTCTATGAAGCGGTCGCTACCTTTGCATATTCCCCACGCTTTGTTACCGCAAGACCCTCTCATGTACGCGATGCCATCGACCTGAAACGGGTGATGAGTATTGTTTGGTTGGCGGCGTTTCCGGCGATGTTTGCGGGTTGGTATTTCATCGGCGTGCAAGCAGCGAAAGCGCAAGGCATTGCCGACCCTGGCCTGATTGCCAACCTGTGGTTTGGTGCCAAGCTGCACTTACCAATTTATATCGTTACTTTTGCGGTAGGGATTGCCTGGGAAATCCTTTTCTGTATCGTGCGCAAGCATGAAGTAAGCGAAGGATTCTTCGTTACTTCCATTCTCTTCTCGCTAACCCTGCCGCCAACCATTCCGCTGTGGCAGGTTGCCGTTGGCATTACATTTGGTGTTGTCCTCGGTAAAGAAGTTTTTGGCGGTACCGGACGTAACTTCGTTAACCCCGCTTTGGCAGCACGTGCTTTCCTCTATTTTGCCTATCCGGCACAAATTTCTGGCGACCGCGTTTGGGTGGCAGTAGATGGCTACTCTGGCGCGACCGCACTGAGTCAAGCATCAGCTGGTGGCATTGATGCCGTTCGTGCCAACTGGAGCTGGTGGGATGCTTTCCTCGGTAATATGCCTGGCTCAGTGGGTGAAGTCTCAACCTTGGCCATTCTTATCGGTGGCGCGATTATTCTCTGGGCGGGAGTTGCTTCTTGGCGCATCGTTGTTGGCGTCCTCGCTGGTGCAACCGTTACCTCTTTGATGTTCAACCTTATTGGTAGCGAGACCAACCATATGTTTGCCGTGCCGTTTTGGTGGCATTTCGTCCTGGGTGGTTTTGCTTTTGGCACTTTCTTCATGGCAACCGACCCGGTTACTGCTTCGGTAACCAATACTGGGCGTTATATTTTCGGTGCGTTGGTTGGTGTAATGACGATTCTTATCCGCGTCGTTAACCCTGCCTTCCCGGAAGGCATTATGCTGGCTATTCTTTTTGCCAACATTTTTGCCCACCTTATTGATTATTTTGTGATGAGCGCCAATGCCAAACGTCGCAAGGTGAGAACCCATGTCTGAGAAAAAACAATCTGCTTTGGGCGTACTGAAGTTCGCCACCATCGTTTGTCTGCTTTGCTCATTGCTGGTTTCTACCGCAGCAGTTTCATTGCGTAGCTTTCAGAAAGAGAATGCAGATAACGAGAAAAAAATAAATATCTTGCGTGCGGCTGGTTTGGCGGGTGTGGAAGAAAAACTTTCCACCCAGCAAATCAATGAAAAATTCACGCAGATTATTCCACTGGTGATTGACCTTTCCAGTGGCAAGCCAGTAACTGAAAAAAACCCGCTCACTTATGACATGTACAACGCAGCGCGTAGCGACAGCGAAGGCCATGCCTTGAGCGACGACCCGGCCAGTATCAAGCGTATTGCCAAAGATGGCGTAGCCTATGTTGTTGCTGATGGCGACAATATTTCCCGCTTGATTTTGCCGATTCAAGGCTATGGTCTGTGGTCGACGATGTACGGCTTTACTGCACTATCTTTCAAAGACAAACGACCGGAGATTACCGGCATCACCTTCTATCAGCACGCAGAAACCCCTGGACTGGGCGCGCGTATTACTGAGCCTGCTTGGCAGGCACTGTGGGCAGGCATTATTCCTTATGATGAAAATGGTGCGCCACAGGTGGATCTGGTAAAAGTGCGCAACCCATCTGCGAAAAACCAGGTAGATGCCATTGCTGGGGCAACGCTTACTAGTAATGGCGTGGAGCACCTAATGAATTTTTGGCTGGGAGAGCAAGGATATAAACCGTTGGTCGAGCAAATCCGTAATGGCGAGATCACCTTGGCTGAGTTGCGCGAAGCATCGCAAGCAGCCATTGGGCAAAACGGGCAGAAAACGGAGCAATAAATCATGAGCGAAAAAACCTACGACTATAAAGAAATCATCCTGGGGCCGATATTTGCCAACAACCCGATCGGCTTGCAGGTACTCGGCATCTGTTCCGCGCTGGCAGTAACCGGGAGCATGAAGACGGCGTTTCTGATGAGCCTTGGCCTTACCTTTGTAACCGCCTTCTCCAACCTGTTCGTCAGCATGATCCGCAATAATATCCCCAGCAGCATCCGCATCATCGTGCAGATGGCGGTTGCCGCCTCGGCGGTTATCGTGGTTGACCAGTTGCTGAAAGCCTTTGCCTTTGAACTCTCCAAACAGCTTTCCGTGTACGTCAGCTTGATTCTCACCAACTGCATCGTCATGGGGCGGCTGGAAGCCTATGCGATGTCTAACCCGCCGGTGCCGAGCTTCCTTGACGGTATTGGTAACGGCCTCGGTTACAGCGCGATGCTCCTCACCGTCGGCACCATCCGTGAAATCTTCGGCAAGGGTACTTGGTTTGACATTACCATCCTCCCCATTGCGGATAACGGCGGCTGGTATGTGCCGAACGGTTTGATGGTGCTGCCGCCGAGCGCCTTCTTCGTTATCGGCCTGCTCATTTGGGCGCTGCGCACCTGGAAGCCGGAACAAAACGAAGCGCGCGATTACGTTGAGGCGGCTGCGGCCAAGCCCATCATCGTTGGCGCAAGCCACTAAAGGAGCACGGCAATGGAACACTACATCAGCCTGTTTGTTAAATCGATTTTCATCGAAAACATGGCACTCTCCTTCTTCCTGGGGATGTGCACCTTCCTTGCGGTCTCAAAAAAAATCTCCACCGCTGCCGGACTGGGCACGGCGGTTATCGTCGTGCAAACCCTGACCGTACCGCTCAACAACCTGCTCTACACCTATCTGCTCAAAGAAAACGCCGTGCTGTGGCAATCGTTGGGGCTGGAAGTGGACATCAGCTTCTTGGGACTTATCGCCTACATCGGTGTCATCGCGGCGGTTGTACAAATCTTGGAGATGTTTCTCGACAAATACGTCCCCTCGCTCTACTCGGCGCTGGGTATCTTCCTGCCGCTGATTACTGTGAACTGTGCCATTCTTGCCGGCTCGCTCTTCATGGTTGAGCGGAACTACGACTTCGGCGAATCCGTCGTTTATGGCGTGGGCAGCGGTGCCGGTTGGGCGCTGGCCATCATCGCCATGGCAGGCGTGCGCGAAAAAATGCGCTATGCCGATGTGCCGAAAGGGCTGGAAGGGCTGGGCATAACCTTTATTACCGCGGGCTTGATGGCACTCGGTTTTATGTCCTTCTCCGGCGTGCAGTTGTAAGGGGAGAAAACAATGGAAATATTCTATGGCGTACTGATTTTTACCGGCCTCATCTTGCTGCTTTCCGCCATTATTTTGGTGGCGCGCAAGTGGCTGGTGCCGCAAGGCAACGTCAAAATTTTGGTCAATAACGAACGCGAGCTGGATGTGCCGATGGGCGGCAAACTGCTCAACGTGCTGGCCGAAAACGGCATCTACGTTTCCTCCGCCTGCGGTGGCGGCGGTAGCTGCGGCCAATGCACCGTCAAAGTCCACGAAGGCGGTGGTGAAATCCTGCCGGTTGAGTTGAACCACATCAGCAAGCGCGAAGCGCGTGAAGGTGAGCGCCTGTCCTGCCAGGTTGCGGTCAAAAGCAACATGAAAGTGGAAGTAGAAGAATCCGTCTTTGGTGTGAAGAAATGGGAATGCACCGTCATTTCCAACGACAACAAGGCGACCTTCATCAAAGAATTGAAGCTGAAAATCCCCGATGGCGAATCCGTGCCGTTCCGCGCGGGTGGTTACATCCAAATCGAATGCCCGGCGTATGACCTCAAATACAGCGACTACGACATCGCACCAGAATTCCGCGAAGACTGGGAAAAATTCGGCTTATTCAAAATCGAAGCGCACAACGACAAACCGACGATGCGCGCCTACTCGATGGCGAACTATCCGGAAGAAAAAGGCATCATCATGCTTAACGTCCGTATCGCCACGCCGCCGCCGAAAATCCCCGAAGCCAAGCCGGGCATCATGTCCAGCTACA
>CAUVOF010000078.1:0-11137 GCA_963553325.1 uncultured Cardiobacterium sp.
TGCTGCGCAGGTAGTCGAAGCCGAATTCGTTGTTGGTGCCGTAGGTGATGTCGCTACGGTACGCCGCCTGTTTGGCTTCTTGGCTCATGCCAACGACGATGATGCCGGTGGTGAGGCCGAGGAAGCCGTAGAGTTCGCCCAACTCTTCGCCGTCGCGGCGAGCGAGGTAGTCGTTTACGGTAACGACGTGCACGCCTTTGCCGGGCAGGGCGTTGAGGTAAACGGCAAGCGTTGCGACCAGGGTTTTGCCTTCACCGGTGCGCATTTCGGCGATTCTGCCGTCGTGCAGCACCATGCCGCCGATGAGCTGCACGTCGTAGTGGCGCAGGCCAAGGACGCGCTGGCTCGCTTCGCGCACGACCGCAAAGGCTTCGGGCAGGATTTGGTCGAGGGTTTCGCCTTTGGCGAGGCGTTCGCGGAATTCGCTGGTTTTCGCTTTGAGGGCGGCGTCATCGAGTGCCTGGATGGCGGGTTCGAGCGCGTTAATTTTGTTAACGATTTTGCGGTATTGTTTGATGAGGCGGTCGTTGCGGGAACCGAAGATTTTTGCTGCGAGACTATTCCACATAGGTGCTTCCTTTTGAATGAGTTTATGCCCCGTCCGGGCGCGGAAAGCGCGCATGATACCGCAATTGCCGCAGCGCGGCGCGATGAAATGGCTGGGCTTGCCACCGCTTTGTTATGATGGGACGGTCACGGACGGATATGCGTCCGCCCCGCTATTTATCAAGTATTTATCATGAAAAAACCGCTTTCTCCCGTCGCCAAGTTTTTGCCCGCGCTGTTGCGTGAATTGGGTACTGATGAGGCGCAGTCATCGTGGCGCAATTATCAACATTTGCTGTTTTCTTGTCTGCCCGGCGAGTGGCATAGCCGCGTCCTGCTGGGCGAGATTGAGGGGCTACGCTGGCAGTTGTGGGTGGCAAATGGCAGCGACGGCTACCGCCTGCGTTTTCTTTTGAGCGAGGTCGAGGCGATGCTCGCCAAGAAGCTGCCGCATCCGCCGAAACTTGCTGTAGTGGTGCGTGCCGATATTTGGGCGCAGCTGCGGGTTTTGCCGCAGGGCGGGCGGCTGTATCCGCGCCATTACTACACGGAAAGCGAGGCCGATGCGGTGATTGATGCCTTTGTCGAGGCGCAGTTGCGCCGCTAAGCCGGCGCGCTAGAATAGCCGCGTTTTTTTAATCTTACGGAGCATCCATGCGCAGCGAACGTGTCTGGTTCGGCTTTTTTGTTATCCTCGCCTTAACCCTCAACTGCGGCTTTGTCTATGGCGACATCAGCAACCCCGAACACCATGACAAACTCGAACTTTTCTTCGCCTTTATCGTCAGCGTCGTCTGCACCATTCTCAAATTCGGCGACCGCTCGCATCTGGGTTCTTTGCTACTCGCCACCAGCCTCGTTGCCGATGTGCAGCTGCTCTGCGCCATTTTTGCCTGGACGTTCAGCGTTTCCCTGCTCGAATCGAGCACGATGGCGACCATTGTTTCTTTCACCGCAGGCGCGCTCGTCGCCAACCTCGTCTCGGTCATCCTCGTCGTCATCGAAGCCGCTACCCTGCGCCGCTGATGAACAACGAAGTCGTCTATCTCATCCTGCGGCAGATGCGCCGTCCGGCACTCATTCTGCTTAGCACCTACTCGCTTGCCATGCTTGGCATCTCGCTTATTCCGGCGATTGGCGCCGATGGCGAGCTCACCTACCTCTCGCTTTTTCAGGCGTTTTACTGGGTGAGCTACACCGCGACCACCATCGGCTACGGCGAAGTGCCGCACGAATTTTCCGAATGGCAGCGGATGTGGGTGGTGCTGAGCATTTACTACACCGTGCCCGCTTGGTTTTACGCCATCGGTAAAGTCATCGCCCTCTTGCAAGACCCGACCTTCCAGCACGCCTTAAGCGAAAGCCGTTTCGCGCGACAAGTTGCCAAGCAGCGCCGCCGCTTCTGCATCATTTGCGGCTTTGGCGAATCCGGGCAGCGCCTGGTTCGCCTCCTTTCCGGCTCTGGCTACCAATGCGTCGTCATCGACAACGACCCGGTGCGCATCAGCAAAATGGCGCTCGACCCCAGCCTGCACGGCGTGCTTGCCATCAACGGCGACGCCTTCAGCGTCGAACTCTTGCTAAAAGCGGGCATTCAGTCGCCGCATTGCCGTGCGGTACTCGCCATCACCGACTCCGAAGCGGTGAACATCAAAGTCTCGCTCGCCGCCCGCTTGCTCACCTCCGACCAGACCCGCTTCCAAATCATCTGCCGCACCTACACCCGCGCCGGCAGTGCCAATGCCAAATCCTTCGGCACCGACGCCATCATCAACACCAACCAAATCTTCGCCCTGCGCCTGACCACTGCACTGCGCCGCCCCTCCATTGCCGAACTTATCGCCCGCTTACAAGGCGCGCCGGGAGAGCCGCACCAATCGCCGCCGCAGCCACCAATGGGACACTGGATTATCTGTGGCAACGACGCCCTCGGCAAAACCCTGAAACGCTTCCTTGACTACGAAGGCGTGGACTGCACCATCATCGACCCCGAACTGCCGACCGCGCCCGGACAAGTGTGCGGCGTTGGTACCGAAGCCGTTACCCTGCGCGAAGCGCGCATTGACCGCGCGCAAGCCATCGTTGCCGCCTACAAATCCGACTCCGACAACCTCTCCATCGCCGTTACCGCGAAAAACATGCACCCCTCGCTTTTCGTCGTCGGCAAACAAAACCGCAGCGCCGACCAGCGCCTCTTTGCCGTCGCCGGTTTCGACCGCGTCATGGCAGAAGCCGACCTCATCGTCAGCGAAGTCTATCCGCGCATCGCGCAAAGCCTGCTGAGCCGCTTCATGAAAGTCCTCTGGCACCAAAACGAAGCCTGGGGGCAAAAACTCCTGCAACGCATCGAAACCCTCACTGGCGACTACAACCCGCGCCACTACATCCTCAAAGTTACCAAAGAGCGCGCCCCCGCCATCATCAACGAACTGCAAAGCGGCCGCCTGCTGCGCCTGCAAAGCCTGTGGATGCTGCCCGACGCCCCCGAAACCGCCAACGATGCCATCCCGCTCCTCATCCTGCGCAACCAGCAAAACATCGTCCTGCCCAACGCCGCCACCTCGCTACAAGAAGGCGACCAAGTCCTCATCATCTACCACAGCCCGGACATCGGCCGCCGTATCCAGCGTGCCGCGCGTGACGAAAGCGAGCTTTACTACGCCACCCACGGCCGCGACAAACCGCTCTCCCACCTCACCAACTACCTACAGAAAAAACTCAACCCATGATCTACTACCAAACCCACGGCCACGCCGACAGCCAAGCCGTCATCCTCCTGCACAGCGGCGGCATGGCGGGCGAAGAATGGCAGCCGCAAATCGCCCCGCTGGCACAACGCTACCGCGTCCTCGTCCCCGACCTACCCGGGCACGGCAAAAGCCCGCTCAATGGCGAACGCCTGACCGTCAGCGGCATGGCAGAAGCCGTGCTTGCCATGATGGACGCCGAAGGCATTGAGACCGCCAACCTCTGCGGCTCCAGCATGGGCGGCGCGGTCGCCCTCTGGCTCACCCTGAAACACCCCGAACGCGTCAAACGCCTCGTTCTCTACCGCATCAGCTACCGCAGCAACCTCGACATCCACAACCAAGTCTATGCCATGGGCGACCCCGCCTACTGGGAAAGCTTTGGCCTCGCCGCCTGGCTCTCCAAACTGCACAGCCCGCAGGGCGGCGCAGACGCATGGAAACAAGTCATCGCCCGCGTCGGCGAAGCCTTGCACGCGGACGAAAGCGAACACCGCCACCGCCTCGAAGACCTCGCGCACATCCGCTGCCCGGTCCTCATCATCACCGGCGACCGCGACCCCGTCGCCCCGCTGGCAGACGCGCTCGATATGTACCGCACCATCCCCGACGCCGGCCTGTGGATAATCCCGCACGCCGCGCACATCACCGCCAGCAACACCTGGCGCGCCCCGGCATTTGCCGAAGAACTGCGCCGCTTCTATAGCCGCCCGGAGAAATAGGGCGCGGTTTAGAAGTTTTTGGGGAATCGTCCGCAGCCGAACACGCCGCATGACACAAAAGAAAAACGGCCACTCGCGTGGCCGTTTTTGCATCGTGTGTAGCAATCAATTGCCGTAAACATTGGCGCCGTCATCACCCTGGAAGGTGTTGCTGGAACCGAGTTTCTTCGCACCGAAGACGCCGCCCCAGTCGCCCGTTTCATAGGCAGAACCATACTTGTCGTCTGGCTTGACAGAGTTGAACGAACCGCCCATTTCATCCGCTTCCTTGCCAAAGAAAGCAGCACGGAAATCGGCTTTGTCGTCACCGGGAACATAAGTGCGGTCGGCCGTACCAAGGACAGTATTACCAGTAATATCGCCCTCAAAGGCAACCAGCTTGTCGTGAACAACGGTGGGTTTGTCGTCCGTTACCAGCCAAGTGTTGTAAACATCACCCTTGACCTTACGTGCGCCAAAATCCACATCCGCCTCAACGAAGTTACCCAAGCCGATTTCAGCGGTACCACCGCCAGAAGGCGTGCGCCCCAGGCCATTAAAGGCATTCGGCAGATCTTTCTTCGGTTCAACCGCATGTGTATTGCCAGTAATACCGTGGAAATCGTTGTTGATGCCGTACATCAATGCATGCCCAACGTATTTCACCGCACCCTGTTTCGGCAGGGCATCCATTTGCTCGATGCTGGTCGCATCCACGCCACGGAAGAAATAGTTATCGACACTGTCGCCCTCGCCTTTCTTGGCAAATGGTGCGCGCAGGAAGCCGTCACCCAGCGGGCCTTCACCAGAGACCAAATCCAAATTGCTGGTAACGCGACCATACTGCACTTTCTGCAGCGTCATCGGTTCAGCACCGATGCTGTATTTCAGTGGTTCGCTATCCAGATTCGGCACACTACCCCACGGAGACTGATAGCCTGATTGCGCGTTAGGAACGGTATCTTTCACTTTAGCAACGAAAGAACGTGCACCACTATAACTATTCATGCTCATTGCCTTAACGGCGCGACCATCGTCTTGATCCGCCCAGGCAAGGTGATAATGGCCGAAAATACGGGTGGTGGTCTTGTGGTGGTCTTCCCAACGGCCATCTTTCCAGATGAGTTCCTGGCCGAGGGTTGCCATCTTGCCAGTGTGGCTGTATTTGTCGCCGCCGACGCGGATCAGGCCGTTGGTGATGTCCCCGGTCGGCTGGATTTCGACGTCGCGGTCGCGGGCATCGGTGCCACTTGCCAGCATTCCATCGGCATTATTACCCCAAACCAAATCTTCAGAGCCTTCGCCACCTTCGGTGCTGACATTTCTATCCACGCGACGTGCACGCGGATCCAATCCTTTAGAAGTTGCCCAGTTTTCGAAAGCGCTGTCCTGAGTACTCCACCAAATGAGGTTGGCACCATATTTGCGCTCATATTCCGGTCTGTAGCCAAGCGTCCCCGGTTTCCAAATACGAGTATCGGCAAACTGGATAGTGCGATTATCTTGATCCCAACCAGTGTAGGCGGGGCCACGGAATTCGCCTCTCTGTCCTTTGCCTTCATTGGTAGGTGTGTGCCAATGCGCCCACTGTAAAACGGTTCGGTTTATACCCTGATAAACACAGCTAACACCCAAAGAACCTCGTGGTGCAGTACAGCCCGCCCCTGTATAGGCATCCCCCCTGCTGGCTTTTCCGGCAACTGTATTGTGATAGACATCCCCATCACCCCTATCTATATCTGGCGAAGGAGTCACAAAGCTATAATGTGAGTACCAAGTATACGGATCGCCATTATGATCATAGCCTTGCCATGATACTGTTGCATAAATATTATAATACGTTGCCCATTCCTGTCTTAGTTTCCAGCTCCATTCATTGGCAACGGGGTTTACCAGAGGACGTATAGATTTCGGCTCACGAATGGCCGTGAATTTTTCCCGCTCCAGATAAATATGCTCGTGTTGTTTGGGATCGCCGTCAATACCACCTGTTAGTGTATTGTTTCTATCTTCTTTATATCCTGAGAATGGATAGCCAAACATTTCTTCCGGATAGTCCGGGTATGCCCCCTTAGGCCATTTCTGTTGATAGTTATAATCTTTGCCTGTGCGGGTATCATCATCTAATGAACCCGGTGGCTTGGTTCCTGCAATATTGAGATAAGTTTGCCGACTTACCGCCCCCTTGAATGCGCCGTTACTCCAATCAACGGCATTATCTTCCTTGGTGGTAGCAGGATCATAATAAATTGAGCCGTCTGTATTTACGCTGCGTTCTACAGGCGTATAAGGTGAAACATTTGGTGAAATGGCAGTTCCATCAAATTTGACTGTACCCTTATTTCTCCAAGCTGAAGCATTAGCCATATATTGTGGAGTATCAGGATAGGTTCTATTTCCATATAGCTGCTCATTATTAACAAAAAAGCCTGATGCCTTATCCGCATTGGTACCAGTATTCACTGGATGCCGGGAATTTATATTTTCCGGCTTGGTCGTCCAATCCCCATCATTTATTAATTCGCTTTGTAATACAGACGTATCAGTAGGCGATGCTCCTGGCAATCCCGGAGCAATTGGCTGGGTCTCAACACCTGCGGTAGCGGTCAGAGCAGTATCGTTATCGCTTTCGTTTCTCTTGTTTGCATCTGTCGCATTGGGGTAATCCACAAACGGCTGGCGGTATTCAAAGCGCGGTGTATAAACGAATTCGACCCGTTCGCGGGTGAATTCGCGGTCTTTATCGACGTTGTTCTGGATATGGGTGTTGATGTCGTGCGAGGTCGGGTCAAGGCGGTCATCGTCGGGATCGTTAAATTGGGCAGAGCCGACCTGTTTGAAGGCGCCGGCGAGGATATCGACGTTTTTGAAGTTTTCGGCTTGCAGGCTGACTTTTTCTTGCGGCTTGCCTTCCGGGGTAAGCGGTTCGGTATCAAGACCACCAGCGAATTGCGCGCGTACCGCCTTTTCGTCTTCGCGCTCAAGGTCACGGCGAGCAAGGACGATGTTCGTTAATTTCGGGTTTTGTTCATCCAAAGAAACACCCAGTAACGGTGTGGCTGAAGCAGGCTTATCCGGATTGAATACACGGTCGTAATCAGATGCCTCACGGCGGATATATTGCAATCCACCAACAGTGCTCTCTTTGGTAAGGTCGCGTCCATCCACAACTTTAGTACCAGTAGGGTCAACGATTTTTTCGTCATTCTTGCTGGTCTCTGGTGTGGGTTCAGGTGTTGGTTGAAGATCCTTTTGCGGTGGTTGTGGCGGATCAACCGGAGCGGGCTGGTTATTGTTGTCGCTGCCACCACAGGCCGCGACACCCAAGGCGACCATAATGGCCACAGAGATATTTTTCAGTTTCATATAGGGTCTCGTGTTTGTTAAAAGTATGTCCTGACAACGCTAATGCGTGCAGGGATGAGACGGCTGAAAGGTCGTGTTCTCGTTCTTGTGGCGTCTGGTGGTCAGTCAGACTTTATTCACAACGGCTTCCTGGCCTGAACCGCATTCGTAAAAATACGACACGGTTTGGTGATTATAAAGCTTTTGTCATGATAAAGCAGTATTTTCGCGCAGATTTGTAAAAGGTGAAAATTGGTCATTTATGACTATCCTCCGAAAACCTCATACAGTGTTTCGTTGCTGAGGTTATATAGCCATCCACTCAAAATTTTACACAAAGAGCAACGCTGAAGGTGATACGTGGCTACATGGCGAGACGACATAGTGCAAAACTTTCGGTGGAAGGCTATAGAGTGGCCTCGGCGCACATTGACGAAACAAATGCTTCCATGACGGTGCGCCAAGGCGCATCCTATGGCGGTCGTCTTTAACAGCGCATCCTGTCTGAAACTTTCGGTGTATCGCTATATCGCTAAATTTTGAACAGGCTCTCAGTATTTTAAGCGCAATAAAAAACGACCACTTGCGTGGCCGTTCCGGGATTTATTCCCGCTGTCATTTCTGACAGGAATTGTGTGTGAGTTATTTCTCTTTTTTGGCTTAGTTGCCAGAACCAACGCTACCGTAAACGTTAGCTTTGTCATCACCTTGGAAGGTGTTGCTGGCACCTTTGGTTGCGCCGAAGACGCCGCCCCAGTCATCCTTCTCATAAGCCGATGCGTATTTATCATCGTCTTTGACAGAGTTGAAGGAACCACCCATTTCTTGGGCTTGCTCGCCGAAGAAGGATGCTTTGAAGACTGCATCATCACGTCCATCAACGTAGGTACGGTCTGCAACACCAACAACGGTGTTACCAACGATGTTACCTGCGAACTCAACCAGCGGGTCAGAGGTCAGAGTCGGTTTGGTCGGGTCAAGCAACCATTGGTTGTAAACCGTACCAGAAACACGTTTGGTACCAAAGTTAGCGGCAGCGGCAACAAAGTTACCCAAGCCCAGTGCGCCATCGTTGCTGTTTACGCGTTCCGGTGCGAAGGCGTTCGGCAGGTCACGTTTTTTGCCATCAGAAGTCTTGCCGTGGAAGCTGTTATCAATACCGTACATCAAAGCGTGACCGTTATAGGTAGCGATTTGGTTGCTCGGCAGAGCTGCCATTTGCTCGATGGTGGTGGCATTGGTACCACGGTAGAAGTAGTTATCTACGCTATCGTCTGTTCCCTTGCGTTGGAAATAATTACGAACAAATCCATCGGGGTAACCAGTCTTACCAGTATCCAAATCTAGTTGGTTGCTAACACGACCATATTGAACATATTGCAGTGTGGCAGGCACAGCACCGAGACTATACTGAGTTGCCTTAAATGTACCGGTATTAGTGCTACCTAAGCCATCCGTCTCCTTATACTCTGCTGTAAAAGGACGGGCACCAACAAAGGTATTGTAATTAACTTGCTTGACAGATTTTTTACCGTCTTTTTCTATCGCTGTTGCCAAGTGATAGCGACCAAAGATACGAGAAGTCGTATTATGATGGTCTTCCCATTTCTTAGTATCTTTATTATAAGTCAGCTCCTCACCCAAAGTTTCAAGACCACCACCAACGCGGATTAGACCAGTAGTTGCTGCCTTACCATCTCTTTCAAATTCATCAGGCGTTTGACTACCAAGATCAAAATCAGGATGAGTTGCTTCGTTGCGACTGAAGGAATTTTCAAAACTTGTTACTGGAGAACTCCACCAAACTAAGCCATAACCCAAACGTCTAGCCGTTGCTTCATTTTTATCTACTGTATTACCACTTACAGTACCACCATTAGCAAAAGCATTGACCAATTCAGCAGTTACAGTATCACGTCGATCTTTTTTCTCAACATAAAATTTTCTTTTCGCTGCATCGTTGGGATCTAATTTGAGCGCGGTATCATATCGTACTGTTTGATATACAGCATACTTTTTCCCTTTTTTATCTACTTTACTAAAATCGGGCTGTTTGTCGGCCGCTGATACGGTAGTGTACGTACCATCATAGGTGGGTGTTACTCCTGGTGCAGGAGTTGTACCTGCAGCATAAGTACCTGTTAATCTTTTAACTCCAGTAGCACCACCGTCTAGACCATCTTTTTTATAACGAAGGACTAGATCACCTTTAGCAGCACTTGCCTCATTTTTATCATAAACGAACTCTTCATTAGAAGGGGCATAAATAGCTGTTACATTCTGACTGTGAGTCGTGCCCCTCATACCTTCATTAGGAGAAGCAGTTTGAACATCCTGATATTCTACCCCTTTATCATGATTGAGCTTATCACGAGTTTTATCAGTACCAGTAAGAGTATTATCTGCTTTAAAGTGCAAGCCAGCTTTATCGGTAGCAGCGTTAGCTTTATTATAAGGTGCTAAAGTATCAACGTTAGCAAAGTTTTCTTCCTGAATACTGCGTCCACTATCGGGTTGACCTGCATGCAGAGAATCATAGTTGACATTACCGTCCTCATCCAGTGGTTCCGGTTTATCCATACCACCAAACTGGGCTTTAACTGCCTGTCCATCTTCACGTTGTAGGTTTTGACGTGCAAAAACGATGTTGGTCAGTTTCGGGTTCTGGTCGTTCAGGGTTACACCCAAGAGCGGAGATGCAGACGCCTGCTTGCTGGGGTTGTTCGCGCGGTCATATTGTGAACCTTCGCGACGGATGTATTGCAGGGTACCAACGGTGTTCTCTTTGGTGAGATCTTTGTTGTCCACTACGTGGGTACCAGTCGGGTCAACCGGGTTTTGCGCTTGCGGCGGTTGCTCAGGCTGTTTGTTATTGTTGTTGTTATTGTTGTTATTGTCCGGGGTAGGCTTCGGCGGATCTGCCGGTTTGTCGTCACCGCCGCCACCACCACAGGCTGCAAGGCTGATGGCTGTCAGAATTGCCAGGGAAAGGTTAGTCAGTTTCATATGAATGTACCTTCTAAAACTTAGTTGAAAGAAATTTTTCCATAGCCACAACTTGGCTAGCGCGCATCTTAGGTAAATCTCGCTTGTGTTGCAAGTCTTTTTTGTAGTTTTTTTGAAACAGGTGGGAGAGGAAGATTTTTTTTTGTCTTTTTTTCAGGCGGTTTTGCGGCATTTGCGATTTTTTGCGGCTGTTGTGCGACAGATACAGGCGAGGTATTTCGGGGGTATTTTAGGGGCTGTTGGCAATTCGTTTTGAACACCGTCGCTACACGGTGTGCTTGCTGCCCCCACCCCTGCCCTCCTCCGCTGCGGACTTCGTCCTGCGGGGGGGGGCATACGAAATCGCCACCGGATTTGCCGGTGGCGATTGTCCGTTAGGGTAACAGGGCAGTAGCGGTTGGGGTCAATGTGCTGCGGGAACAGCGCTTTGATTGCTGGTTGGTGGCTGATGGCAAGGCAGAAGGTATCGGGTAGCGCGGATTGCAGGGTTTGGATGAGTTCGCGGGCGGCGGCGTCGTCAAGCTGGTTCGTCGCTTCGTCGAGGTAGAGCAGTTGCGGGCGGGCGATGAGGGCGCGGGCGAGGTGGGCGAGGCCGACTTGGGCAATCGCTGCTTTGAGTATTATGACGTCGTCGATGCCGTCGCGCGCCGGGTAGAAGAGGTTGGCGCGTAGGGCGTCGTGCGGTAGGTAGGGGCGTTGGGGGAGGCTTAGAGTTATTGCGGTGGCAGGTGGTCTATTAGACTTCTTTCCAAACCGGGAAATTCGGGTAATTATTCACAACATTGATTTGTC
>CAUVOF010000079.1:0-11098 GCA_963553325.1 uncultured Cardiobacterium sp.
CCGCCTGCCTCGCTACCCCCTTCCAAATCAAAGGGGTGAACTACTCCATCAGCTCTGCCTGCTCTACCAGCGCGCACTGCATCGGCCATGCCGCCGAACTTATCCAGATGGGCAAACAGGACATCGTCTTCGCCGGTGGCGGTGAAGAAGTCCACTGGACCATGACCAGCATGTTTGACGCCATGGGTGCCCTATCCACCAACTACAACGCGACCCCCGAAATTGCCTCACGCGCTTACGACGCCAACCGCGACGGCTTCGTCATCTCCGGCGGCGGCAGCATCCTCGTCCTCGAAGAATACGAACACGCCAAGGCACGCGGCGCGACCATCATCGCGGAACTTACCGGCTACGGCGCGACCTCGGACGGCTACGACATGGTGCAGCCATCCGGCGAAGGCGCGGTGCGCTGCATGCAAATGGCGCTGGCCGAACACGGCGGCGACGTGGACTACATCAACGCGCACGGCACCTCGACCCCAGTCGGCGACACGCGCGAGCTGGAAGCCATCAAAACGGCGTTCGCCGGCAAAACCGTGCCGCCCGTCAGCTCGACCAAATCCCTCTCCGGTCATGCCCTCGGCGCTGCCGGCTCGAATGAAGCCATCTACTCGCTCTTGATGCTGCAAAACAACTTTCTTGCCGCCTCGGCGCATATCGAAACCCTCGACGAAAACGCGCGCGACCTGCCCATCCTGCGCGAAAACCGCGAGCAGGCGCTGAACGCGGTCATGAGCAACAGCTTCGGCTTTGGCGGTACCAATGCAACCCTCATCTTCAGCCGTGTCCGCGACTAAACGCCGCCGCCTCGGCCTGCTCATCCTCGCCGCCTTGCTCATCGCGGGCGGCGGCATCGCTTGGGCGCAATACGCCAATGGCGAAGAAGCGCCGCTGCGCCCCGAACCGCCGGCACAGGGCAGCATCCAGCAAATACCGAGTGAAGAAGAAGCTCAGGTTGCCGTCGCCGAATCCGCTGGCAAGGGGCAGAAAACAGACAAAGCAGCGCCTGCGGAAAACCTGCCGACCGGCGACAATATAGACGCCTACACCGCCGCGGAAATCGTCGCTCAGGCACAGGCGGCGCAGGCTGCCAAAGACGCTGCCGCCACCGCGCAAGCGGATAACACAGGCGCGGCAACGAGCAGCGATGCCGTGTCGGAAAACATGGCGGCGACGGATGCACAAGCAGCACCCGCAGAAAGCGGGGAAGCGGCTCCCGCCGAAGTGCCGACCGATGCGGAAATCAACGGCGATGACAACGTCGCCTTGCTCCCCGTGGAAAAACTCAGCCCGCCGCCAGAGCCGCCGGTGCAAATGCAAACCGTCGTCGTCGAGCAGGCGATTTACCGCTGCCCCAAAGGCAACAGCTACATTTATGTGGATAGCGACAAACGCAAAGGCTACAACCGCTGCACCCTTTTCCGTGCCGAAAAAACCGAAGAAGTGCCAGTCGGCAGCGCGCCAACCGCCGCGGCGCCGCCTACTAGCGGCAACCCCAACAGTTGCAGCGGTACTCTGCAATACAAGGGCAGCACCTACCTCTTTATGGAACACCAATCTTGCCCCATCCCGGACAGCGTCTTCCAGCGCCTTACCCCTGCCGCGAGCAGTCGCTAAACGCAGTATAGCAATCCACCGAAAGCTTCATACGGCGTTGCGCCGCTTCGCCGTACTAGTTGTGCTGTCTTCAGCGGCACGCCTTGTCTGAAACTTTCGGTGGAAGGCTATACAAGAAAGGACGTTTAGTAGGCGCAAAAAAATCCCCGGCTGGCGGGGATTTTTTCATGCACGTTGCCGCGTTATTTTGGCTTGCGGCTTGGTGCGGTTTTATCCAGCGGCACGAGTTTGTCGATTTCCGCCAGGATGTTTTTCATCGGCTGGGCGCGAATGAGCTCGCCGAATGCTTCCATTTGTGCTTTTTGTTCGGGCGGGATTTTGCTTTCCAGCTTGGCGAGGTTTTCGGCAAAACGCGCTTTGCGGAAGGCGTCTGCGTCGGTGATGACTTGTTTGCCCTCGGCCGATTTCATCAGGGTGTAAGCGGCAATCGCATTGGCCTTGCCATAGTCGGGAACGCCCTGCGCGCGGCCATAGTGCAAGCCCAGTTCGTACATCGCCTGCGCGTCTTCTTGCAACGCCGCCTGGCGCAGCCAGTAAACCGCTTGTTGGTAATCCTGCTTGGTGCCGTCGCCGCTGGCATACATTTGGCCGAGTAGGCGTTGCGCGGCGGCGTCGCCCTGTTCGGCGGCGATTTTGTAATTCTCGAAGGCTTTGCGGAAATCGGGATGTTCGCGCTGGTCGTTGCAGGCGGCGACGTTGAGCGTGCCGGTGATGCTGCCCATTTGTGCGTGCGAGGCCTCTATCAGTTTGCAACCTTTTTCGGTGTCTTTCGCCACGCCTTTGCCCCACATATAGAGCGCGCCCAGGTTGTTTTGTGCTTTGGCGTGGTTTTGCGCGACGGCTTTTTCATACCACGGCACGGCTTTTTCGACTTCGTTTTGTCGCTCGTAGAAGCGCGCCATTTGGTATTGCGCTTCGGCATTGCCTTGTTCTGCCTGCGCGCGTAATGCGGCGTCGGGTTCGGCGGCAAAGGCGCTGCTGCAGCAGGCGAGGGCGAGTAGGGTGCTGATTAGGGTTTTTTTCATGGGTTTCGTTGGTTCGCTGCGGTTTTATTCGGGTTTTGTCGTTTGGCTTTTTTCTGTTTCTGCTGCCGCTGGGTTTTTGTCTGCGGGGCGCTGTTCTTCGGCGATTTGTTGGCGGATTTGTGCCACGCCGTCGCTGATGTTTTTGGCGGCACGGCTGGCGGCGTCGCTGATTGCCTGTTTGCTGCTGCCGAAGAATTGTTGTAAGCCTTCGGAATCGTCGCGGGAAAAGGTTTGTGCTTGTGCGTCGAATTTTTCGTCGTCGCTGTTGAAGTATTCGACGATGTCAAAGGATAGTTTTTTGGCAACGAGTATGGTCGGGAAGGCGTTGCGGTAGCTGTTGTAGGCTTTGACGCGGCGGTTGTAGTTTTCGCGGCGCGCCAGGATGTCGTTTTCCAGGCTTTCCAGTTGTTGCATCAGGCGCTGATAGGTGGCGTCGGCTTTTAATTGCGGGAAGGATTGGGCGAGCATCATCATCCGCGTCATGTTTTGTTGTACTTGCGCGACTTTCAGTTGGGTGATTTGTTCGTGTTCGAGATAGCCGGAGGCGATTTCGATGATTTGTCCGCTGAGTTGTTGCCGCTTTTTTAAGCCGGCGTGCAGGTTGGAAAAGCCTTCGCGGATTTCTTGCATGCTGTGTTGCAGGTGGTTGTAGATGTGGATGAGCCAAAAGACGATGGCGGCGATAACGATGAGCAGGAAGATAAGGAATTCCATGTGTTCTCCTTGGGGTGGTTAGAAATGCGGGCGAATTATAGCGGCAATGGTGTATCAATGCCGCCGCCGTAGCAGTTTGCCGAAGTCATCCATCAGGGTGTAAACCACCGGAATCACCACCAAACTTAAGAGGGTAGAGGTTACCAGCCCGCTAATTACCGCCGCTGCCATTGGCTGCGAGAAGGTCGGGTCGCCTTTGCCCCAGCCGAGCAGCAGCGGCGTCATCCCCGCGCCCATGGCGATACTGGTCATGATGATGGGGCGGGCGCGTTTGTGGCAGGCGTCAATGAGCGCATCGAAGCGGCGTATGCCGTCGCGGCGTTCGGCGATGATGGCGTAATCGACGAGCAGGATGGAATTTTTGGTGGCGATGCCCATCAGCATGATGAAGCCTATCATCGACGACATACTGAGGCTGCTGCCGAGTAGCAAGAGGCCTGCGAACGCGCCGCCAATGGAAAGAGGCAGTGCCATCAGGATGGTGAAGGGTTGCAGCACGCGGTGGAAGAGCAGGACAAGTATGGCGTAGATGCAGAAGATGCCGACTGCCATCGCCAGCAGGAAGCCGCCGAACAGTTCTTTCATCATTTCCGCCTGGCCTTCATCGACGGCATGCACCGCCGGCGGCAGGTTTTGCATGGTTGGCGTGTTTTGTACGGCATCGACCAGGTCGCCGAGCGCGCCGCTGCCCACTTGGGTGGTGATGCGGATTTCGCGCGCGCGCTCGTAGCGGCTGATGCTTGCCGGGCCGCCGCTGAAGGCGAGACGGGCAACGTCGCCGACGCGGGTGTTGCTGCCGCTGATGGTGAGGTCTTCCAGCGTCGCCACGTCAGCGCGCGCCGTCTTCGGCAGGCGGACGATGATGGGCAGTTGCCGGCTTTCCAGGTTGAGTTTGGCGAGGCGCTGTTCGTAGTCGCCTTGGGTGGCGACGCGCAGGGTGTCCGCCAGTTGCAGGGTGGTGATGCCGCGGTCGGCCATTTTCAGGGTGTCGGGGTAGATGCGCAGTTCTTCGCGCGCGAGGCTTTTGGTGCTGGTGATGCTGCCGGCGTTGGGCAGGGCGCGGATGTCGCGCATCAGCGCTTGCGCGGTTTCTTCCAATATTTGCGGGTTGTCGCTGGTGAGCGAGACCATGTAACCCGGCTCGCCGCCCGCGCTTAGGCCGACGGTGAAGCGCGCGCCGGCGACGTGTTGCAGGCGTGCTTCGATGTCGCGCTCGATGATGGTTTTGTCTGGGCGCTTGCCGCGCGGCTCTAGCACGAGGTTCAGGTCGGCGTTGTTGCGGCTTTTGCCACCAGAGCTGCCGATGTCGCCGGCAAGACGACCGACGGAACTGAAGATGTGTTTGACGCCGGGCACGTCGGCAATCGCCAGCCGCGCCGCTTCGCTCACCGCCAGCGTGTCTTCCAGGGTCGCATCCGGGGTGAGCTCGATGCTGACGCGCGTCTGGTCGATGTCGTCGTCCGGCATGAAGCTGCTCGGTATGTGGCGCGCTAGCGAGAGCGAGAAGATGAACAGGGCGATGGTGATGGCAAGCGTCGTCCAGCGCCAGCGCAGGGTAAGGCCGACGAAGGCGAGGTAAGCGCGCATCACTATGCCGTCGCGCTGCACGACGTCGTGCTTTTCTGGCTTCAACATATAGGCGGCCATCATCGGCGTAATCAGGCGGGCGACGGCAAGCGAGAAGAAAACGGCAATCGCTGCCGTCCAGCCAAACTGGCGGAAGAATTGACCAATCACGCCGCTCATGAACGCCGTCGGCAGGAAGACGGCAATCAGGGTGAAGGTGGTGGCAATGACCGCAAGGCCGATTTCGTCCGCCGCTTCCATCGCCGCCTGATAGGGCGTTTTGCCGCCGCGCAGGTGGCGGATGATGTTTTCAATCTCGACAATCGCGTCATCAACCAACACGCCGATGACCAGCGACAGCGCGAGCAGCGAAATGATGTTCACACTAAAGCCGAGCAGCCACATCACGAGAAAAGCGGGGACGACCGAGAGCGGCAAGGCGAGGGCAGTAACCAGCGTCGCGCGCCAGTTGCGCAGGAAAAGGAAGACGACCACCACCGCGAGAATGCCGCCTTCGACCAGCATATTGAGCGAGTTTTCATAATCATCTTGCACCGGGGTGGCGCGGTCATAGACCTTGGTGATGGTGAACTGCGGATAATCCGCGGCAATGCGCGCCAGCTCCGCCTCGACCGCGTCCATCACCGCGACCTCACTCGCGCCGCGACTGCGCACAATTTCAAACGCCACCACCGTTTCGCCGTCAAAAAGCGCCTGCGAATCCGCTTCCGCCGCGCCGTCGTAAATGGTGGCGAAATCGCCCAAGCGCTGCGCGCCGCCGGCGGTGCGAACCTGCAAATCGGCAAGCGCTGCCGCCTGCGTTTGCGCGCCGAGAGTGCGCAGCGACTGCCGCCCGTCGCCAACTTGCGCCTCGCCGCCGGACACATCGCGCTGCAACGCCGCCACTTGCGCCGCCACATCGCCAATAGAAAGACCGAGCGCCTTCAGCGCCACCGGGTCGGGCAAAACCTCAACCGTACGCGACAGTCCACCGATGCGGCTGACGCTGCCGACGCCAGGAATGCCGAGCAGACGGCGCGACAGACTGTCATCGACAAACCACGACAGCGCCAGCTCATCCATATCGCGCGCCGCCACCGAGAAGGTCAAAAGCGGCATGCCGCTGGTGTTTACCTTAGAAATCACCGGATCGAGCGCATCGGCAGGCAGGTCGCTACGAATCTCGCCCATCGCCGAGCGCACCTCATCGAGCGCCTCCTGCAAATCCTTCTCCAGGCGGAACTCAATCACCGTGGTGGACAAACCGCTCTGCAAGGCGCTGCGAATCTTCTTCACCCCGTCGAGCGAGGCAACGCGGCTTTCCACCTTCTTCGCCACATCAGATTCCAACTGCTGCGGCGAGGCACCGGAAAGCGAAACCGAGACGACGACCACCGGAAAATCCATATCGGGGAACTGCTGAATGCGCATCGCGTTAAAACCATGCCAGCCACCAAAAAACAGCAGGATAAACAACAAAATCGAGGCAAGCGGATTGCGGATAGACCAGGCTGAAACGTTCATGAAATCTCCTTTCAAACCTTCTTAATGATGAAAAATGAAGTGGGGATTGCAGTCGCTACCCAGATTTACATACGCGGTAGCGACTATGGTGTATGTAAATGTATGTTGGACGATGCCGCATTGGCTGTGGCATTTTTGACGCTACCCCCACCCCGTCCCTCCCCCGCTGCGGACGCTGGCGCGTCCTGCGAGGGAGGGGGAAGAACCGCTGCAAACGCGACAACTACTGCCAAATCCGCCACCGAACGGCTCCCTCCCCCGTGGGGGAGGGGTGGGGTGGGGGCAGCAAACACCCCGCGGCGCGACAACTTACATACACGAACCCCGCTGCCCTGTATGTAAACAGGCATCACGGCTACTTATCCCCCACCACATTCACCACATCGCCGTCCTGCAAAAAACTGCCACCACGCAGCACAAAGCGCGCGCCTTCCGGCAGCCCGTCCTTGACCACCACACGCGCGCCGAGGCGTTCGCCCAGCGTCAGCGCCTGCCTGCGCACCCGCTTGTCGTCATCGACCAGCACCACAAAATCATAGCCATCCTCGCGCACCAGCGCCGACGCCGGAATCACCCACACCTCATCCTTGCCAAGCAAAAACTGACCACGCACCAACAAATTGGCGCGCAACGCCGGATGCGCATCAAGCGCGACCCGCACCAGCACGCGGCGCGACTGCGCGTCCGCATCAGGCACAAACAGCCGCACCCGGCCTGCCACCTCTGCCGTGCCGACCTGCACCCGCACCGGCGTGCCGACCTTGAGCCGCGCCGCATCTTCCGGCGAGACCTGCGCCCGCCACTCCAGCGCGCCGGCGACCTGCAAGGTAAAGAGCGGCGAACCCACCCCCGCCGTCATCCCTAGCTCTGCCGGGCGACTGACAATAACGCCTGCGACCGGCGCACGCACCTCGGCATAACTCAAATTGAGCTGCGCCATCCTGCGCGCAGCGACCGCGCCATCGAGCGCCGCCTGCGCCTCGCGCTGCGCCGACGCTGACTGCTCCGAATCGCTGACGCTGACCGCGCGTTCGCGCACCAATTTGCCGGTGCGCGCCGCATTGCGTTTCGCCTGCGAGAGCGCCGTTTGCGCGCGCGCTTCCTGCGCCTGCGCCTGCGCCACTTCCAGCTTCAGCCGCGCCGCATCAAAACGCGCTAACACCTGCCCCGCCTGCACGCGGTCGCCAACGTCCGCTTCCAGTTGCAACAGCGAAACCCCGGCGACCTGCGCATTGACCGCTGCCAACTCGCGCGCCAACAACTCGCCATCGGCGGCAAGCGTCTGCTCATGCGCGACGCGCTCGGCTTGTGCGACTTCCACCGCCAGCGCTACCTGCGCCTCTTTTTGCGGTTCTTCCTGCGCCTGCGCCAAAAGCCCCAGCAGCAGGCAACACAGCATCAAGCATCGACGAATCATTGATGTACTCCTTTCTTGTGTAAGCGATTATAGCCATCCACCGAAAGCTTCATACGGTGTTGCGCTGCCTGACCGGGCACCCTAAAAAATGGCGAAGCCATTTTTTAGGGAAACCCGCGCCGTACAAATGCGTACTGTCTTCGACAGCGCGCCTTGTCTGAAACTTTCGGTGTATCGCTATAAAAACAGTCTAGCAAAAGCCGTTGGATAAAAATTGCGCAAGGCGGGCAGAAAAAAACGCAGCTTGCGCTGCGTTGGTGAGAGTGGGGGAAGTTTAGTGGCTCAAACTGACGCTGCCGTCTGCGCCTTGCAGGGCGGCGCTGAAGGCGTCGGCATCGAAGTTGTCTTCATGGGTAACGACGATGTTGTCGTTGTTGATATTGACCCATTTGACGCCGGCAACGCCCATTCCGGCGTTTTTCAGTTTGTCGGCATTGGCGGGGGTGAGGCCGCTGGCTTTGTAAAGTGTTTGTGGCATGACTGCTCCTGGTTGCAATGGCGCACCGGGCGGCGCGCTTCCTGTCAGACGATGCACGAACAATGCCAATGGCGGCCGTTTTTCCTTTAGTTTTCCTGAAGATGGCGGCGTTGTTTTGGCAAACGTGCCGCGTTTCAGCTGTCGCTCGCCAACTGCTGGATGGCGGCGGCGCAGCGCGCGGCGATGTCGTCAAAATGGCCGCCGGGGTTCAAGGCGAAATGGCTGGGGATGCCCTGCGCTTGCCAGTGTGCGACGGTGGCGCGGGTGGCGCTTTCGATGGCGGCAAGACGCGGGTTGCGGCTGTCTTTTTCGCTGGCGCCGAGGGAAAAATATGCCCGCTCCGGTGGGGTTTGCAGCGGCTGACGGCGGGCGAAATCCGTCCAGCCGTCAAACCACAGCGAGCCGGAAACGCAGGCGAGGCGCGCGAAGGGGCTGGCGTGATAGGCGCTCCAGGCGGCAAACAACCCAGCGAGCGAGTAGCCGACGATGCCGCACCAGCGCGGTTGCAGGGAAAGGCGTTGCGCGAGCGGCGGCAGCAAGGCGGTAATGTCGGTGAGGGTCGCGGCGGCGGCACCGCTGAAATCCGGCGCTTTTTTGAAGGCACGCGGCGCCGCCCACGGGCTGAACGCCGCTTCCCAGTCGCTTCTGTCCCACACCAGCAGTGCCAGCGGCACATCAAGCTGCGCCGCCACAGCATCGGCTTCGTGGTCTTGCAAAAAGGTGAGGACGAGCGGCGCCTCATTGGGCAAATCGTCGCGGCGATAGAGGCGCAGTTTGAGGTCGGGCAGGGTGTAGGCGGGTTGCATGGCGTACTCCGGTTGGGGAAAGCGGCAAGGCTACGATTGCAGGGCAGGGCAGCGCGAGGCATTTTTGCAGCAGGTGAAAAACCGCTTTGCGCTGTAAATCAGAAAAAGCCCGCCATAAGGCGGGTTTTTTGCGCCTATTTTTCCCCAACACAGGGAACCACCACCTGCGCATGGCGCGAGTCGTAGTCTTTGCCCCAAGCGCAAAGGGCATGCAGCACGGGCAGCAGTCGCCTGCCTTCTTCGCCGAGGCGGTATTCCACCCGTGGCGGCACTTCGGCAAAGGCCTCGCGCAAAATCAAATCATCCGCCAGCAACTGCCGCAGTTGTGCCGTCAGCATTTTTTGGCTGATGCCTGGCAGCAGTTGGCGCAAATCGCGTGGGCGTTTCGCGCCGTTGCTCAAATGGTAAAGAATCAGGCATTTGTATTTGCCGCCCACCAGGCGCATTGCCATATCAATCGCCGACATTGTTTCCATCGTAACTCCCAAAAACTACCTGCAGGTGCCTAACGCACTTTCTAGTAAGTCATTTTAATTCAATAAGTTGAACATTATACTGGCGCGCCCAAAACGCAAACAAGGACAACGATGAACTTCTCCACCCTTTTACAAACGCGCCGCTCCACCCGCCATTTTGACCCGTCCGTCGCCATTGCGCGCGAGGAACTGTCCCGCTTGCTCGATAGTGCCTGCCGTGCACCGAGTGGCAACAACGCGCAGCCTTGGCGCTTCCTTGTCATCACTGACGCGGCGCTACGCGAAAAACTGTTGCCCATCGCCTACGGGCAGCAACAAATCATGAGCGCTTCCGCCCTCGTACTGCTGCTCGCCGACCGCACGGCATATCAGCGCGACAACCTTGCCCGCATTCATCAGGAAGAATATGAAGATGGTTGTTTTAGCGCCGAGATACGCGATTTTCTTGTGAATGCGGCAACCGATTTTTGCGCCGGTCTGAGCGTGGCAGAGACGGAAAAGTGGTTGCAGGTCGATTGCGCCCTGTGGGCGATGAATTTCATGCTGGCGGCAGAAGATGCGGGCTGGCAAAGCGTGCCGATGGGCGGTTATCAGCCCGCACCGCTACGCGAGTTGTTTGCCATTCCGCCGCGTTATCTGGATGTGATGCTAATTGCCATCGGCAAGGGCAACAAACTAGGGCATCGCACCCTGCGCCGTCCAGCAGAGGCGCTGACTGGCTGGAATGCGTTGCCACCGGGTTGAGTACAAAAAAAACCGCCGTGTCAGGCGGTTTTTTGATGTTTATGCGGTGAATCTTGTTGCGTGCATAGCGATACACCAAAAGTTTCAGACAAGGCGCGCTGCCGAAGACAGTACGCATTTGTACGGCGCGGGTTTCCCTAAAAAATGGCTTCGCCATTTTTTAGGGTACCCGGTCAGGCAGCGCAACACCGTAGAAGCTTTCGGTGGATTGCTATAGCCTTCCACCGAAAGTTTCGCACTATGCCGTCTCGCCGTGTAGTCACGTATCACCTTCAGCGTTGCTCTTTGTGTAAAATTTTGAGTGGATGGCTATATATGCGGCTGATAGGGCAGTTCAACCCCCATATTTTGGAACTTTACGCGGGCATAAAAAAACCGCCATACGGCAGCTTGATTGGATTTATTTTGAATGGCGGAATGGACGGGACTCGAACCCGCGACCCCCTGCGTGACAGGCAGGTATTCTAACCAGCTGAACTACCACTCCGCAGTGGTGATAAGGCATGAAAAAAATCCGCGAACGGATTTGTAAGAAATGGCGGAATGGACGGGACTCGAACCCGCGACCCCCTGCGTGACAGGCAGGTATTCTAACCAACTGAACTACCACTCCGCGTATTGGTGGGTACTATAGGACTCGAACCTATAACCCTCGCCTTGTAAGGGCGATGCTCTACCAATTGAGCTAAGCACCCGCCGGTGGAAGAAGCGCGCATTATAGTGATTTTTTC
>CAUVOF010000080.1:0-10970 GCA_963553325.1 uncultured Cardiobacterium sp.
CGACGGTGTCGTAGCCCGCTTCTTTGTCCACGCCCGCGCTTTTGTAGTCGAGGCTCATGCGTCGTTTTCCTCGCGTTCTTCGAGGCGTTCCAGGATGTCCTGATAGGCTTCGAGCAGCCCGCCCATGTCGCGGCGGAAGCGGTCTTTGTCGAGGCGTTCGTTGGTGTCGGCATCCCAAAGGCGGCAGCTATCCGGGCTGATTTCATCGGCGAGGACGATTTCGCCGTCAATGGTGCGGCCAAACTCAATTTTGAAGTCCACCAGCAAAATGTCGCATTCGTCGAAGATGTCGAACAGGGTGGCGTTGATTTGGTCGGTGAGTTCGTAGATGCGGTCCAAATCTTCGTAGCTGGCGATGCCGAGGGCGACGGCGTGGTCGTCGTTAATCAGCGGGTCGCCGAGGTCGTCTTTTTTGTAGCAGATTTCAAAGATGGGGTACTCGGTTTCGCTGCCTTCTTCAAAGCCGAGGCGGGCAGCCATCGAGCCGGCGATGACGTTGCGCACGATGACTTCGAGCGGGATGATTTCCACCTTTTCGCAGAGTTGCTCGCGTTCGTTCAAGGTGTCGCGGTAGTGCGTCGGGATGCCAGCGGCGATGAGCGCGCGGAAAATCAGGGTGGCAATGCGGTTGTTGAGGATGCCCTTGCCTTCGATGATTTCGTGCTTGGCGCCGTTGCCCGCGGTGGCGTCATCGTTGTAGTGGATGATGACGAGTTCGGGGTCGTCGGTCGCGTAGATGGCTTTGGATTTGCCGGTATAGAGCAGCGCGCGTTTTTCCATGGTACACCTCGGTAAGTGAATGTTAAGCGGCGGTATTATAGCGGTTATCTGTAAGTTGTCGCCTGCTATAATCCGCCCCCCTTTAGCAAATTGAGAGGTGATTTATGCCCGTTATTAACGTCAAACTGGTGGAAGGTCGCACGGTCGAGCAGAAGCGCGCGATGGTCAAAGCGGTAACGCAGGCGGTCAGCGAAACGCTGGGCGTTGCCGAGACGGCTATCTGGATTAGCATCGAAGACATGAAGCCGGAGAATTTCGCCCAGGCAGGCGAGCTGCGCCTGGACCGCAAAAAATGAAAGCGCTGCAGTGTGTCGCCGCCTTGCTGCTTGCGAGCTGTGGGGCAGACGATGTCAGCCGCGACGAGGTTGTGCGTGCGACCTCGCCGGATGGCAAGACAGATGCGGTTGTGGTCGAAGTCAATGCCGGTGCAACGGCGGCTTTTGTCTATGACGTATTTGTCTTGCCACAGGGGGCAACGCCTGCGGGTGAGGCAGCGGTGAGCCTTCACGGCGCGACCCGCAATGCGCAGGCCTATGGCGTCAATCTGCATTGGCAGGACGCCACGCATTTGGATATTGCGTATTTGCAGGCAAAGCAGGTACTGCGCGCATCGGAAACGGTTCCGGTTGCCGGGAAAGCGGTGCAGATTACCCTCACCGCTGGCGTAAATGATCCAGACGCACCCGCCGGGGGCATGGCCTATAACCAACAGGGGGCAGCGCGATGAATGATGCGGTTGAAGAACGCCTGGCGCAGCTGGAAATCCGCCTCGCCTATCAGGAAGACCTGCTTGCCAGCCTGAACGCCACCGTGGTCGAACTGCGTGCGGCGCTGGACTTGCAGCAGGGGCAGTTGCGCCTGCTCTGGCAACAGTTGCAGGAACGCGGCGACAATGCCCCGCGCAGTCTGCTGGAAGAAATTCCGCCGCATTATTGAGGCGCATCAAAAAAACAAGGCTGCTGCGGCAGCCTTTGTTTTTTGGGATTTGCAGGCGGCTTTCTCATTCACCCCATAAAAACTTCGCCGTCGCGCCGCCGTCAATCAGAAAATCGCTGCCGCTGATATAGCCGCCGCTCAAAACCACTTCCGCTAACGCCGCCACTTCGTCGGGCGTGCCACCGCGTTTGGCGGGAATATTGACGAGCATCTCGCGGTAAAACGCGCCGCGTTGGGGGCTGTTTTAACTCGTCCAGCGCCAGCGTCGTGTATAGCAATCCACCGAAAGCTTCATACGGTGTTGCGTCGCCTCGCCGTACTATCTGTACTGTCTTCGGCGACGCGCCTTGTCTGAAACTTTCGGTGTATCGCTATAAATAATGCCGGGGCTGATGCAATTGACCCGCGCGCCGCGCCTGCCCCAGCGCACCGCTTCCATCTGCACGCGCAGGGCGTTGGCTTTTTTGGCGATTTGGTAGGCGCGTAGGCTGTCGTTGATTTCCTGCACGATGGGCAGGGTCAGTAATGCTTCGGTCGGCGTCGTCGCCAAATCGCGCAAATCCTCTTCGCGTAACGGCGGCAGGCGGTGGCTCGATTGCGAACCTATCACCACACCCGCGCCACCTTCCGCTATCACTTCGCCGAAGATTTCCAACACCAGCGCCGTGCCGTATATAGCCATCCACCGAAAGTTTCAGACAAGGCGCGACGTCGAAGACAGTACGCATTTGTACGGCGAGACGGCGCAACACCGTATGAAGCTTTTGGGGGATGGCTATAAATCCACTTTGGTGGTGGTCTGCGGATTAGCTTGCGATGGCGACACGCCCGCCGAGTGAATCACGTATTGCACCGCGCCCAAGCCCACCGCTTTATCGGCAACCGCCTGCACCGATTCGCGGCTCGATACGTCCATTGCCATCGTGCTGCATTCAAAGCCCGCTTCACGCAAGGTTTGCGCTGCTTTTTCGGCGTTTTCCAAACGCAAATCCGCAAGCAGGATGTGTTTGCCGGTGCTGACGCGGCGGGCGATGGCAACGGCAATCGCGCCAGAGCCGAGAACGACGGTTATTTGTGGTTTCATCATTTTTTCCTTTTATTTAATGAACGCCCGACCTACGAATGTTCAGGCGACGTTTTCAGCTTTCAGGCTGCCTGAGTTACTTCTCAACCATCCGCGTTTCGCTATACATAAAATTCGCCACACGCTTTTGAATCAGCCACTCGCCGCCGATGCGCGCGTAGCTGTCGCTGTAACGCACATAGTGGGTAAGCATCGATTTGTTGCAGGGATAAAGTCATTTTGCCTTTCCTTTTGGGGTTAAGGTGAGGAAGCGAATGATAGGGCGGGGATTGATTCAGATAAATGGGGGAATTTTGCTAAGGTTTAGCAAAAATTTTGATAAATGGGTTTTCAGGCAGCCTGAAAATGAGCAGAATCACATTCCTTTATAAAAATGTAAAACAACGCACTTATTCCTTTGTAAAAGTGTAATTCACTCACTATAATTCCCAGCAAAACCGCAAAGGAACAGCCGATGCAACGCCATATCCTAAAATCCCTGTCCCAATGGAAAAACAAGCTCAATCGCAAGCCGCTGATTATCCAAGGCGCGCGCCAAGTGGGTAAAACGTGGGTAATGAAAACTTTTGGCGCGGCGGAATTTGAACAAGTCGCCTACATCAATCTTGACAACAATCCGCAGATGAAAGCCCTGTTTAGCGGCGATTTTGACATCGACCGCTTGCTGCTCGGCTTGTCCATCGAGGCGGGGGTAAACATCCGTGCCGACAATACCCTATTGATTTTTGACGAAATTCAGGAAGTACCGCAAGCGCTGACCGCGCTGAAATATTTTTACGAAAACGCACCGCACTTTGCCGTGATTGCCGCCGGTTCGCTGATCGGCGTGGCATTGCATCAAGGCGTGTCGTTCCCTGTGGGCAAGGTGGAATTTCTGCCGATGTACCCGATGGATTTCGGCGAATTTCTGCTGGCGATGGATGAAAAACCGCTGTACGACCTATTGCAGTCGCAAGACTGGGCGTTGATTACGGCGATGAAAACCAAATACATCGACCGCCTGCGCCAATACTATTTTGTCGGCGGTATGCCCGAGGCGGTACAAACCTTCGCCGATACGCAAGATGTGCAAGCCGTGCGCACGGTGCAGCAAAATCTGCTGCTGGCGTATGAATACGATTTTTCCAAACACATTAACGACCCGCGCCTGGTGATGCGTGTGCGTGCGCTGTGGAATGCCCTGCCGCAACAGCTCGCCAAAGAAAACAAAAAATTCGTGTTAGCGGATATACAAAAAGGCGCGCGCTTCAAAGAGTACGAACTCGCCCTGCAATGGCTCAAAAACAGCGGGCTGGTTTACCCCGTGTACCGCATCAAAAAACCGCATCTGCCGCTGTCGGGCTATCAGGGAAACATCTTCAAACTCTACTGCTTGGACGTGGGTTTGCTCGGCGCAAAAAGCCAGCTCGCCCCGACCACCCTGCTTGAACCGACCCGCCTGTTTACCGAATTCAAAGGCGCACTGACCGAACAATATGTGCTGCAACAACTGCAAGCCAGCCAGCCCAACCCGATTTTTTATTGGGCAACGGAAAAAGGCACGGCGGAAGTGGATTTTGTGCCGCAACGCGGGCAGGACGTCATCCCGATTGAAGTTAAAGCAGAAGAAAACCTGCGCGCGAAAAGTTTGAAATCTTATGTAGAGCAGTATCAGCCGAAATTGGCGATACGGGCTTCGATGTCGGATTATCGGGTGGAAGATTGGGTGGTGAATGTGCCGTTGTATGGGGTGGCTGAATGTATAAAAATACAACAAACTTTTTTAAACAATTAACTTTACGGAGAAAACTAAATGTCTGAATCCAAATATTCCGTTCTTCAACAACCTGTAGGAAACCTGTTGGGCTGGATTAAATCCGGAGAGATTGCCATTCCCGAAATTCAGCGACCTTTCGTATGGACAGCCAGCAAAGTGCGCGATCTGATTGATTCGCTCTATAAAGGCTACCCCGTCGGCTACATCATTACATGGCGCAATCCTGATATACGCCTGAAAGACGGGACTCTTTCGGCAGGCAAAAAAGTGCTGATTGATGGACAACAGCGTATTACCGCACTCACTGCTGCCGTAGTTGGGCAGCAAGTTTTAAATAAGGATTACAAAAAAGAACGAATCAGAATTGCCTATAATCCACTAGCAAAGGAAGGAGAAACATTTTTTGAAGTATGCAATTCAGCTATTGAGCGAAATTCAATTTGGATTGACGATATTTCGGAAATTCTGAGTGAAAGCGCCAGTTCTTTCAAAATCAGGAAAGACTATTTAGCAGCTAATCCACATGCAGACGAAGAACTAGTTGAAAAGCGGATTGATAATTTAAAAGCCATCAAAAATAGCCAAATCGGCATTATTGAGTTAAATCCCGATTTGGACATCGATACCGTTACCGAGATTTTTATCCGTATCAACCAAAAAGGTGTGTCCTTGAGCAATGCCGATTTTGTCATGTCCAAAATTGCTTCAGACCAACGGTACGGCGGTGAAGACCTGCGGAAAATGATCGATTATTTCTGCCATATGCTGTGTGACCGCAGTTTTGCAGACACCCTGCGCACAAATAATACGGAATACGTTCAATCAGACGACTTCAACAAGATTAAATGGATTGCCGATTACACTGATGATTTATATGTGCCCGATTATGTAGATACCTTGCGCGTAGCCTATACCTATGCTTTTAGCCGCGGCAAATTCAGCACTCTGGTTGCCTTGTTGTCTGGACGCGATTTTGAAAACCGTACCAATGTTGAAAATATTGCCGAACAAAGCTACGCCGATTTACGCAGAGGTTTAGAGAGCTTTTTCAACAAAACCTATTACGAGCGCTTCTGTATGTTGATTAAATCGGCAGGGTTTATCAACCATAAACTTATCAACTCTAAAACCAGCCTGAATATCGCCTACGCGCTGTACCTGAAACTACGTAGCGATAAACTGCCCGAAGCCAAAATCCAACGTCTGATCAAACGCTGGTTTGTGATGTCTGTTCTTACCGGCCGTTATTCGGGTTCATCAGAAACCGTAATTGAGCGCGACTGCAAGTTCATCGGTGAACGAGGCTTGGAAGCCTATCTTCGTCAAATTGAACAAGCCGAATTAGACGAGGGTTTTTGGACGCACCGTTTGACAGACGGTTTAAATTCTTCCAGCAGCGTAACAGGCGCATATCTGTGCTATCTCGCTGCACAATGCAAAAACAACGATCATGCCTTTTTATCTGATAGCGTAACCGTGAACAGCCTTTTGCAGCAGCGCGGCGATCAACACCATATCTTTCCCAAGAATTATTTGTCCGTTAACGGCTATAAGAAAGGTGACTATAACCAAGTCGCAAATTACGTTTTTACCGAGCAGCAAACCAATATCAAATTAAGTGATGATGCCCCCGCTGTTTACATGGAAAAAGTCCTGAGCGATATTGATGGTCAAAGAATATCTTTAAGCTCAATAAAATCTAGGGAAGCATTACAGGAAAATCTTGCAGCCAATTGCATTCCAGATAACATCAGTACATTAACGCATGAATCTTATGCACAATTCTTGGAACAAAGACGCAAGTTGATGGCAGAGAAAATCCGCCGCTACTACGAAAGTCTGTAACAACGTTAAGTCCGCCAGGCCAATCTAAATTTTATTGGATAACGAAAAAATGTACGGCAGAAGATTAGACGGCAAATATACCGTTATATGAAGTAGGAATTTGGGGGATAAAAAAGTATAAACATCCAGCGAAATCCTTATACGGCATTGTATTTCATTTCCGTATAGATGCGCACTATCTTCGTCGATGCGCCTTATCTGAAATTTTCGGTGGATAGCTATAAATAGGCGTTCTATTTTGACTTGATACGTAAACGCCGTCTGAACTTTTCAGACGGCATTTTCTTTTTCAGGCAGCCTGAAACCCTACGCCTTACTAATATTCAAATTCCCCCCAACCCACAAATCAGGCTGCTCAAAAATTTTGCAGACAAAATCGGCAATGCTTTTGCGCGACACCGCACTGCCCGTTTCAGGCTGCCCTTTAGGCGTGAGCTGGTAGTCGATTTCATCGGCGTCGGTGAACCAGTCCGGGTGCAGGATGGTGTAGTCCAGCCCCGATTGTTCGATGAGGTCGGCGAGGGCGCGATAGGGGCGCAGTATTTCGCGCAGTGGCTCGTCGTAAATGCCGATAGAGGCGATGGCGATGACGCGGCGCACGCCGGCGGCTTGCATTGCGGCGACGATATTTGCGCCCATCGCTGCCAAATCGCCTGCCAGATTGATGTACACAATGTCCTGCCCCTGCATGGCGTTTTGCAGGTCGGCGGGGTTGAGCGCATCGCCGATGATGACGCGGTGCTTGCCTGTATGACGCGGTGCGCGGCGGGCAAACAGCGTGAGATTGAGATCAGGATGGCGTTCGGCGGCGGCTATGACGGCGCGTGCCAATGAGCCGTTGGCGCCGATAATCAGGATGTTCTTCATGTTCGGTTTCCCGTTTTGCTGACGATGGCGCGCAGTGTAACGGCTGTGATTCAAAAAAATTAGCCGGTAAAATCCGCAAAGGTTTAGTAAATCATTTTATGAATTGAGTGGATATGGCAGAAAAACTGGATGACCTGCGCGTCTTCCTGCTGGTTGCGGAAACGGGCAGCTTTACCAAAGCGGCGGCGCAATTGGGCGTGTCGCAATCGGCACTCAGCTACACCGTGCGCCAGCTGGAAGAGCGTTTGCAAATCAAGCTGTTGGAACGCACCACGCGCAGCGTTTCCACCACCGCCGCGGGCGAGCAATTGCGCGAGCAAATCACCCCGCTGTTTGCCGAATTTGACGCGAAAATTGAAAACCTCGCCGCCTATCGCGGCACGCTCGGCGGCAGCCTGAAAATCACCGGCAACGAGCACGCGCTTACTGTCGCGTTGTGGGACAAATTTGCCCGTTTTGCCCGTGCTTACCCAGATGTGGCACTGGAACTGGACTGTGAAAACCGCTTTGCCGACATCGTCGCCGAACGCTTCGACGCCGGCATCCGTCTTGGCGAGTTTGTCGAGAAAGACATGATTGCCGTGCGCGTATCGCCTGATTTGCAGATGGCCACCGTCGCCGTGCCTGAATTGCTGTTGCGCATCGACACGCCCGAAACGCCGCACGACCTCGCAAATCTACCCTGCCTCAATCTGCGCCTGCCGACGCTGGGCAACACCCTGCCGTGGGAATTTTGCAACCCAGAAAGCGGCAAAATGGTGAAAATCCAGCCCGCAGCGGGCTTTACTGCCAACCAAAACAGTCTGCTGTTGCAAGCTGCTCGCGCCGCACTCGGCATCGCCTGGCTGCCGCGCGATATGGTATCCACGGAACTGGCAAGCGGTGATTTGCTGGAAATCCTGCCCGCTTGGGCGATGCGCTACGAGGGCTATTATCTCTACTACCCCAGCCGCCGCACGGAATCGCCGCTGTTTCAGGCGCTGATTGCGGCACTGCGCGAGACGTAAGCGCTCAAATATGTAACAGCCGCTCGTTGTGAGCGGCTGTTTAGCATTTTTGGCTTATTCGGCTATCGGATAGTCTTTGGGCGCGATGTATTTGTGGGTTTTGCTGTCGTATTTGAAGAGGAAAGGTTTGTCTTTGTATGTTTTCTTGCTGCCTCGCTGGCCGCTGACGCGGATTTCAAACGGGTAAGCGTCAGCTTGCGCGCCAAGGTCAGGACGCATCTTGAAGGTGCTTGTCAGCTCGCGCTCGCCTTCGAGGCAGGTTTTATCACGGTCTTCGCAGCCTAATGATTCGATGTTGTCCAGAGAGGTGAGGATGCCATCGCCGTAGATTTTGTCGTTGTCGTCATGCAGCAGGTAGGTATCGGTGCTTATGTACCCCATGGCCCATGTTCGCTTTCTCCTTTCACGCCCCAATGGTCGGGGGCAAATTCCAGCCATTGCCATGCGCTGGGCGCGCTGCTCTAGTGGCCGGCGTGGCTTTCTTTTTTATCCAGCAGTGTCCAGCCGTCGCCATCTGCTTTGAATATCATCAGGCTGACAAGTCCGCCCAGGAAATGCTGCGTGCGTATGACTCTCTCGCCGGTAAAGAGAAGGTAGCGGCGTTTGCCCTGTGCGCCTTCGATGGTTTTTCGCTATGAAAGTGCATGCAGAAGCGATCGCCGTCGCTATCGCTTTGCAGCGCTTTATCGGTGATTTCGTGGTAGTGGCAAACGATGTCTTTATCCACCCCCTCACGACGGCGATTTTCGACAAGGTCATGGCGATATTCGGCGGTGGCAGCGGCGTTTTCCGGGTAGTGTTCGTTCAGGATTTTTTCGATGAAGGGGTCGCTTTGCGCCAATCCCGGCAGGGTGTAGCCGGCAAGGATGGCGGCGGCAAGGGTAGTCAAGCGGATATTCATGGGATGCTCCTGGTTTTGCGGTTTTGTGCGGATTCTTATCCTACGGGATAAAAATCTTGGCAACGGGTGCAGTGTACCGCTATAAAAAATCCCGCCAAGAGCGGGTTTTTTATCAACTTTCTAGCCAGGGAATGTCCGTTTGTTGCAGCAGTTCGCGCAAGGCGTTGGCGACGGTTTCCGGGCTAACTGCCGCGTAGTCGGCGATGGCGACGGTGCTTGCCGGCAGGTAGCGCTGTTCGCTGTTTAGCGCGATTTCGAGGCGGTTGGCGCGTTCGGTGAGTGCTGCGGCGTCGGCGGCGACGATGACGGCGGAAGCCAGCACGGTGTGCAGTTTCGGCGCGCCGCGACGTTTCCAGTATTGCGCGGTGCCGGCGATTTTGCGGCCGTCGGCGGCGAGGTTGTAGCGGCCGTCGCAGAAGGAACCTTGCACGGTCTGCCAGTCGGTGGTGATGGCAAAGCGGGCAAAGAGTTGTTGCAAGAGCGCGCACAGTTGGCGGTAGTGTTGTTCGGCACCCGCCGTCGGGTATTCGCTGTGCGTCGGGTAGGCGAGCTGAAGATTGACGGTTGCCGGCGATTGCGGCACGACGCCGCCGCCGCTAAGGCGGATGTGTACCGGCAAGCCGTCGGCGGCAAGTGCGGCGCAGGCTTCGTTAAAGCCGGGTTTGTGGCGATAGCTGCGCGGCACGACGATGCCGTCGCGGCCGCAGTGAACGAGGGCGACGCCGCCTTGTTGCTGGACGCTGGCGTCTATCAGGCGCAGTTCGTTCGCCGCCCAGTCGTCGCGGTCGAGGTCGAAGATGTTTTCGGGAAGCAGGGTGAAGCGGGGCATGGTTTGGTCGTGGGTTGGGGTGAAGCGGGGGCTGCGCTATTGTTGATGAAGCAAGGTTCTGCATTTTCGCGTTTGCTGCCCCCACTCTAACTTTCTTGCTGCGCAAGCTGTTCCAGTCCCCCGCTGCGGGCTTCACTCTGCGGGGGTAGGAAGCGGTCAAACCAGCAGCGTTTCCCGCTGGATGGTGTGGACGCGGTCGGGGCCGGTGGAAACGATGGCTATCGGCAGGGCAAGCGCCTGTTCGAGGTAGGCGATGTAGGCGCGCGCTTTTTCCGGCAGGGCGTTGTAGTCGGTGATGCCGACGGTGTCGCTTTGCCAGCCGGGCAGGGTTTCATAGACGGGCTGGCAGCGCGCCAGTTCGTCCGCGCCGACCGGGGCGACGTCCAGCCGCGTGCCGTCCATGTCGTAAGAGGTGCAGACTTGGATTTGCGGCAGGGCGTCGAGGACGTCCAGTTTGGTCAGGCACAGGCCGCTGATGCTGGAATTGCAGATGGCGCGGCGCAGCGCGGGCAGGTCTATCCAGCCGCAGCGGCGGGCGCGCCCGGTGGTGGCGCCGTATTCGTGGCCGACTTCGGCGAGGTGTTTGCCGATGGCATCGGTCAGCTCGGTCGGGAAGGGGCCGCCGCCAACGCGGGTGCTGTAGGCTTTGGCGATGCCGAGGATGTAGTCGAGGTGGCGCGGGCCGACGCCGCTGCCGGTTGCCGCCCCGCCGGCGGCGGTGCTGGATGAGGTGACGAACGGGTAGGTGCCGTGGTCGATGTCGAGCATCGCCCCTTGCGCGCCTTCAAAGATGATGTGTTCGCCAGCTGCGCGGTGGCGGTAGGCGGCGAGGGTTACGTCGGTGATGAGCGGGCGGACGCGCGCGGCGTAGTCGAGCCATTCGGCGGCGACTTCGTCGTAGGAAACGGGCGCGGCGTGGTAGTAGTGTTCGAGCTGGAAGTTGTGGAAGTCCATCAGTTCGCGCA
>CAUVOF010000081.1:0-10947 GCA_963553325.1 uncultured Cardiobacterium sp.
AAGCGCATTTTGCGCGGCGCGAGGTTCGCCACATAGACCACCATTTTGCCGACGAGTTCTTCCGGCTGGTAATAGGCCTTGATGCCGGAGAAGACGTCGCGCGCGCCCAGTTCGCCCACGTCCAGTTTGAAGCGCAGCAGTTTGTCCGAGCCCTCGATGTGGCTGCATTCGAGGACGCGGGCGATGCGCAGGTCGGGTTTGGCAAAGTCGTCGATAGTTATCCATTGCGGCTCTTCTGCGGGTTTTGCTTTGCCAATCGCCGCTTCTTCTTTCAGGTCTTCTTTGCTGTCGGCAATGATGGCATCGGTTTGCGCGCTCTCGATGCGCTGCATCATCGCGCTAAACGGCTGGATGCTGATGCCGAGCAGCGGCGTTTGTGCGTCCGCCCAGGTGAGCGGGGTGATGTTGAGCAGCGCTTCGGCGTCGCTTGCTACTTGCGGCAGCACGGGTTTTAAGTAGGTGATGAGCTGGCGGAAGGCGTTGAGGCCGACGGTGGCGATGCCTTGTACTGCGCCGCGCGTCGCTTCGTCTTTGATTTTCACCCAGGGTTTTTCGGCGTCGATGTATTCGTTGGCAGCGTCTGCCAGTTTCATGATGTCGCGGATGGCGCTGCTGTATTCGCGCTGTTCGTAGGCGGCAGCAATTTCCTCGGCTTTGGCGGCGAATTGGTTGAAGAGCGCGTCATCGGGCAGGCTGGCGGCGAGTGCGCCGTCGAAGTGTTTGCTGATGAAAGGCGCGCAGCGGCTGGCGAGGTTCACCAGTTTGCCGACGAGATCGCTGTTTACTTTTTGCCGGAAGTCGTCGAGGTTGAGGTCCAGGTCTTCGACGCGCGCGCTGAGTTTGCTCGCGAAGTAGTAGCGCAGGTATTCGGGGCGCAGGTGTTTGAGGTAGGTTTCGGCTTTGATGAAGGTGCCGCGCGATTTGCTCATTTTTTCGCCATTGACGGTGAGGAAGCCGTGGCAATTGACCCCGGTCGGCTGACGGTAGCCCGCGCCTTTGAGCATCGCCGGCCAGAAGAGCATGTGGAAGTAGGCGATGTCTTTGCCGATGAAGTGGTAGAGCTCGGTGTCGCTGCCTTCGCGCCAGAAGGCGTCGAAATCGAGGTTTTCGCGCGCGCAGAGGGCGCGGAAGCTCGCCATGTAGCCAACCGGCGCATCCAGCCAGACGTAGAAGTATTTGCCGGGCGCGTCCGGGATTTCAAAGCCCCAGTAGGGCGCGTCGCGCGAGATGTCCCACGGTTGCAGGCCTTCGACGAACCACTCGCCGAGTTTGTTGCGCATCGATTCTTGTAGTTGCGCGCTTTGCAGCCAGTCGCGCAGGAAGGCGTCAAACGCCGGCAGGTCGAAGAAGTAGTGTTCGCTGTCGCGTGCGACGGGCGTCGCCCCGGATAGCGCCGAATAGGGGTTGATGAGGTCGGTCGGCGCGTAGGTGGTGCCGCAGACTTCGCAGTTGTCGCCGTACTGATCTTTGCTGTGGCATTTCGGGCATTCGCCTTTGACGAAGCGGTCAGGCAGGAAGAGTTGTTTTTCCGGGTCGAAGAGTTGCGAGATGGTGCGGCGCAAGATGTGTCCGCCCGCTTCTAGCGCGCGGTAGATGGCGGCGGTCAGCTCGCGGTTTTCTTCGCTATGCGTGCTGTGGTACTGGTGGTGGTCCACGAGGAAGCCGCGGAAATCGCGCAAATGTTCGCTGTGGCTTTTGTCGATGAGTTGCTGCGGCGTGATGGCTTCTTTTTCTGCGCGCAACATGATGGGCGTGCCGTGCGCGTCGTCGGCGCAAACGTAGTGGCATTCGTGGCCGCGCAGGCGCTGGAAGCGTACCCAAATGTCGGTTTGGATGTATTCGACCATGTGGCCGAGGTGAATCGCGCCGTTGGCGTAGGGCAGGGCGCTGGTAACAAGGATGCGGCGTTTTTTCGCGTGCGGCATGGAAATTCTCATGTGATTAGGGAAAGCGCGCATTTTAACAGCCCGCTATAATCGCCGCTCTCTTATATAGATGGAGTATCCCGTGAACGAATCACTTTTTTGGCTGCTGCTGCGCTACGCCGAACTGGTCAATCCAAACGCTATTGCTGACACCACACCGCCGCCACCGTCTGCTTATTACGAGGAATGCCTGCGCAAAAGCGGTAACGCCAGCGGCGCCGAGGAAAGCTGCGCCTTTCTCGCGCTTGGGCAGTTAGATGGCGACATCGAGCAAATCCACCTGCGCCACCACGATGACCCCGCCTGGCAGGAAAGTTTGCAGGCGTTCAAGCATTACCGCGCTGCGCGCTGTCGCCTTGAAAACACAGAAGAATTGCGCTGCCGCATCCGCCTCTCGCAGCGGCATTTGGACGAGCTGCAATACGCGGACGAGACGGGGATTTAAGCCGGATATTTCGCCCGCATCTGCGCTTTGTCGCCGTCGCCGCTGGTGTACAAATCCAGGGCGATTTCGTCAATTACTGCGCGCAGTTCCAGCGCGCTCAGCCATTCGTCGGGAATCGCCTGCACGCCGTGCAGCGCGCCGAGCAAGTTGCCGGCAATCGCCCCAGTCGAATCCGAATCGCCGTCGTGATTGACGGCGATAATCAGCCCCGCGCGCACGTCCGCCGCCACCAGCGCCGCATAAACGGCAATCGCCAGCGCTTCTTCCGCAATCCAGCCCTCGCCCAATTCCGCCACCGCCTGCGCCGCTTCTTTCTTTTCTGCCGCCAGTCTTTCGGCGGCGTTGAGCGCGTGCAGGGTTTCGGCGTGGTTGGCATGGGTACGCAGTAGCGGTTTGGCACGCACGAGCGCCTGCGGCAGCGTCTCGCCTGCGCACAATGCCTGCACCAGCACCGCCAACACGCCCGCGGTCAGCGAGCCGGTGGGATGACCGTGCGTCAGCGCGGCAAGTGCCGTTCCTGTTGTAAAGGTTTGTGCCGGCGACCAGCGCTGGGCGGCGGCATATAGCCCGACCGGTGCCATGCGCATCACCCCACCGCAGCCTTTGCTGTTGTTCTCTGCGGGCGCGCCGAGCGCTGGCATATTGACCAGCGCATTCAGGCAGGTCATACCAGGGGCGCGGCGATGGTGTAATTCCGGCTGCTGCCACAGCCAGCCGCCCGGTTCTTCTGCAGCAAGCAGCGGGTCATACGGCCATTCGTCCTGACTGCGCAGCCAGTAGAGGTAAGCGCGTGCGGTGGCGCGCAACACGTCGCCGTCGCCACACCAAGCGGCAAGCAACCCGGAAGCGGTGAACAGCGTCATCTGTGTATCGTCGGTAATGGCGCCGAGGTGGTCATAGCCGGGGGCGTAGGCGGTGATGCCCGCTGCACCGAACTGGCGCAGGATGTCGGCACGGTGCATAAATTCGACTGGCGCGCCGAGGGCGTCGCCCGCTGCGCCAGCGAGCAGGCAACCGCGAAAGCGGTCTTGCGGGGTGATTGCGGTCATGGTTTTTCCTTGGATAACGAAACGGGCGCCAATGGTAGCGCAGTTTTCCTGCGCGCTTTACGCTTTGCCGCGCAAATACAGCACCCGTCCGTCGCTGCCGACAATCAGACGGCAAGCGGGGCTTTTGATGGCATAGCAGCCGTTTGCTTTTTGAATGTCGAGCGGTGCGGTCGGCAGTTGGTAGCGGGCGAGCAAGGCGGTGGCGTAGGCGCGCGCGGCGCGGATGGTAGGCAGTTTCATGGGCGGTTGCTCCGTGGTGTTGAGAGCAGCCAGTATCGGATGAACGACGCGCGCTTGCTTGAAGCGACGGTGAATTGGCGGTGAAGCGCGCGGGGTTAGGTTCGTAGCGAGATGAAGTGTTCGATGAGGCGGATGATGAGGTCTTTCTGCGCGGGCAGGCTTTCGGCGACGAGCAGGGCGAGGGCGACGAGGGTGTTGTCGTTGATGAGCAGCTCGAGCGGCTTGGCGAGCAGGTGTTGGTTTAGCCGCAGGTAGCAGAGAAAGAGGAAGGCGCCGCTGCGTTTGTTGCCGTCGGCAAGCGGATGGTTCTTGATGATGAAGTAGAGCAGGTGCGCGGCGCGGCTGGCGATGTTCGGGTAAAAGTATTCGTCGGCAAAGCCCTGCTCAATGGTGGCAATGGCGGAAGCGAGTCCGTCGCCACGCGGTTGCGCGAAAAGCTCGCTCGCCTCGCCTTTGGCGATGAGCGCGGTTTTGAGTTCTGCCAACGCGGCGAGGACGTCATCCAGTATCAGCGGGCGCATATCCTGTTGTTTGTCGCTGATGGCGGCGAGGCTTTGTTCGTCGTAGCCCTGTAGCAAGTGCCAGCTTTTGGCGTAGTCCGCTATCAGTTGGCGGTAAACGGAATTTTCCATGTGATGTTCCTTCAGGGATAGGGGTGAAAATCCGCCCGCGCGATTTGGCTACCGGCCGGGGTAAGCAGGTAATCGCAGCGTTGCATGAAAGGCAGGTCGCTTGTGCTGTCGCCCATGCCGATGCTGAGGATGGCGCCGTATTGTGCGCGGTAGTGCGCTTGCAAGTGGACGACGGCGTGCGCCTTGTCGAGCCAGGCGGGGAGGACGGCGAGATTGTTGCCGTTGTGCAGCAGGCGGTAATCCTCGCCGAGTTGTGGGCGCAGGCGGGCAGCGGCACGTTCCAGCGCGGCGAGGTCGCCGCTGGGGCTTTTGACCAGCAAATAGAAGGGAACGTCGTGGTCGCTAATCAGGCGGGTGTTGAGCGTCGCGTCGGCAACGTGCGCGGCAAGCCTTGCCAGTTCACGATGGCTGCTAGCAGCGAGGTCGCGGCTGCGCGTCAGCCAGTCGCGGTCAGGCGTGCCGTCCGGGTTCAGGATGATGCCGCCGTGGTCGATGATGGCGTGCTGCGCGAAGGGGATACAGACGCGGCGATAGGCGTCGTGGTTGCGCGCGGTGGTCGGGATGACGGTGGCGTGCGCCTGCCAGTGCGCAAGCAGGGCTTGCTGCACGGGAGAGGCGTAGGAAATGGGGCTGCCGTCGCGCAGGTAGGCGACGGGGAGATGCGCTTCGCTGGGCGGTGCTTTGCGCGCGCTGCTAAAGAGGGTGTCGTCAAGGTCGGCGAAGAGGAGGATTTTCATGTGAGCTGGATGAGGCTTGCCCCCAGCGTGGCGGCGGTCACGCGCAAGGCGGCGTTTGCCGGGTGTTCGTGACAGATGTGGATGTGCTGATAGCCGTGGTCGGGCGGCAGGTTGTAGAGGTAATACGGCACGCCCGCGTCGTAAGGGTCGGCGAAATCGCGCTTGTGGCGGAGCGCGCCCCAAACTTGCGCCGGCGAGCGGCTGCTCGATTGCAGCCACACGTGCGCGCCGTAACGCTGCGCCAGTTCGCGCGCATAGACCGCCGGCGGGTGGATGTATTCGCCAGTGCCGAGGACGAGGACGCGCTCGCCCGCTTGCATGGCGTGCCCGGCAAAGCACGATTCCGGCAGGCGCAGCGCTTCGCGGATGCCGAGACGACCATGGCCGCTGTCGCTGATGGTTATCGCGCGTTCGGCGACAGGCGGCGTCGCGGGCGGGGTATTTGTCGCCTGATACTGCCAACTGCCGCGTAGCAGACTGTGGCGCGGGATGGCGTCGGTGGCAGGCGGGCTGAAATCGGTGAGGCAAAGCCAGTGCGTCGCTTCTAATGCGGGCAGGTGCGGCGCAAGCGCGGCGGCGAGGGCGCGGAAGGTGTTGCCGGTGGAGAGTTCGTCGTCAATCAGCACCAGGCTACGCGCCGCGTGGAAACGGCGACGGTTTTCCGCGTCCGGCGGCAGGTGCAGCCATTGCTGCGCGGCGTGGCTGTGGCTTTCTTCAAAGGGCAGCACTTCCGCCCCGGCGACGCGCAGGCGGCTGCTGTGTAGGTACAGCGCCTCTGCTTGCGGCGCGCGCGCCAGCCACGCCTCGAACACGCCCTGCGCCAAGGCGGTTGCCGTCTCTGCCATGCCGATGAACAGCACCGGCGTGGGCAGCGCAGTAGGCAGTTTGGCGGCGAGTAGCGCGTGAATGCGGGCGAGGGTTGTGGTCGCCACCGGCCAGTGTTTGCCCAGCACTTTGCTGACAAAGAGAAAGGCGCGGCGCGGGTTGGCGCGCGCGCCGAGGGCAAAGAGTTCGTCGGGCGGCAGGTCGGCGCGGTTAATGGTGAGCGTTAAGCGGCCGTTGGGCAGGTCGTAGTTGGTCATTGTTGTGCTAACAGGCGGGTGTAGGGGTTTTCACCGGCAGCGGTGAGCAGCAAATGCGTCTGCGCGCGCGTCATGGCGACGTAAAGCAGGCGCGCCATTTCTTGCTGTTTTTCTTCGCTGTCCGGCAGACCATTGACACCGCTGACGATGACACGCGGAAACTCGCCGCCCTTGCTGCTGTGCATGGTGCAAAGCAAGACGTAATTCGGGTTGGGGCGGTAGGCTTTGCGTTCTTCGGTAGTAACGGGGTGGACGAAGGGGATGCCCGCTTCCCCCAGCGCTTTGGCAAGCGCGCCGCCCTGCCATTTGGCGTGATACAACAGCGCCATGTCGCCCCAGGCCGCACCATCTGCGTGCCAATCGTGAAGTTGGTCGATAATTTGCACAATTTCCGCATTGCGGCTGCTGGTGTTGATAAATGCCGGCTGAATGCCTGCACGACCGCCACCGCTTTCGCTGGCAATTAGCGGAATACTATCCGCATAATCAGAATTGGCTGTAAATTCCTCTTCATCGTCCAATTCAAACGGTAAAAAAGTGTTTTCCTTTTTCATTGGTGTATCGGTGAGGAAATGGTGAATGAAATGGCTGGCATAATTATGGATTTCTTCGCTATTACGGTAATCGATTTCCAGAATCCTGGTCCGTCCTGGTGCCTTGATACCGACACTAGACAAACTAAAATCCAGCCCGCGCTGTTTGGGATAGAGTGTCTGCGCGTCATCGTATAAAAGCAATAAATGTGCTTCTTCCGCCTCCGGCATTTTGGCAAGTGCGCGTAACCAATCTGCCGCGAAATCGTGTCCTTCGTCAATCAATACCGCGTAATACTGCCCGCTTGGAATGTTGCCGCTTTCTACACCGTCGCAAATTGCCGCTGCCAATCGTTCCGGATAGCCGTCGCCATAACGCACCTTAATGCCATAGCTTTCTTTCATGTGTTTGCACCAATCGTGGAAATGGCAAACTTCAATATTCTTTAAGAGTTTTAGGCGGGCTTTGAGAATACTGGCGAGGACAACATTGAAACAAACCACCAAAATAGGTTTATCCGGATTCGCTTCTGCCAGTTTGCGCGCGCGATATTGCAAAATCAGCGTTTTGCCCGAACCGGCGACGCCGTGAATAACGCGGTGGCCGCCTTTCAGATTACGCGCCAGATTTTCCTGTTTTTCATCGAATACTTTTACCACTTCGGGGAAATTGATTTCTGCCGGTGTATCTTCGCTAACGTCCAAATCAAATAATTCGCTCTGCTCGCCGATAATAAATTCGGGATAGATATGTGCACGGATGCGCGCCATTTGTTCTTTATTGAGTCCTACCGGGAAATGATAGGGCAGCATTGCATGCAGTTTGGCGATAAATTCATCGCGGGATAGCGCATCTTCCATAATGTCTTCTTTATACCAGGTGAGATGCGGCGGAAAGCAATCTTCAAGAATTTGGCGGGTACCTTCTTTAATGCGGCTGCGTTGCCAATTACTCATTACCGCCCCAAATCCCCAGGGAAAAATCAATTTGCCCTGATGTTTGCCCGTTAGCTGGCGCAATTGGCGGTCTCTTTTCATGCGGTCAATGACCGGCAGACAACAGGCGCGCGCCTGCTCAATCGGATGCACGGTGCGAATGTTCTGCTCGCCCTGCTTTAATAAAACGCTATCGGGCGTCATGCCCTTGATATTGCCCATGTGCCAATCTTTGATTTCCACGCACCATAGGCCATGTCCGCCGTGGAAAATGAGGAAATCGGGATAGCGGCGGGTAATGCCGGGGGTGGCGGCGTTGTACCAAACGAGGTATTCGTCGTCGAGGTGTTTTTCCAGCAATTCGGCAAAGCGGCGTTCGCCCGCTTGCATAGCCGATTTTTTCAGGGAAGTGAGGAATTGCGCCATAAAAATGTCCTTAATTGTTAATGGATGATGAAAATGGCGTTATTTTCGCATGAATGCCCTGCCCCTCGCGCACAAAAAACCGCCGCGGAAAGCTATCCGGCGGCGGTTTGCGGCGCTTGGCTCAAGCCCAGCCGATGCGGGCGATGCGATGCGGCGCGTCGGTGAGAGCGTAGATGCTGCGGTTTTACAGGACGATATTGATTTCCGGCGGCGGTGGCGGCAGGTCGTTGGTCGCACTCGGCGCGCCAACGCTGACGCTGCTGTTGGCAACTGCCGCCGACACCCATTGGAAGAATTTGGCGAAGGCGCTGGCGTCCATGGTGTCGAGCGATGCGACGGTGTCGGTGAGCTGCTTCAGGTAGGATGCGTCCGCCTTCGGCCCGGCGGCGCAGGCGACGATATTGCCAAAGCCGAGGCTTTTGATGACCGGGATGGCTTCGCTGTAGGCGAGGAGGTCGGTCGGCTTGCCGTCGGTCAGGATGATGAGGATGGGGCGCCAGTCGCCTTTCTGCTCGCCGCTTTTGACGATACGGTCGCGCTGCACCGCGTGGGCGATGTGCTCAAGCGCGCCACCGAGGAAGGTCGCGCCGCTGTCCGGGCAGACGATTTCCGGCAGCGTCACCTGTTCGAGCGGCGTCAGCGGCAGCACGTCTTTAATTTCTGAATCGAAGGTGGTGATGGTGAGATGCACGCTTTCCAGCGCGTAGGGGTTTTGCCGCAATGATGCAAGCAGCGCTTGCAGCCCGGCATTGACGGCTTCGATGGGCTCGCCGCGCATGGAGCCGGAGGTGTCGATGCAGATGTAGGTGAGGAGGCGTCGGGTCATGGGGTTTTCCTTTTAGAGGGGCAAATGGTTCTGGTGCAGCTTACGGTGCAGCGGCGGCTAATGTATCAATATCTCGCTAGATAACCTTGGAAAAACGTCCACCGTTTTCGCCCTTGTGCAGGTAGGCGTCGAACACCATCGCCACGTTGCGGATGAGCAGGCGACCGAGCGGGCGCACTTCAAGGCGGTTGCCGTTGATACTGATGAGATCGTCGGCGGCGAGCGGTTGCAGCGCCTGCCATTCGCGCGCGAAGTAGTCGGGCGCGTTGATTTGCCAGCGTCGGCTCACTGCGTCGAGGTCGAGGTGCAGGTTGCACATGATTTCGGTGATGACGTGGTGGCGGATGCGGTCGTCCGTGCTGAGTTCGATGCCGCGCATTACCGGTATCGCGCCGTCGTTCAGCGCCTGGTAGTAGCGGCTGCGCGCTTTTTCGTGCTGGCTGTAGCAGCCGTCGAGCATGCTGATGGCGCTGATGCCAAAGCCGAGCAGTTCGCATTCGGAGAAGGTCGAGTAGCCCTGGAAGTTGCGGTAAAGCGTGCCTTCGCGCTGGTGGCGGACGAGGCTGTCGCCGGGCAGGGCGAAGTGGTCAAGGCCGATGAATTCGTAACCGCCGTCGGTGAGTTGTTCGATGGTCGCTTGCAGCAGTTGCAGTTTGCTCGGCGCGTCGGGCAGGTCGGCGGCGTTGATTTGTTTCTGCGCGCCGAAGATGTGCGGCATGTGCGCGTAGTTGAAAACGGCGAGGCGGTCGGGCGCCAGTTCGCCGATTTGTTCCAGGGTGCGGCGGAAGCTCGCCACGGTTTGCAGCGGCAGGCCGTAGATGAGGTCGGCGCTGATGCTGTGGTATCCCGCTTCGCGCGCTGCGACGATGGTGTCGCGGACGTGTGCGAAGGACTGGATGCGGTTCACCGCTTTCTGCACACGCGGGTCGAAGTCCTGCACGCCGAAGCTGACGCGGTTGAAGCCCAGTCCGCGCAGGAAACCGAGGTCGGCCGGGGTGACGGTGCGCGGGTCGATTTCGATGCTGAATTCGCCTTCATTATCCGCAGCGAAATGCGGGAAATGCGCGTGCAGCATGGCAAGCAGGCGCTGCATCTGCGTGTGGTCAAGGAAGGTGGGCGTGCCGCCGCCGAGGTGTAGCTGGATGACGCGGCGGTTCTTGTCGATATGCGCTGCCTGACGGGCGATGTCGCGTTCGAGGTAATCGAGGTAATCGTCGGACTGGCCGTGGTTGTGGGTGATGATTTTGTTGCAGCCGCAGTAGTAGCAGACGTGTTCGCAGAAGGGGATGTGCACGTAGAGCGAGAGGTCGCGCCCGGCGGCGTTGCCCGCTTCGAGGTGGCGGACGTAGTCGGCGGCGCTGAAACGCGGGTGGAATTCGACGGCGGTCGGGTAGGAGGTGTAGCGCGGGCCGCTTTGGCTGTATTTGCCGATGAGTTCGGCGTCAAAGTAACGGGTCATGGGATTGGCGGGTGTGAAAAAACGGCGCGATTGTAGCAAGCGCGCCGTGGGCTGGCATTGACTTGGGTTGGCAGGCGAAAAAATCTGCTAACTGCCGCATTTGGCGACGACAAACGTGAGCGCAAGGGCGAGTAGCAGTAACGGGCCGGCTTTGGGAAATAGCAGGGCGATGCCGGCAGCGAGTGCGAGCAGGGCGAGGATGGGCGACCAGCCGAGGCGGTTGGCGTCGGCCAGTTGCCAAAAGGTCAGACCGATGAGCATCAGCGCGAAGCCGGCGACGATAAACCAAAGGAAGGCAAATGTTTGTGCATCGCCGCTGTGTACGCTGTTGAAAATGCCGCCGTCACGGATGCGCCGCAGCGCGTCGCGCATGGTGAGCAGGGCGAGGGTGTTGTGCAGCACGCCGGTGGCGATAAGCGCGAGGGAGAGGATTTTCAGCATGGGAATCAGAGGATGTGGACGTAGAGCGAGAGGTCGCGCGTGGCGGTGTAGCGCGGGCTGCTTTGGCTGTATTTGCCGATGTGTTCGGCGTCGAAGTAACGGGTCATGACGGTTTGTGGTGGAAGAAACGGCGCGATTGTAGTTGGGTTACAGCGCAAGCGCCTAGGGCGTGTTGACATACATAATTTTTTGATAATCTTGAATGATGAGAACTAG
>CAUVOF010000082.1:0-10386 GCA_963553325.1 uncultured Cardiobacterium sp.
ATCCGGCAGTGAGCAGCGGGGCGAATAAAGTACGTTTCATAAATGAATCCTCAATAAATGGGCCAATCAGTAACGGCTCGTATTTTAAATGGATAAATTAAGGCGCGAAAGGCGGGCGCGGATTATGTTTCCGTAAACTCTCCACGCATGGAAGCTGCGCGTTTTAATCCTTTATAATGTAGCGTTCTTACAATACAGGCAGATTGCACTATGGAACTCAACCTCACCTATGAACGCATCAAAGACCTGCAAGCGCGAGAGGCGGCGCTCAGGGGGTATCTTTGACTACGCCGTAAAAGCCGAACGCCTCGAAGAAGTCGAACGCGAACTCGAACGCCCCAGCATCTGGGATAACCCCGAAGAAGCCACCAAACTCGGCCAGGAACGCGCTGCCCTCATCAGCGTCGTCCAAGGACTGGATGTCATCAAACAAGGCTTGCAAGACGCCTTTGACCTCATCGAACTCGCCGAAGCCGAGGACGACGAAGCCACCGTCAACGCGGCCATCGCCGACATCGATACCCACGAGAAACACATCGAAGACCTCGAATTCCGCCGCATGTTCGCTGGCGAACTCGACGCCAATAACGCCTTCCTCGACATCCAGGCTGGCTCGGGCGGTACCGAAGCGCAAGACTGGGCCTCCATGCTGCTGCGCATGTACCTGCGCTGGGGCGAAGCACGCGGCTACAAAACCGAACTCATCGAAGAATCCCCCGGCGACGTTGCCGGCATCAAATCCGCCACCATCCAGTTCAGCGGCGAATACGCCTATGGCTGGCTACGTACCGAAATCGGTGTGCACCGCCTTGTGCGCAAATCCCCCTTTGATTCCGGCAACCGCCGCCACACCTCGTTTGCCGCCGTCTTCGTCTCGCCGGAAATCGACGACAACATCGAGATTGAAATCAACCCTGCCGATTTGCGCGTCGATGTTTACCGCGCGAGTGGCGCGGGCGGCCAGCACGTCAACCGTACCGAATCGGCGGTGCGCATCACCCACCTGCCGACCAACATCGTCGTGCAGTCGCAGGTCAGCCGTAGCCAGCACGAAAACCGCAGCACCTGCATGAAACAACTGCGCGCCAAACTCTACGAACTGGAAATGAACAAACGCAGCGCCAGCGCACAAGCCATCGAAGACAGCAAATCCGACATCGGCTGGGGCAACCAAATCCGTTCCTACGTCCTCGACCAATCGCGCATCAAAGACCTGCGCACTGGCTACGAAACCAGCAACACCCAAGCCGTCCTCGACGGCGGGCTTGACCCCTTCCTCCAGGCGAGCCTGAAACAAGGAGTAGAAGTATGACCACCCAACCGCAAGCCGACGAAAACAAACTCATCGCCGAGCGCCGACAAAAACTCGCCGCCATCCGCACGCGCGGCGTCGCCTTCCCCAACCACACCCGCCCCACCCACAAAGCCGCCGCCCTGCACGCGCAGTTTGACGGCGTCGCAGATGCCGACCAACTCACCGCTGCCGGCGAAATCACCGTTGCCGGGCGCATGATGAGCAAGCGCGTCATGGGCAAAGCGAGCTTCACCGCCATCCAGGACGGCAGCGGCGCGCGCATGCAAATCTACCTCAGCCGCGACGAACTGCCAGAAAGCCGCTACGCCGACTTCAAAACCTGGGACGTCGGCGACATCATCAGCGCGCGCGGCAAACTGTTCCGCACGCAAACCGGCGAGCTGACCATCCACGCTGACGACGTCGAACTGCTGACCAAATCGCTGCGCCCCCTGCCGGAAAAATACCACGGCCTCTCCGACCAAGAAACGCGCTACCGCCAGCGCTACGTTGACCTCATCACCAACGAAGACAGCCGCAACGTATTCATCACCCGCAACAAAATCGTGCGCTACATCCGCCACTTCTTTGAAGGGCGCGACTTCATGGAAGTCGAAACGCCGATGATGCACCCCATCCCCGGCGGCGCGACGGCAAAACCCTTCATCACCCACCACAACGCGCTCGACATGCCGCTCTACCTGCGCATCGCGCCGGAGCTGTACCTGAAGCGCCTGGTCGTTGGCGGCTTTGAGCGCGTCTTTGAAATCAACCGCAGTTTTCGCAACGAAGGCGTCTCTACCCGGCACAACCCCGAATTCACCATGCTGGAGTTCTACCAGGCCTACGCCGACTACCGCGACCTGATGGATCTCACCGAAGCGCTCTTTCAGGGACTGGCGCGCGAAGTCCTCGGCAGCCCGCAAATTACCTATCAGGGCGTGGCCATTGACCTCGGCCAGCCGTTCGCGCGTCTCGCCATGACCGACGCCATCCGCCAGTACGCGCCACAGCACGCCGCCATCCTCGACGACAGCGCCACGCTTGCCGCCGTCCTGCGCGAGCAGTACAAACAAAAAGCGGATGCGACAATGGCTATCGGCAGCCTGCACACCCTGCTCTTTGAAGAAGCCGTCGAACACCAGCTCGTACAACCCACCTTCATCACCGCCTACCCGTCGGTCGTCTCGCCGCTTGCCCGCCGCAACGACGAAACCCCTGACATCTGCGACCGCTTCGAACTCTTCATCGGCGGGCGCGAAGTCGCCAACGGCTTCTCTGAGCTGAACGACGCCGAAGACCAGGCCGAGCGCTTCCGCGCCCAGGCCGCTGCCAAAGACGCCGGCGACGACGAAGCGATGCACTACGACGCCGACTACATCCGCGCCCTCGAATACGGTATGCCGCCGACCGCGGGCGAAGGCATCGGCATCGACCGCCTGGTCATGCTGCTCACCGACGCGCCCTCGATCCGCGACGTCCTGCTCTTCCCGCACATGCGCCCCGAATAACCGGAGAACCGCTATGAAACTGCACAAACTCGCCATCCTCACCACCGCCCTTGCCGCCGCTAGCGCGCACGCCGAAAAATACACCCTGCCGCCAGCAGACATCAGCGTCGTCGGCCAAGTACAACAAATCAGCGCGCGCCAGGGCGAAACCTTCTACCAAATCGGCCGCGAATACGGCATCGGCTACGACGCGATGGAACACGCCAACAAAGGACGCGACCCGCTCTACCTCAAAGAAGGCGAACAAGTCCTGCTGCCGACCCGCTTCATCCTGCCGGACGCGCCGCGCGAAGGCATCGTTATCAACCTGCCGGAAATGCGCCTCTACTACTACCCGCCCGGCCAGGACGTCGTCCACGTCTTCGCCATCGGTATCGGCCGCGAAGGCTGGGGCACGCCAAAAGGCATCCTTAGCATCGCCGACAAACGCGCCAACCCGACCTGGACGCCGCCCGCCTCTATCCGTGCCGAACACGCGGCCAACGGCGACCCGCTGCCCGCGGTCGTCCCCGCCGGCCCGGACAACCCGCTCGGCCTTTTCGCCATGCGCCTGTCGAACCCTTCCTACCTGCTGCACGGCACCAACAAACCGGAAGGCGTCGGCATGCGCGTCTCGCATGGCTGCATCCGCCTTTACCCGGAAGGCATCGAAGAACTCTTCGGCATGGTTACGCCGGGCACCAAAGTAAACATCGTCAACCAACCGATGAAAGTAGGCTGGTTCGGCGACAGTATGTACCTCGAATTTCACGCGCCGCTGGGCGAAGACGCACGTACGCTGGAGCAGAACCTCAGTGAGGCGCGCGACACCGTACACCGCAGCATCGCCGCGCGTGGCTTGCAGGTGGCAGATGAACTCATCGACGCCGTGGTGCGCGAAGAAAGCGGCATGCCAGTGGAAGTCGCTTATCGCTAAAACGGAAAAACGCCGCAACTGCGGCGTTTTTTATAGCGATACAGCGAAAGTTTCAGACAAGGCGCGCCGCCGAAGGCAGTACCCAGTCAAGCGGTGCAACACCGTATAAAGCTTTCGATGGATGGCTATCCATATCAGCAACAAAAAAGCCGGACTTCCGTCCGGCTTTTGCTTACGCACCACAAACGCGCCCTAACTCGCGTTACCGTCATCCTGCGGTTGCGGCAAGGCGAGGTTCAAAATAATGGCGAGAATGGCGGCAAGGCCAATGCCTTCCAGGCGCACCGGGCCGAGGTCAAGCGAAAGATGACCCAGACCTGCGACCAGGGTAACCGCGATAATCACCACACTGCGTTCGCTGCGCACATTGGCATTCGGCGCGAGCAGCGAGCGCGCACCCATCGCCGCAATCGAACCAAAGAGCAGCAGCATGATGCCGCCCATGATGGGCGTTGGCATATTGGCGAGAAAGGCGGCGAGCTTGCCGGAAAAGGCAAGGACGATGGCAGCAATGGCCGCCCAGGTCATGATGCGCGGGCTTTTCGCGCCTGTAATGGAAACCGCGCCAGTTACCTCAGAATACGTCGTGACCGGCGGACCACCGAGGCAGCCAGCAATCGCGATGGCAACGCCGTCCCCGGTGAGGGTGCGATGCAGACCGGGTTTCTGCAAAAACGGCTTATTGCAAATTTCACTGATAACGGCGACGTCGCCAATATGCTCAATCGCTGGCGCGAGCGCCACCGGCAACAGGAAGAGGATGGCCTCAATATTGAAAGCGGGCGCGGTTACCGGCGGCGCGGCAAACCAAGCGGCGCTGCGTACTGCGCTGAAATCGGCAATGCCGAGCAGATTGGCGGCAAGATAACCAGCGACGATGCCGACCAACACCGCCAGCAGCTTGGTCAGGCCACGGGTATAGAGAGCAACGGCAATGGTGGCAGCGAGCGCGACCGCGGCACAAATCAGCGACGGCATCTTGGCAAAAAGCGTCGTGCCGCCATCACCAGACAGCCCCATCGCCATATTGGCAGCGGCTGGCGCGAGCGACAGGCCAATCACCATAATCACCGGCGCGACGACCACCGGCGGAAAAAGGCGCTCAATAAAGCCCGTGCCTATCGCACGCACCAGCACGGCGAGGACAAAATAAACCAGCGATACCGCGATGATGCCGCCCTGCGTCGCCGCCAGCCCCCAGTGTTCGATGGCATAAATCAGGGGCGCGATAAAAGCAAAGGACGAGCCGAGGAAAATCGGCACCTGTCGCCCGGTAAAAAGCTGAAAACACAGCGTACCAATACCCGCTGAGAACAAGGCAACCGCCGGGTCGATACCCGTTAATAGCGGCACCAGTACCAGTGCGCCAAAGGCGACAAACAACATTTGGATGCCGACAAGAATTTCTTTCAATGATTGCATGGGGTTCTCCGAAAAAAGCGGCGGCATTATACGCTTGCGTTTTTGCAAACAACGGCGCGTTTCCCTGAAAAATACCTTTATAAAATGTTTAGCAAGAGCGCTATATAATGCGCCGCTTTCTATCGCGGGGAATTACATGACACGGCAGAAAAAAGGGTTTTATCTCACCCTCATTTCACAATCGGCACTCGCCATCATATATACAGCGGCAATTGCCACGCATTGGACGGGCAATCTCAAACAAATGTTTCTCGGCATTCTTTTGACACTATTGCCGCTTTTATATTTCCTCCCCGGCGTTTGGCGGGAAGCGGGCAAGCCCTATGCCGCCCTCGCCCTGCTTGCGCCGCTGCATTTATTTTTCGGCGGCGTTATATGGTTATGGGGTTATCCACTATGGGGCATCCCCATTTGCCTTCTCTCCATTTCCCTGCAAAGCGGGACGATTATGCACAATTACGACGGCAGCCGGCGCAAAGCACGAAAAGCAGCGCGCAAAGCCGCACGTGAGGCGAAAAAATCCCGTTGATTTTTAAGATAACGCGACTATAATGCGCGCCTTTCTTTTAACCCTTTTTTAATTAACGAGGAACCTAGATGCCAAGTGTAAAAGTACGAGACAACGAACCGTTCGATATCGCCCTGCGCCGCTTCAAGCGCTCTGTGGAAAAAGCCGGCGTGCTGGCCGAAGTCCGCAGCCGCGAGTTCTACGAAAAGCCAACCCAAGAGCGCAAGCGCAAACTTGCCGCTGCCGTCAAGCGCAACACCCGTCGCCTGAAAAAAGAACGTAGCCGCTTCGAACGCCTCTACTAAGCACAATGAGCATCCGCGATAACGTCAATGCCGCCATCAAGACGGCAATGGTCAATAAAGAAAAAGCGACCCTGCAAACGCTGCGCATGATTAGCGCGGCGTTTAAGCAAATCGAAGTTGACCAGCGCGTGGAAATCACCGACGAAATCGCCCTGCGCGAGCTGGTGCGCCAAGTCAAGCAGCGCCAGGACGCTGCCAAACAATTCCGCGACGCAAACCGTCTTGACCTTGCCGAAAACGAAGAAGCAGAAATTGCCATCATCCAGCAATTCCTGCCGCAGGCACTGAGCGAGGACGAAATCCGTGCAGAAATTGACAAAGTATTTGCCGCATCCGGCCTGCCGCGTGAAATGGCTTCAATGAAGCCGCTGATGGCGACGCTCAAACCGGCACTGGAAGGACGTGCCGACATGGCTTTCGTCGGTCAGTACCTGCGCAGCCTGCTGCAAGCATCCTGACCCAGAGGCAAGCCAACGGCGGCCGATGGCAAAACGTATCCCCAAGGCATTCATTGACGAACTGACAGCGCGAACCGATTTGCTCGCGCTGTTATCGTCTCGCATCAACTTCACCAAGAAATCGGGCAGCAACCACTGGGCTTGCTGCCCGTTTCATGATGAAAAAACGCCATCGTTCAGCGTCAATACCCAAAAAGGCTTTTACCACTGCTTCGGCTGTGGGGTCAGCGGCGACGGCATCCGCTTCCTGATGGACTACGACAACCTGCCCTTCCCGGAAGCCGTAGAGCGCCTCGCCGAATTTAACGGTCTCGACGTCCCCTACGAAGACGACGGCCGCCAATACGACTCGCAAGAAAAAGACCGCTACGACCTCGGCCTCGAATGCCTGGCCGACGCCGCAGCTTTTTTCCACGAAGCGTTTTACAGCGAAAGCGGCAAGGCGGCACGTGACTACCTGCGCCAGCGTCACCTGAAAAAAACCACCGTTGATACCTTCCAGCTCGGCTATGCGCCACCCGGCAATGCGCTACTTGCCCAACTCGGCAGCAAATACCCGCTGCAACTGCTGCAGGACGTCGGACTGGTCGGCGTTAAAGACGACCATCATTACGACTGGTTCCGCGAGCGTGTCATCTTTCCCATCCACAACATCAAAGGCAAAGTCATCGCCTTTGGCGCGCGGGCGATGGGTGAGGCGCAGCCGAAATACCTGAACTCGCCGGAAACGACCTGGTTTAACAAACGCCACGAACTCTACGGCCTCTATCAGGCGATGCAGACGCGCGAACGCACCCTGCTCGTAACCGAAGGCTATATGGACGTCATCAAACTGTGGCAGCACGGCGTAAAAAATGCTGTCGCCGCCCTCGGCACCGCCATTGGCGATAGCCACATTAGCCAGCTGAAAAAACGCGCCGAGAAAGTCTATTTTTCCTTTGACGGCGACACCGCCGGACAAAAAGCGGCGCGCAAGGCGCTGGAAGCCGTCTTCAGCCAGCACGACAAACAGCACGACTGGCGCTTCATCTTCATGCCGGCAGGTGAAGACCCCGATTCATTGCTGGAAAAAGCGGGTGTATCGGCATTCCAACAAACCATGGATGCCAGCCTGCGTGCCTCGGATTTCTTCCTGCAAACCCTGGATGATGGCGCTGGCACACAGCGCAGCGCCGAAGCACAGGCAGAACTCGCCGGCGAGGCACAGCGCTGGTTGGAACTGTTACCGGACGCCGACTACCGCGAAATCCTGCGCGCGCAAGTGATGAAACGCTTTGACTTGCCCGTACTGACCCTTTCCGGCAATACCACCAGCTCGCGCACACAAACACCCGCCTGGCGGCCACGCGAGATGGTGGTGGTCAAGCCCAAAGACAAAGGCATCCAGCTGATGGCGCGCCTGCTGCTGCAGCCGCAATGCGCCTTGCCCTTGCGCCGCTGGGAATACCCGCCAGAAGATGGCGAATTACAACTGTTCTGGCTGCTCTGTTACGCCCTGCAAAGCGGCGAAGCGAGCAGCGCACACGCCGAAACCTTCCTGCGCCAACATGGCGTTTACGAGGCGGTTACTTCTGCCGCCAAACTGCTGGCACGGCTGGACGCAAAACAACAATGCGCCGAATTTGCCGACATGCTAGCCAACCTGCAAAAAAGCCACGCTGCTCAACAGGCACGACTTGAAAAATTCACCGTCGGCCGCATAAAAGATGACCAGATTTCGACACCTACAACAACGGGATAAACCATGAGTGATTTTGAACAAGAACCAGAAGAATACGACGTTCAGGACGAAGTCAAAGAACTTCTCGCCCGTGGTCGCGAACAAGGATTTCTCACCTACGAAGAAATTCACGAAGCGCTGCCAGAACACGCCCTGGAAGGCGACAAATACGACGAAATGATCGCGCTCATCGTAGAAATGGGCATTGACGTCCTCGAAAGCGCGCAAGAAGACGACGGCGTTATCGCCACCGATGACGAAGAAGAAGTACCGAGCGCCGCCGCACTAAACGAAGCCGAAATCGGCCGCACCACCGACCCGGTACGCATGTACATGCGTGAAATGGGCGCGGTCGATTTGCTCACCCGCGAAGGCGAAATCGCCATCGCCAAGCGCATCGAGGCGGGGCTGAATACCGTGCAGCAGACGCTGGCTGAGTTTCCGCTTGCCATCTCTGCCCTGCTTGACGAATTTGCCAAAACCGAGGCGGGCGAAGGCCGCTTGAGCGACTTGGTCAATGGCTACGGCGACCCCTACGCCAACAAAGAAGAAGAAGAAGAGACGCTGCTTGCAGACAGCGACGAAGAAGACAGCGACAGCATCATCAGCGGCAGCGATGACGACGAAGACGAGGACGGCGCCGCGCCGCCGGAAGAAGCGCCGAACAACCAGGACGCGCTGATTGAGGCACGGGAAAAACTGCTCGAACTCGCCGCCCTGCACAAAAAACTGATGACCGCGCTCAACAAGGGCAAAGCGCTGGATGACAAGAAGAACCAAAAGCTGCACGGCGAAATCAAAGAATACATCGCCGCCTTCTCCTTCCCGCAGAAAACCATCGACCTGATGGAAGCGCAGCTCAACATCTTCAACGAAGAAATCCGCGACATCGAGCGCCGCCTGATGCGCCTTATCATTGAGCGCGCCGGCATGCCGCGTAAAACCTTCATCCAGGAATTTCCCGGCAACGAAACCAATCCGGACTGGATTGTTGGGCAGAGTAAACAGCGGCGCAAATACGCGGAAAAGCTGAAAGGGATGATTACCGAAATCCAGGTCGAGCAAGAAAAATACCTGGAAATCGAAAAGCGCTACCACATGAGTATCCCGCAGCTCAAAGAAATCCAAAAGCGCCTCTCCATCGGCAAAGTACAGGCAAAACGCGCCAAAGAAGAAATGGTCGAGGCCAACCTGCGCCTGGTCATCTCGATTGCGAAAAAATACACCAACCGCGGCCTGCAATTCCTCGACCTTATCCAGGAAGGAAACATCGGCCTGATGAAAGCGGTGGACAAATTCGAATACCGTCGTGGCTTCAAATTCTCCACCTATGCCACCTGGTGGATACGCCAGGCGATTACCCGATCCATCGCCGACCAAGCGCGCACCATCCGCATCCCGGTGCACATGATAGAGACCATCAACAAGCTGAACCGCATCTCGCGCACCCTGGTACAAAAAAACGGACGCGAGCCGACGCCGGAAGAACTGGCAGAAGCGATGGACATGCCGGAAGAAAAAATCCGCAAAGTGCTGAAAATCGCCAAAGAACCCATCTCAATGGAAACCCCGATTGGCGATGATGAAGACTCACATATTGGCGACTTCATCGAAGACTCCAACGTCATGTCGCCGCTGGAAGCGGCAACCACGCGCGGCCTGTCTGAGGCGACCAACGAAGTGCTGGCCTCGCTCACCCCACGCGAAGAACGAGTACTGCGTATGCGCTTTGGCATCGACATGAACACCGACCACACCTTGGAAGAAGTCGGCCGCCAGTTTGACGTTACGCGCGAACGTATCCGTCAAATTGAAGCGAAAGCGCTACGCAAACTACGCCACCCCAACCGCTCCGAGCTGCTGAAAAGCTTCCTCAACGACTAAACAAAACCCCGCACAAGCGGGGTTCTTTTTTCGTTGATTACAATAGGAAATCGCCCACCCGGCAAGCGGGGCTGGAACAGCTCGTCCGAAGAACGACAAACATTTGCTCGCGCAGCGACAAGAATTGCTTGCACAGCAAGAGAGAAAGGACTGAGGTGGAAGCAGCAAGCACGCCAGCGGCGACCAAACCACAACCCATTTATAGCCATCCACCGAAAGTTTTGCACTATGTCGTCTCGCCATGTAGCCACGTATCACCTTCAGCGTTGCTCTTTGTGTAAAATTTTGAGTGGATGGCTATACATACACGAACTGTACAGACCGGCGACATAGGTAACACATGTGCGCAGACATGGGTGACACATGTG
>CAUVOF010000083.1:0-10098 GCA_963553325.1 uncultured Cardiobacterium sp.
GCTAATTGCTGCTATCTGCAATTTTGAAATGGCTTAGTTTGGAAAGAGGTCTAATGAATTGGGTGGCATCGATTCTTCCATACATAGTAAACTTCTTAAAAACAGGCAGAAGGAGTATGACTTATCTAAACCAACAGGTTATAAAGAATATGTAAATAGATCTAAAGGTGGGTTTAGTAGAGGAACATTATTTATTGATGAGGGTCAGGATTGCCATCCCCTAGAAAGAGATATTTTCTTAGAATTACATCAACGGCATGACATTATTGTTGCGACTGGAGGAAAAGAACAGCTCATACGACATCAACAAGAATGTCCATGGCATATTGATAACAATGGTAAAAAACTTCAATTTTTTGAACTTAAGAAGGGTGAAAAATCTCTACGCATGAAGGAGGAAATTATAAATTTATGTAATTTTATTGCCGATAGATTTAATATAAAGATAAAATTGGAACCCCATCATCATAATGACAAAGGAAATATTATTATTGATATCAATAGACTAAATAATTATAGCATAATAAAAATATTCAGTAAATTAAGAAACAATGAGTTAAAATTTGGATTAAGTAAATATGAAAATATTATGTTTTTACTTGAAGCCGAAAATCAAACGTTATTTAATAATAAATCAATTGAAAAACAAATAACTATAACTTCAGATGACAACATTCATGAATCAAATAAAGAATATAAAGAATGTATCTTAGACAGGCTTCTAGCAGAAGCAGGAGAATTAGATAAAGATAATTTTTTTATGCACAATATGATGAGCTCTCTACAGCAAAAAGAACGTGATAATATCAGCCAAGAGGAGCTATTAAATGATGATAATTATGAAACTGAAGAAGATAATTATCCTAGCCAAGACAAATACCGTATTTTATTTTATGAATCCTGCCGTGGATTAGAGGCTTGGTCTGTTGTTTGTTTTGGTATTGATGCCTTTTTCCAGAGAAAAAAGGAAGAGGATATTGCTGCTGAATTTTTATCAGACGATATTTTTCTCACAGAGGAAGAACGGCGCACAAAGTATGCTGCCACTTGGGTTCTTATGGCGTTAACTCGAGCCATGGATACGCTTTATCTTCAGATCGAAAATCCAGATTCCGAGTTTGGGAAAATCATGCAGGAATATGTAGCGTTTTGTGAACATTAGAAACCATTCATACTATGGAGGCACTATGTCCTGGTTGTTTTTTGCTTTGTTATCAGCGCTCTTTGCCGCGCTGACCGCTATTTTTGCCAAGCTCGGTTTACAAGGGCTGGATAGCGATTTTGCCACGTTCATCCGCACGCTGTTTATCGTCGCTATTGTCGCGCTGTGGCTGAGTTTTCTCGGTAAATGGCAATCGCCTGCCACGGTTAGCGGCAGGCAATGGCTGTTTTTGGCGCTGTCGGCGGCGGCGACCGGCTTGTCCTGGCTTTTTTATTTCAAGGCGTTGCAACTGGGGCAGGCGGCGCACGTCGCCCCGGTGGACAAGCTCTCGGTGGTATTTGTCGCTATTTTCGCCGTTACTTTTTTGGGCGAACGCCTAAGCGCCCGCGAATGGCTCGGCATCGCCTTGATTGTCGGCGGCGTGCTGTGTCTCACTTTGGCGCCATCCGCGCCGCCGGATGCCACGCAAACGGAGCAAGCGCAATGAGCAAACGTTTTCAGCTATTGGTCATAGGCAACGAAATCCTGCGCGGACGGCGGCAGGACGTGCATTTCGCCAACACCCTCGCCGCCTGCAATGCGCGCGGTCTGTCGCTTGTCGCGGCGCATTTTCTTGGCGATGACGCCGAGGCGTTGGTCGCGCATTACCGCCGCGCGCTGGCTGCGGGCGAAGTGGTGTTGAGCTTTGGCGGCATTGGCGCGACGCCGGACGACCGCACGCGCCAGGCGGTCGCCGCTGCCTGCGACGTGCCGCTTGCCTTTCACCCCGAAGGCGAGGCGCTGTTGCTCGCCAAGTTTGGCGCGGCAGATTTCACCCCGGCGCGGCGCGAACTGATTCATTTCCCGCAAGGCGCCAGCCTGATTCCCAACCCGGTCAATAACATTCCCGGCTTTTCCCTGCGCGGCATTCACTGCGTGCCGGGATTTCCGCAGATGGCGCAGCCAATGATGGACTGGGTGCTGGACACCTTTTACCGCGCCGATGGCCGCGCGCGGCACTATGCGGCGCTGGATGTCTTTGCGCCGGAAAGCCAGCTGGTGCCGCTGATGCGCGAGCTGGAAGCGCGTTTCCCGGCGGTGGCGGTCTCTAACCTGCCCAAGCTGCATTTTGAAAGTGAACTGGGGTTCGATGGCACGCCGGAAGCGGTGGCGTCCGCACTCGCTGCCGCGCGCGCTCTGCTGGACGCGGCGCAGTTGCAATGGCGGGAACATCTGCCGCCCGCGCAGTAATGCTATCCTTGCCCGCCGCAATCATCCGTTTTAGCCAACAAGAGGAAGCCAACATGAAAACGCAATTCCCCGTCAGCCTGCTCACCTTGCTTCTGCTTGCCGCCTGTGGCGGCGGTGGCGGCAGCAACAACGCCCCGCCTGCGGACAAAAACCCGCCACCCGCAGCCATCCCCGACAACAAACCCGCCAACCCGCCCGCAGCCCAGCCCGACGTTTCCCTGAGCGACATCACGCTGCCGCCACGCCGCGCCGCCCGCCCGGACGCCGAAACCCAGGCGAAAATCAACGAAGCCCTCGCTGCCACCAACCAACTGCGCGCCGCGCAAGGCATCGCCCCGCTACGCAACGATGAAACCCTCGCCGCTTACGCCACCATCCGCGCCCAGGAACTCGCCGGCCAGGGCGAAAAAATCGACCACAAACGCGCCAATGGTGCCAACCCGCTTGCCGACCAAAACTTCATTGGCCGCGACGGCATTGCCGAAAACATCGGTGCCGACAAAAACGGCAGCGCGGCAAGTATCGTCAAGGCATGGCGCGACAGCCCGCACCACTACCAGACCATCATCAGTGGCGAGTTCCAAAACATCGGCATCGGCTACCACTACGACGCCAACAGCGTCTGGAAGAACTACTGGACGCAAATCTTCAGCGGCGGTGGCACACGCAGCATCTACAGCTTCATCACCCCGATTGACCGCGCCGCTGCCCTCGCTGCGGTGCGCGCCGCCGTGCAGTACGACAACGCCGGCCGCCTAACGCTAAACGCGCCACGCGAGCGCACAGACAGCACGGATACGTCCGGCATCAGCCGCAACGCCCACACCCTCGCGCTCGGCAATGAACACCGCATCACATTGTTGCCCTTACAAACGGCGGGCTGGTCGTACCAGACATTTGGCGAAATCAGCGACAACCACGGCATTCCCGAGGCCTACTTTAATGTTGGCAAGCCGTTCGTTCCGGCAGACGGCGCCGAACTGCACGCCGACTACCGCGGCAGCGCTGTGGGCGACCTCGGTCAGCACGACCGCGTCCGGGCAGACGTCAGCGCCCGCCTCGATTACGGTAGCAGCAGCAAAACGCTCAACCTGAAGGTGGACAAGGCGATGCGCAGCAACGGCTTCGACCTCGCCGACAGTACCGCCAAGCGCGACTTGCACCTTGATTTTGAAGATACCCTCAACTGGAACGCCGCCGCGCAGCGTTTTGAAAGCGACAGCGGCAACGCTCGTCTGTACGGCAACGGCGAAGAACTCGGTGGTCAGTTCAACCGTATCGTCGGCAAAGAAGCCTACCGCGGCGTTTACGGCGCGAAGCGGGTGGATTAAGAAACGCTTCAAAATTCCCCCTGCAGGGCGAAGTCCGCAGGGGGGGAAGATGGCAATTGTCATATCCTCGTTCATCATATACATACACGATCCCCGCTACCCTGTATGTAAACGGATGGCATCGCCACCAATAAAAACGCTGCGTGTCCGGAAGAACACGCAGCGCGTTGAGAGCAATACTAGTGGATCGCTTAGCGACGGTAGCCGCCGTTGTAGTAACCGCCGTTGTTGTAACCACCGTTGTAGTTTGGTTGTTGCGGGTAATAGCCGCCATTGTTGTAATTCGGCTGTTGTGGCTGTTGAGGGTAGCCGGTGCCGTCCGGGGTACGGACTTGGCTACCGATGAGGCCGCCGATGGCAGCGCCAGTCAACGTTGCCTCGGTGTCTTTGCCCCAGAGGTTGCCAGCGGCAGCGCCAACAGCGGCGCCAATGGCAGCGTTACGCGCGGTGGTCATGCCGGATTGGTTCGGCGGGGTAACAGCGCTGCACGCGGCAAGGCCGGTAATCATGGCAGCGACAAGCGAGGTTTTGATGAGGGGGTTTTTCATGGTTTGGTCTCCGTGTTTGTGGGTCGGGCAAAAGAGTAGTGCAATTTTGCAACAGGCGTAGTGTCAATTCTGCAACTTTTCTTTTGCCTGTTGTATCCGGGCTTTAACTTGCGCGGGGGCAGTGCCGCCGAAGTGGTCGCGCGCGTTTACCGAGCCTTCCAAGGTGAGGTATTGGTAAACGTCTGCACCGATGGCGGGCGAGAGCGCTTGTAGCGCCGTGAGCGGCAGCGCGTCCAGGGTGCAATCGCCCTCGATGGCAAGATGCACGGCGCGGCCGACGATTTCGTGCGCATCGCGAAACGCCACGCCACGACGCACGAGGTAGTCGGCAAGGTCGGTGGCGGTGGAGTAACCCGCTCCGGCGGCGCGGTACATTGCCGCGCGGTTCGCCTCAATCGCCGGAATCATGTCGGCAAAGGCGCGCAGGCAGGCAAGCACGGTGTCGATGGTGTCAAACAGCGGTTCTTTGTCTTCCTGATTGTCCTTGTTGTAGGCGAGCGGCTGGCTTTTCATCAGGGTGAGCAGGGCGGTGAGGTGGCCGTAAACACGCCCGGTTTTGCCGCGAACCAGTTCGGGCACATCGGGGTTTTTTTTCTGCGGCATGATGGACGAGCCGGTGCAGAAGCGGTCGGGCAGCTCGATGAAGCGGTAGGCGGCGCTGTTCCAGATGATGAGCTCTTCAGCGATGCGCGACAGGTGCATCATCAAGGTCGCGGCGGCGGCGCAGCATTCGATGGCAAAATCGCGGTCAGAGACGGCATCGAGCGAGTTGGCACACGGCGCGGCAAAGCCCAGCGCGGCGGCGGTCATGTGGCGGTCAATCGGGTAAGTGGTGCCAGCCAGCGCGGCAGCACCGAGCGGTGATTGATTGAGGCGCTCGCGGCAGTCGCGAAAGCGCCCGGCGTCGCGCACGAGCATCTCGTACCATGCCATCAGGTGATGGCCGAAGGTGACGGGTTGCGCGACTTGCAAATGGGTGAAGCCGGGCATGATGGTCTCCGCTTCGCCTTCGGCGAGGGCGACGATAGCGCTTTGCAGGCGCTGAATTTCGCCGAGGATGCGCTCAATGGCGGCGCGGGTGTAAAGGCGGATGTCGGTCGCCACTTGGTCGTTGCGCGAACGCCCGGTGTGCAGGCGCTTGCCGGCGTCGCCGATGCGGTCGGTCAGGCGTTTTTCGATGTTCATATGCACATCTTCCAGCGCCGTATCCCAAACGAACTCGCCACGCGTGATTTCCTCGGCTATCGCGTCCAACCCGCGCGCAATCGCCTCGCCGTCGGCCTCGCTCAACACGCCCTGCTTGACCAGCATCGCTGCGTGCGCGCGTGAACCGGCGATGTCTTCCTGCGCCAGGCGCTGGTCAAAGCCGACCGAAGCGGTGAATTCGGCGACGAAGGCGTCGGTGGATTCCTGAAAGCGGCCGCCCCAAGCGCTGTTGGTTTTTGCTTTGTGCATACAGTAAACTCCGTGAAATTTCCGCGCATTCTACAACCGCATGACCGCCAATATCCGCGAAATCCGCATCGCCACCCGTGAAAGCAAACTTGCCCTCTGGCAGGCCGAACACGTCGCCGCCCGCCTGCGCGCACACTACCCGCATATCAATGTCCGCCTCGTGCCGATGACCACCCAGGGCGACCAAATCCTGGACGCACCGCTCGCCCGCATCGGCGGCAAAGGCCTCTTCATTAAAGAACTGGAACAAGCGATGGCGCGCGGGGAAGCCGACATCGCCGTCCATTCGATGAAAGACGTTGGCGTGCACCTGCCGGACGGCTTCCGCATCGCCGCCATCCTACCGCGCGAAAACCCGCACGACGCCTTCGTCAGCAACCACTACGCCAGCCTTGCCGAACTGCCGCCAGGCGCGCGCGTCGGCACCTGCAGCCTGCGCCGCCGCATGCAACTCACCCGCCTGCGTTCCGACCTGCAACTGCTCGACCTGCGCGGCAACGTCCAAACCCGCCTGGCAAAACTTGACCGCGGCGACTTTGACGCCATCGTCCTCGCCTGCGCCGGCCTTATCCGCCTTGGTTTGCAAGAGCGCATCCGCGCCGAACTGCCGCCGCAACAATCGCTACCCGCCATTGGTCAGGGGGCGATTGGTATTGAATGCTATGAGGCCAGCGCCGTTTACCCGCTGCTTGCCGCGCTGAACGACGCCGACACCGCCCTCTGCGTCCATACCGAGCGCGTCATCAACCGCCACCTCGAAGGTTCCTGCCAAGTGCCGCTCGCCGCTTACGCCACCCTGCACAGCGACCGCATTCACCTCGCCGCGCGCATCGGCATGCCGGACGGCAGCCGCTACCTCGCCGCTGAAGACGACGCGCCACGCGCGGACGCCGAAGCCCTGGGCAACCGCATCGCCACCTGCCTCATTGCCGCCGGCGCGCGCGACATCCTGCAAGCGCTCTCGCATGAATGAACTGAGCGGTTGCACCATCCTCTACACCCGCGACACCGCCCACTTCCCCGCTTTCCGCGACCGCATCACCGTTTTGGGCGGCATCGCACTGCACCTGCCACTGATGGCAACGCGCGCGCAGCCGCTCACCGCCGCCGAGCGCGCCATCCTTGACCACAGCGACATCCTCGTCTTCACCAGCGCCGCCGCCGTCCGCCACTTACTAGAACAATACCCACTGCGCGGCCAACAAACCGTCGCCATTGGCGAAACCACCGCCGTTGCCTTGCCACAACCGCCCAACATTACCGCGCCCGCCCCATATAACAGCGAAGCGCTGCTCGCCCACTGGCAACCGCGCGGCGCGCGCATCGCCCTCATTGCCGCTCGCGGTGGGCGGCAACACCTCGCCGCAACACTCAGCAAAAACAACACAATACACAGCATCTACCCCTACGCGCGCTACAATCCGACGAGCCATTGGCCGGAAGCATTGCCGCTGCCCGATGTCATCACCATTGCCAGCCAGCAAACCCTTGCTAACCTTCTTGCAATAATCCCGCAAGAAAAACGGAAACTGATACAATACCGCGCCTGCATCGCCGCCCTTAGTGCAAGAGTGGCGCAATACGCGGAAAAACAAGGCTTTCAGCAACGAATTTTCGCCGAAAATGCCAGCGAAACCCGGCAAATCGCAGCCATTTGCCATTGGTGGAAACAAACCCAGGAGCAACGCCATGACTGAAGAAAAACAACCCGAAAACCAGCAAAAAATACGCGACGACAACCCATTTGGCGACTACCCGCCGCCCGCACCCAAAAGTGGTCGCGGCCTGGCATTTTTAGCGCTACTGGTCAGCGTTGCCACCGCCGGTGGCGGCGCTTTAATCCTCAAACAGCTTGCCGAAAACACCGAAAAAAACTTCAGCCTGCAAGCCAAAGCCCAAGAAAGCGCGCTGCAAAACATCGCCAGCAGCGGACAAGTCGATGAAATCACCCTGCGCGTCAATAACCTGGAAAAACAGGCACAAGCGCTCAACACCTTGGACAGCACCATCAGCGCCGCCGTCGCTGCCAACCAAATCAGCGAAGAACGAATCGCCGCCATCGTTACTGCCAACAGCATCAACCGCGACGATGCAGAAAGCCTCATCAAACAAGAACTCGCTTCCTTTGCCCAAGGCGAGACCAAAATCGACCTCAGCAAAGAAATCGCCGCCGTACAAAGCAGCGAAGCCGCTGCCAAAGCCGCCGTACAACAAATCGACGACAAGGCACAAGCCTTTGCGCGCGAACTGGACGAAAAGCGCGTCCTGGTTGAACACGCATTGGCACAAAACAACAACAGCATCAATCCCTTCCCGCTGATTAACGCGCTGAAAATGGCACAAATCGCGGCAAACGACGGCAACTACAGCGCCGCCCAAGCCTACCTCGAACAAGCCGGCGCGGCATTTGCCCTCTTTAACCTCGCGCAAAGCGACTACGCCCAGTACCAAAAAGCGCTGAACGACCTGCGCACCCAATACGGCGTACTCGCCGAGCGCGCTACCCCGGCGGCACAAATCGACGCCATCATCGCCACCCTGCCGGCTTGGCCGTACAAAAACAGCGACCCCGTCAACCTGCTGCAACCCAAAGAAGAAGAAAAAGCCGCCGACTGGAAAGATCGCCTCAAAGGCGTCGGACGGAACATCCTCGCCAAAACCGTTACCGTCAGCAAAATCGACGATGCCGGCCTCACCTGGATACAGGCAAACGACGCGCTGCAAATCATCCTCAAAGAAAACCTGCGCCTTGACCTCGCCTACGCGCGCAATGCCCTGCAACTGCATGACCAGACCGCCTATGCCGCGACTGCCGACCGCCTGCAGGCAGAAATCACGCGCCTCTTTGACACAAACAACCAGCACGTCGCCGCCGCGCTCAGCACACTGGACGCGCTGAAAAACCCGAACAGCGACGCCCCGGACATCGCCGCGCTCATCGAAAAACTCGAACAGGCCGCCAAGGAGTAAGCCATGCGCATCATCCTCTTTCTCCTCGCCCTCTGCCTCTGCGCCTTTATCGGCTACGCGGTGAACCTCATCCCGCTGCGCGTCATCTTCAAGGCAGACAGCTACTACATCGAAACCTCGCTCATCGTCTGGCTGCTCACCTCGCTCATTGCCAGCATTGTCCTTTACTGGGTGCTAAAAGCCCTCTGCTGGCTCTGGCACAGCCCGCAAATCTTTAGCCGCAACAGCGCAATACGCCGCCAGCACAAAGCCAACCGCCTGCTGAAAAGCGGCATGACCGCCATGCTCGCCGGCCACTACAGCCGCGCCGAACGCGACCTCGAACGCGGTGGCAGACTCGCCGAAAGCCTCAGCCAAGACGCCGTTATCTACTTTGAAAACGCCGCCATTGCCGCCGACCGACAAAACGCCAAAGACCGCCGCGACCACTACCTGCTGCGTGCGCGCCAAGACGCGCGCAACCAGCACGGCAGCCTAACCCGCCTCGCCGAAGCCGAAATCCACGTCGAAAACGGCGCCTGGGAACAAGCAGCCAAACTGCTGGAAAAACTGCACGCCGAAGAGCCGCGCAACCCGAAAATCGCCGCCCTGCTGGATGAAACCTACGCCAAACAACAGAACTGGCTCAAAGCCTGGGAACTGTTGCCGGCGCTGCGTAATCACCTCAAAGCGGGCGAATACGAAGCGCGCAAAAAGACCTACGCCAAAGGCCTCTTGCACGACAGCGCCGCCCGCGAAAGCGTTGTCGAGCTGGAAACCGCGTGGAAACGCCTGCCCGCAGACATCCGCCGCGACAAAGAAATGATTCTGCAATATGCAGGCGCGCTGGTTGAGAACGACCACCCGGAAGAAGCCGAAAAACTGCTTGCCGCCGAAATCCGCCAAACACAAGACCTCGAATACATCCAGGCATACAGCCAACTGCGCCGCGCCGACTTCCGCGCCCAGCTGGAACAAATGAAACAATGGGAAAGCAAGCACGCCAACAACGCCATCTTCCTCTACGCCAAAGCGCTGATAGCCTACAAAGCGAAAGAGCTGGACATCGCACTCGCCGCCATCGAAGAAGCGGTCAAACGCAGCCAGACCAAAGAAGCCTTTGCCCTCTACGCACAAATCCTGGAAGCGAAAAACCAGCCGGAAGCGGCACTCATTGCCTATCGGCAAAGCGTTGCACCGCTGCACCCGGAACAGGCTTTGGACGGCGACCTGCTGCCCGCGCCGGACACGGGCGATGCCAAACCACCGGCTGCAACCCAGGCCTAACCCCCTGTAAACACACCCGCAACAGCGGGTGTGTTGCTATCTGCACCATCTTGCAGCGCGTAGGGTGGGACTTGCCCACCGCTAAGAACGTGTTCACAGTCTTCGTAGCAGGACTCCCAAGAAAGCCAAAACTACC
>CAUVOF010000084.1:0-9700 GCA_963553325.1 uncultured Cardiobacterium sp.
CGGCGCTGATGCGGCTGCGGCGGCGGATGAGCATGTTGTTCCAGTCCGGCGCGCTTTTTTCCGATATGTCGGTAGCGGAGAACGTCGCCTTTCCGCTGCGCGAGAAAACCCGCCTTGACCGCCGCTTGATTGAGGCGGTAACGCTGATGAAGTTGCAGCGCGTCGGTCTGCGCGGCGCGGCGGCGCTGATGCCAGCGGAATTGTCCGGCGGCATGGCGCGGCGGGTGGCACTGGCGCGGGCGATTGCCTTTGACCCGGAGTTGATGATTTATGACGAGCCGTTTACCGGGCAGGACCCGATTTCGCTTGGCGTGCTGACCCGCTTGGTGCGCGATTTGAACGACGGCCTGCGCATGACGAGTTTTGTCGTCTCGCACGATATTGCCGAGGTGAGCAAGATTGCTGACCGCGTTCTGCTCTTTTCCGGCGGCAAGCTGATTGCCAACGGCTCGCCCGCCGAACTGTATGCGAGCACCGACCCGCTGGTGCATCAGTTCATGCACGCCGAGGCGGACGGTCCGGTCGCTTTCCATTTTCCGGCAGCCGCCTATGCCGCTGAGTTAGAGGAGCGCCTGCGATGAAGTCTTTGTTAAATATGCTGGCGGCGGTGGGGGCGACGACGCTCGCCTGCCTCGCCGCTTTAGGTGATTTTTGTCTGTTTGCGCTGACGCTGCTGCGCCATCTGGCGGTGCTGCTGCGCAAGCCGCTGCTGACCCTGCGCGCGACCTATGCAGCCGGTGTGCTTTCGCTGCCGATTATTCTCGTCGCCGGGCTATTCGTCGGCATGGTGCTGTCGTTTCAGGGTTTTACGACGCTGGTGCGCTTCGGCGCGGAGCAGTCGCTCGGTACGATGGTGGCGCTGTCGCTGTTGCGTGAACTGGGGCCGGTGGTAAGCGCGTTGCTCTTTGCCGGGCGTGCCGGTTCGGCGATTACCGCCGAGATTGGTTTGATGAAGACCACCGAGCAGCTTGCCGCGATGGAGATGATGGCGATTGAGCCGGTGGCGCAGGTTGGCGTGCCGCGCTTTTTGGGCGCCTGGTTTGCCTTGCCGCTGCTCGCCATTCTCTTTGTCGCCGTCGCCATCATCGGTGCGCATTTGGTCGGGGTAACGTATCTTGGCCTCGATAACGGCATTTTTTGGTCGGGCATGCAAAACAGCGTCGATTTTGGCAGTGATGTGCTGCGCGGCATGCTGTTGAAAAGCGTGGTCTTCGGCTGGGTGTGCGCGGCGATTGCCGTGTATCAGGGTTTTAGTTGTCTGCCGACGGCGCGCGGTATGTCGCGGGCAACGACGACGACGGTGGTGATGTCCTCGCTTGCCGTCCTCGGTCTCAATTTTGTTTTGACCGCGATTTTGTTTGGAGGTTGAAGTGCAATCCAATCGCAGTGTATCCGTCGCCGTGGGCGCCTTTGTCTTGCTGGCGCTCGCCGCCATCGTTTTCCTTGCCTTGCAGGCGAGCAACGCGCGCGGCTTCCGCATGAGCCATCCCTATTTGCTCAGCGCCGATTTTGCCGATATTAGCGGTCTTTCCAAAAACGCCAAGGTAACGATGTCCGGCGTGCAAATCGGCAAGGTGAAATCCATCGGCTACGACCAGGACGCCTACAAGGCGAAAGTCGTGCTGGAAATATCCGGCGAGTACGACCGCCTGCCGCTTGACAGCAGCGCCGACATCCTCACCGCCGGTCTGCTCGGCGAAAAATACATCGGCATCGTCCCCGGCGGCGACCCGGCGATGTTACAAAATGGTGATACGATTCAGTACACCGGTTCGTCTATGGTATTGGAGAAGCTGATACAGCAGTTCGTAACGCAAATGTCCGCCAAGGACGACGCACCCAAAACCACAACCCAGGAGCCATCCCCATGAAAAAATTCCTCATGAGCCTTGTTCTCGCGGCGACTAGTGTCGTCGCATTTGCCGCGCAACCAACCGCCGATGACGCCAAGGCGCTGGTCGAGCAACAGGCAAAAACCGTCTTCACCCAGTTAAACGCCAACCAGGCTCGCTACCGCAACGACCCGGGTGCCTTCAGCGACCTCATCAAAAGCGAAGTGCTGCCGTATATGGATTTCGAGCTGATGTCGCAATTCGTCCTCGCCCGCCACTGGCGCGAAGCGAGCGCGCAGCAAAAAGCCGACTTCACCGCCGCTTTCCGCGACCTCTTGGTACGCGTTTACTCACGCGGCTGGACGAACTACGCCGGTACGCCGGTTGAAGAAGCAGTAAAAATCTTGAGCGCCTCGCCGGTCGATAAATACCAGCGTAGCGACATCCGCATCCAGGTACGCGACAAAAATGGCAAACAGGCGACCGTCGTCTTCAGCGTGCGCCACAAAAACGGCCAGTGGAAAATCTACGACGTATCCTTTGAAAACGTTTCCATCCTTTCCAGCTACCGCAACAGCTTCGACGCAGAAATCAACCAAGGCGGCCTCGACAAACTCATCGCCAAAATCAAAACCATGAAAGGCAACGAATGAGCCTCGCTGCCCTTGGAACACTCGCGAGCGGGGTGCTGCAATTGCACCCCGCTTTAACGATACCGACACTCGACGGCAAGCGCCTGCGCGACGAAACCCTGCCCGACGTCCTTGCCGTGGACGCAAGCACACTGCAACACGCCGACAGCGTCGGCGTTGCCGCGCTTGTCTGGCTCAAAACACAGGCGGCGCGACAAGGCAAAACCCTCGACTGGCAGAACCTGCCGCCCATCCTCACCGAACTCTTCGCCCTCTACGAAATCAACCTGTAAAAAAAAGCCCCACTATGCAAGAAGAACTCATCACCTCACGCATCAAAGCCATCCTCCCCGACGCCGAAATCAACCTGCACACCTTCGACGGCGTCCACTACAGCGCCCACATCCGCTCCGCCGGCTTTGCTGGCAAACCGCGCCTCGAACAGCACCGCATGGTAATGAACGCCCTCGGCGACATCCTCGGCAGCAACGAAATCCATGCGCTGGCGCTGAAAACCGAAGTGGCGGGCTGAAATGGAACAACTCAAAATCATCGGCGGCAAACCGCTTTCCGGCGAAGTCCGCATCAGCGGCGCAAAAAACGCCGTGCTGCCCATCCTCGCCGCCACCCTGCTCGTCCCTGGCGAAACCATCATCGACAACGTCCCGCGCCTGCGCGACGTCCACACCTTTATAAAAGTGCTGAACGCGATGGGCGCCAAAGCCGCCTTTACCGGCGACAACCAAATAACCGTCGATTCGACGACCATCACCAACCCGGAAGCGCCCTACGAACTCGTCAAAACCATGCGCGCCAGCATCCTCGTTTTGGGGCCATTGCTTGCCCGCTTTGGCGAAGCGCGCGTTTCCTTGCCCGGCGGTTGCGCCATCGGCGCGCGCCCGGTGGACCAGCACATCAAAGGCATGCAGGCGCTCGGCGCACACATCGACATCCACGAAGGCTACATCGACGCGCGCGGCAAACTGCGCGGTGCCCACTTCGTCATGGACATGACCACCGTAACCGGCACCGAAAACCTGCTGATGGCGGCGGTACTCGCCGAAGGCACGACCGTGCTTGACGCCGCCGCCTGCGAGCCGGAAGTCACCGACCTCGCGCATTGCCTCGTCGCCATGGGCGCGAAAATCAGCGGCATCGGCACACAGACACTAACCATTGAAGGCGTGCGCGCCCTCAAACCAGCGCGTTACACCACCCTGCCGGACCGCATCGAAACCGGCACCCACCTTATCGCCGCTGCCATTACCGGCGGCGAAATCACCACCCGCCACACCCGCGCCGACCTGCTCGAAGCCGTGCTGGAAAAACTCGCAGCGGCAGGCGCGGCGGTAGAGCGCGGTCGCGACTACATCCGCCTCGACCAACGCGGCCGCCCGCTACAAGCGGTGAGCGTCCGCACCGCACCGTTCCCCGCCTTCCCGACCGACATGCAGGCGCAAATCATGGCGCTCAACACCATCGCACAAGGCACGGCGACCGTCATCGAAACCATCTTTGAAAACCGCTTCATGCACGTCCCCGAACTGGCGCGCATGGGCGCAGACATCGCCATCGAAGGCCACACCGCCACCGTGCGCGGCGTCGCCAAACTCAGCGGCGCACCGGTGATGGCGACCGACCTGCGCGCCTCCGCCTGCCTGGTACTCGCTGCGCTTGCCGCCGAAGGCGAAAGCACCATTGACCGCATCTACCACCTCGACCGCGGCTACGACGCCATCGAGCAGAAACTAAGCGCGGTCGGCGCCGACATCCGTCGCGTGCGCGCGGAATAATCGCCGCCATCGCATTAACGCCCGCATGATGCGGGCTTTTTTACGTTAGACCTTACAAGCTACGCGAGTCGCCCTGCGATGAAGGGAATTTTTCAATTGAGCGGAAAGCGGATTTCCACGCGCAGGCCGTGGGCGCTGTTGTGCGCGTCTTTGAGGGTGAGGCTGGCGCCGTGTTTGTCGCAAAGGCTTTTGACGATGGCAAGTCCCAAGCCGGTACCTTCTTCCTCGCTGCCGAGTTGGCGGTAGAACGGGTCCAAGACGCGGGCGCGTTCAGCGGCGGCGATGCCGGGGCCGTTGTCTTCAACGATAAGCACGACGGCATCGGCGCTGCTTGCGAGGTCGAGGTCGATGCGGCTGCCGGGCGGGCTGTAGCGCAGGGCGTTGTCGGCGAGGTTTTTGATGAGGGTGTAAAGCGCGGTGGCAGGCACGGGCAGGCGCGCGTCGGTGTCAGTGGCGATGCCGAGGTCGCTCTGTTTGCGGTCGGCAAGCGGCAGCAGGGTTTCGATGACTTGGCGGTACACCGCCTGTACGCTGCTGTCTGCCGTGGCATCGTTCGCGCCGTGCTGGCTGCGTGCAAGCAGCAGCAGTTGTTCGAGCAGGGCGCTGGTGCGGCGAATGCCGGCGCGTAGGGTATCGAGTTGGTCGCGTGCCGCAGGGCGGTCGAGGTTTTGTGCGAGGCGCTCGGCTTGCAGGGTGAGGGCGGTCATCGGCGTGCGCAGTTCGTGCGCAGCGTCGGCGATGAAGCGTTTTTCGCGCTGGATGGTGCTGCTGATGCGTGCCAGCAGGCGGTTCATGGCGCGGGTGATGCCGCGCATTTCTTGCGGCACACCGTCGTCGGCAAGCGGCGAGAGGTCGTTTTCGTCGCGGTTTTCGATGTCGCGGCTCAAGCGACGCACCGGGCGTAGCGCGCGGTGGATGGTGTAAAGGCTGGTCAGTGCGAGGATGGGAACGAGCAACAGAAGCGGGGTGATGGCATGCCAGGCGCTGGCGTTGGCAATGGCGTCGCGCGCTTCGGTTTCTTGGATGAGGGCGAGGCGGCGACCGTCCGGGTAGGTGTGGATGTAGGCGCGGTAGGCGCGGTCGTGGCGGCGCAGGTCGTGGAAGCCGTCGCCCGGTTTGCGTCCGAGGAAGCGGCCGTAGCGGCCGGTACGGGCAACGGCTTCGATGTCGATGCGGTTGTCGTCGTCGAGGTCGGCGCGGCGCGGCGGGTCGTGCGGGTCGATGAGGGCGGCGGTCTGGCGCAGGATGTCGTCCTGGTAGTCGTTGGCTTCTTGGTGGATGGCGTGGTAGAAGATGATGCCAGCGATGAGGGCAACGCCTAGGGTTACGGCGGTGAGGCTAAGGGCGAGGCGCAGGCGCAATGAGGGTGCGGGGTTCATGTGTTTCCAGGGTGGGTAAAAAGGGCATTATCGGCTGCCAAGCGGCGGCAAGGTAGCGGCAACGAACCGCGCATTTACGGACGCTAAACCGTTATAGTATTGCCGCCTCTTAACCAGACATAAAAGGAACCCCATGACACCTTCGGACGACATCGCCCGCCCTTGGCTCGCCAGTTACAAGGAAGACGTGCCGCATACTTTCAGCGGCAGCGAATATCAAAACCTCGGCGCGTTTTTGGAAGACATGTTCGCGCGGCACGCCGACCTGCCGGCTTTCAGCAACTTCCGCCGCACACTTACCTATCGCGAAGTCGGCGAACGCGCCCGCGCCTTTGCCGCTTTCCTGCAAAGCGAACTCGGCTACAAGCCCGGCGACCGCCTCGCCTTGATGATGCCAAACATCCTGCAATTCCCCATCTGCCTCTATGGCTGCATGCTCGCCGGCGTGGTGGCGGTAAACGTCAATCCGCTCTACACCCCGCGCGAGCTGGAACACCAGCTAAACGATAGCGGCGTGCGCGGCATTGTTCTCGCCGAAAACTTCACCCGCAGCGTCGCCGAAGTGCGCCCGCAAGTGCCGACCCTGCGTGACATCATCGTTACCTGCTATGGCGACGAAATGGGCTGGTTCTGGTCGCCCATCGTTGATTTCTATGTGCGCCACATCGGCAAACTGGTGCCGAAGTACTACCTGCCCGGCGTCATCCCCTTCAAAAAAATGCTCAAAGTCGGGCGCGAGCGGCCGTTTACCCGCTACGAAGCACAACCGCAGGATATGGCGATGCTGCAATACACCGGCGGCACCACCGGCGTTGCCAAAGGGGCGGTGCTCACCCACGCCAACCTGCTCGCCAACGCCACGCAAATCAATCTGTGGATTGGCAGCGGCAACATCGGTGCTGGCGACGTCATCATTACCGCGCTGCCGCTCTATCACATCTTTTCCTGCACCATCAATGCGTTAGGATTCAGTAGCCGTGGCGTGCATGCCGTGCTCGTTACCAACCCGCGCGACATCAAATCCTTCCTCACCATCCTGCGCCGCCACCCGCCGACCATGCTCACCGGGGTCAATACCCTCTTCAAAACCCTGCTCAACACCCCCGCCTTCCGTCAGCTTAACTTCTCGCACCTGCGCTACGTCATTGCCGGCGGCATGGCGCTGGAAAAAACCGTCTCTGACGAATGGCAGGCGCTTACCGGCAACGTCATCGTCGAAGGCTACGGCCTCACCGAAACTTCGCCGCTGGTTTGCGTCAATCACATGGACGTTGCCGCCTACAACGGCACCATCGGCTACCCCATGCCCGGCACCGACGTCAGCCTGCGCGACGACAACGGCGCCATCGTGCCGCTGGGCGAGCCGGGCGAAATGTGGGTACGCGGGCCGCAGGTGATGCAGGGCTACTGGCAGCAGCCGGACGAAACGCGCCGCGCCCTGCAAGACGGCTGGCTGAAAACCGGCGACATCGCGGTGATGCGCGCGGACGGCGCACTGAAAATCGTCGATCGCAAGAAAGACATGATTTTGGTCTCCGGCTTTAACGTCTATCCGAGCGAAGTCGAAGCGGTGCTGGCGCAGCATCCGGCGGTGTTGGAAGTCGCCTGCATCGGTGTGCCCTGCGAAGGTTCGGGCGAGAAGGTGAAAGCCTGCGTCGTTGTGCGGCCGGGGAAAAAATTGAGCGTGGAAGAATTGCAAAAATACGCCAGCGCCAACCTCACCGCCTACAAACGGCCGAAGGTTTACGAATTCTGCGACGACCTGCCGAAATCCAACGTCGGCAAAATCCTGCGGCGTGAACTGGTGGCGCGGGAAAAGGCAAAAGCGGAAGGCAAGTAGCGCCCGTCCGCGATAAAAAACGCCCTCCACAGCCAAAACTGCGGAGGGCGTTTGTTGTGGTAGGCTGTCTAGAACAGCGCTCGGCAATGTTCCATCAAGGTTTGCGGGGTGACGAAGGTGAGTTGGTGCATTGCGCTTAACGCCTTCGCTTCTTCCTCGCTCTTGATGGATGAGGCAAGAATGATGTAGCGCTCAACCGGCAAACCCAGGTGCTTGCGTAAAGTCTGGTGTTTGCCGAGGTCGTTACCAAACTGCCCACTTTTGCATTCGATGACAAACGGCGTTTTGCCTTCAGGCAGGAACATCACGTCCAGTTCGTTATTTTTTATCATCTCGAAAGTGACAGCGGTGTTACGTGCGCAGGAGAAAGGGTAATCCGCGCCACGTTTTTCCACTTCTTGTAGCAGTTCACCCAAGGCAAACCACTCGAGCCAGCTGCCCGTGAAGAAAGCACGCGTCTGTGGCGTATCCAACAGTTTGATGTTAATCCATTTTTCGATTTGACCGGGTGCTTTTTCGTTTTCGTTGTACCTGGCAGCAACCAGCAGGGTTTTGTCGCATAAATAGCGGCAGAAGGCATACAGTTGTGCGATTTCTTCCCCACTATAAGGGCGCAAGGAATGATTAAAGGCTAACTTGTTGTTCTGGTATGCCTTTTTCATATACTCCAACAGTTTGCGAAATACGGAATAATTTTTACCAATCTGTACCGCAGCACCGATGTAGTAGCCGTTCAAGTTGATTGCTGTGTAGTCAAATCGCGCCTGTACGCCCTGCTGTTGCAGCCAGTTGGCAAGCGGCTGATGTTGTTCCGCTTTGGCAAGGCTGTCGCCCCAACGTTCGCTGAATGTCGTTTGGGGTAGTTCAAACAGCGGTGGCGGCGTTACCCGTGCCGCTGGCTTTGGTATAGAGGGAACACCAAACCGTTCACTCAAACCGCGCAGTCCACCTAGGCATTCTTCGTTACGAACACGGAATTGCCAGTCGTCTCCTTCACGGTAGTACTCACCGAGGATAATTGTGTTTTTGGTGCAATTATCCAGTGAAATGGGGTAGTGCTGTACGGCATCACCATTCTGAATATTCAACGTAATACTTTGGAACTTTCCTAGTTTTTTTGAAGCCGCGCAGGCAATGACGATACGTTCAATGTCTTGGGGCTGGCGGGACAAATCAAAGCGGTAGCGGTGGTTACCGAAATACTGGATGCTGCCGCCCTCACTCACTGCCCGTTTGTTGAAGATCATGTCGCCGTCGCTGCGTACTTTGCCTGCCGCGGTTAGCCGCCAAACAGCGCTGTAAAAGCCGGTTGGGGAATCTATGGCATGGTTAATTTCCAGGGTGACGATATTGTTGGCATCGCCTTTTGCATCGGATTTACCAGCTGTTTGCTTGTTGTTCCCGCCGAAAGCCTGACTAATCTCGCTACTGTTGGCAAAGTAGCGCTCGATGCGCTCAGCACGGATGGCGTCGTTCTCATTGACAAGGCGGACAAGCGCGCAGACGCCGTGGCGCGGGTCGTTTTCTTTAATCTCTACCGTGATTGTTTGCTGCCCGATATGCAGGGTGACAACACCTTTAGCGTTTTTCCAGTCCGGCGGGTTATCACGGCTAACGACGAAAATCAGCACCTCGGCAATTTCCGACCAGCGCGAGCCGTTAATATCCAGCGCTGCCGCCTCGCGCAACAAGGTAAACGGCGCGGCTTGCAAGTTGCCGGCATTACCGGTTTGCTGCACGCAGAAGCGCTCGCCGTTTTTCAGGTGGACAAAAGCACCAAGCGCAAGCCCCATCTTTTGGCTGCTGCCAAGCAGCTTGCCGATTATGCCGCCAAGCAGCCCGCCCCGGGGATGCTCGACACTGCGCTGCCAGTCAAGCACGGCATGGATCATGCCGTAATTCTCCTGTTTGGTAAGCAGGGTACTGCCAGCGCCATTTGTCGCGGTTTTCGGCGTGGCCTTGGCAACCGGCGCGGGCGGAGTAACCGCTTCCGGCGGTGGCACTTCGACAACGGGTGCGGGCGGGACAACCGCTTCGGGTGCAGGCGGCGCGGCTTCGGTAACGGGTGCGGGCGGGATGACTGGTTCCGGCACAGGCGGTGCGACTTCAGCAACTGGCGCAGGCGGGATGAGCGGTTCCGGCGCAGGCGATGGTACTTCGGCAACGGGCGCGGGCGGGATGACTGGTTCCGGCACAGGCGGTGCGACTTCAGCAACTGGCGCAG
>CAUVOF010000085.1:0-9408 GCA_963553325.1 uncultured Cardiobacterium sp.
GATGTTTTGGGTTTACGGTTTTACATACAGGGTAGCGACTATGGTGTATGTATATTTGTCATGCCTGCTTCGCCAGCGCCGAGGCTATCAGCATTTGTGTGCCGAACCAGCCCCAGTAGATGCGGTGCTGGCGGATTTTGCCGTCCGCCAGTTCCATCAGTTCGAGGATGTCAATTTGTTCGCCGTCCGGCGTTTGGCGCGGGTATTCCCACACCAGCAGGTTGTCGCTTGCGAGGTAGCGTCCGTCGCGGTACCAGCGCACCAGTTCGTTCGGACGGCGGCGCGTGCCTTCTTCAAGGAAGGCTTGTATTTCCGCGCGGCCGCGCAGCACGCCGCTTGCGCGCGCCATGATGACCGGCACCAGCGGCGATTCGAATTCGGCGTCGTCGTGGTAGAGGTCAATCAGCGCGGCGGTGTCGCGGTTCTTCGCAGCGGTGTGCCAAGCTTCGTAGATGTGTTGGGTGTCTGTCATGGTTTTTTGGTTTGTTTTTACATACGGGGTAGCGGGGTTGGTGTATGTATATTTTTGGGGGATTTTTGGTGATTCGCTTCGATAGCGAGGTGCAATCACCTAACCCCACCCCCGTCCCCTCCCCCACGGGGGGAGGGGGGAAATGGCTGCGCCACCCCACCCTGCAACGCATGGCGGCTTAGCCGACGCTGCCTTCCAGTTTGAGCTCTATCAGCCGCTGCGCTTCAACGGCAAATTCCATCGGCAACTCCTGGAAGATTTCTTTGCAGAAGCCGTTGACGATGAGGCTGACCGCGTCTTCTTCGGAGAGGCCGCGCTGCATGCAGTAGAAGATTTGGTCTTCGCCGATTTTTGCTGTGGTCGCTTCGTGTTCGACTTGTGCGCTGGGATTTTGCACCATCAGGTAGGGGAAGGTGTGCGCGCCGCAGTCGCTGCCGATGAGCAGGGAGTCGCATTGTGAGAAGTTGCGCGCGCCGTCGGCTTTCGGCAGGATTTTGACGAGGCCGCGATAGGCGTTCTGCGCATGGCCGAGCGAGATGCCTTTGGAGATGATGGTCGATTTGGTGTTTTTGCCGATGTGGATCATCTTCGAGCCGGAATCGATCTGCTGGTAGTCGCGGGCGAGGGCAACGGAGTAGAACTCGCCGATGCTGTCATCGCCTTTGAGGACGACGCCGGGGTATTTCCAGGTGATGGCCGAGCCGGTTTCGACTTGTGTCCACGAAATTTTGCTGCGCGCGCCTTCGCACAGGCCGCGTTTGGTAACGAAGTTGTAGATGCCGCCGTTGCCGTCTTTGTCGCCGGGAAACCAGTTCTGCACGGTGGAGTATTTCACTTCGGCATTTTCGTGGGCGATGATTTCGACGACGGCAGCGTGCAGCTGGTGTTCTTCCCGCTTCGGCGCGGTGCAGCCTTCAAGGTAGGACACGTACGCGCCTTTGTCGGCGATGATGAGGGTGCGCTCGAACTGACCGGTGTTGGCGGCGTTGATGCGGAAGTAGGTGGAGAGTTCCATCGGGCAACGCACGCCGGGCGGGATGTAGCAGAAGGAGCCGTCGGTGAAGACGGCGGAGTTGAGCGCGCTGAAGTAGTTATCGTCCATGCGCACGACGGAGCCGAGGTATTTGCGCACGAGGTCGGGGTGTTCTTTAACCGCTTCGCTGAAGGAGCAGAAGATGATGCCTTCTTTGCCGAGGCGCTCTTTGAAGCTGGTCGCGACCGAGACGGAGTCAAAGACGGCATCGACCGCGACGCCAGCAAGCATTTCCCGCTCTTGTAGCGGGATACCGAGTTTTTCGTAGGTGCGCAGCAGTTCGGGATCGACTTCGTCCAGCGATTTCGGCCCTTCTTTTTTGTTTTTCGGCGCGGAGTAGTAGGAGATCGCCTGGTAGTCAATCGGCTTGATGTTGAGGTGTCCCCAGTCGGGTTGTTCCAGCGTCAGCCAGTGGCGGTAGGCGGCAAGGCGGAATTCGAGCAGCCAGTCGGGCTCGTTTTTCATGCGCGAGATGTGGGTGATGACGCCTTCGTCCAGCCCCGGCGGCAGGGTTTCTTGTTCGATGTGGGTTTCAAAGCCGTATTGGTATTCGGTTTCGGCGATTTTTTTCAGTTCTTCGTTGCTCATGAGGCTTCTTGGGTGAGTTCGTTGTCTTTGCGGAATGGGGTTGCGCGCCGCTCAAAACGCTGCATGTCGGCAAGGGTTTTGCCGGCAAGCATGGCGCGGATGTCGTCGTTGATTTCTTGCCAAAACGGGCTGAGTTTGCAGTGCTCGGCAAGGGCGCAGTGATGCTCGCTGTTGGTGCACTCGACCAGCTCCGGCCCGCCTTCGATGGCTTCGACCACGTCCAGCGCGGTGATGTCTTCCGGGGTGCGCGAGAGCAGGTAGCCGCCGTGCGCGCCACGGATAGAGGCGAGGATGCCTTGCTGGGTCAGGCGTTTTAGAACTTTGCCGGACATCGGCACGGCGATGCGCGCCTCTTTGGCCAGGGTGGTGGTGTTGCGCGGTGCGCCATCGGCGGCAAGCACCGCGCCCAGCAACAAGAAGGCGTACTCGCTTTCTTTGGTTATGCGCAGCATGAATGCTCCAATCAGAACAGGGCGGGTACTTTATGACTTTTGCCGCGCAGGTGCAAGGGGATGATGCAGAAAAACTGGCGTTAGAGGCGGATTCGTTTGAGCAAACTCAATAGTTGCGAAGCGTTATCATCCTCGCGATAACGCACCGCTTCGTAGTGATCCGCCGCCAGTTGCAGTTTTTCCGCCTGTTTGCCGCCGACGTCTTTGGCGATGCGGCGGAAAAAGACTGCGACCGATTCGGCGGTTGCCTTGTGGTAGCCGCGTTTTTCCCACGCCGCCAGTTTGCGCCGCAGCAGGCGGGCAATGGCGTCGTCGTCGCTACGCGGGCGGCGCGTCCAGAACCAGTAGAGGATGGCGACGCCAACAGCGAGCAAGATGAGCAGCATCAGCACCAATACCGGCGCGCCGTAGTTTTGCAGGCCGAGGCCTTCGAGCAGGCCTTGCTGCTGGTCGCGGTCGAGGTCGATGACCCAGTCTTGCCAGAAGGCTTGGGTGGCGTCAATGGCATCACGCACCCAGGCGACCGCGCCAAGGTTTTCCGCGATGCGGGTGCTGAAGGCGCGGCTGTCTTCACCGCTTAGGCTGTCGCCGGAAAGTCGGCCTTGCAGGATGCGTTCCGGGGCGACGGCGGCGGTCGGGTCAAAGCGTACCCAGCCTTCGCCGTCAATCCACAGCTCTGCCCAGGCGTGCGCCGATTCTTCGCGCACTACCCAGTCGCCGGTGAGCGGGTTGCGTTCGCCGCCCTGGTAGCCGATGACAACGCGCGCCGGAATGCCGACGCTGCGCGCCGCCAGCACCATCGCGCTGGTGTAGTGTTCGCAGAAGCCGATGCGGTCTTGGAAGAGGAAGACTTCCGGGTTGCCCGCGCTCGGTGGCGGTTCGAGCGAGTAGAAGAATTCTTCTTCGCGCAGGCGTTTGAGGAAGCCGGTGGCGAAGCCGCGCGCGCTACCGCCGTTTTCTTGTAACAGTCGCCGTGCCAAACCCTCTGTCTGCGGTATAGAGATATCTGGCGGCAGTTGCAGCGCGTCCTGCTGGTCATTGGACGACAGGGTGAAATTGCTGGGGCTACGGAAATCGAGCGTCGAGGTGATGTTGAAGCGGTTGGCGGTAACGCCGCGCAGTGATTCCGGCATTGCCACCTGCCACGCCGCGCCGATGCGCGCCTCTGGTGGCACTTGCAGCGGAATATCGAGCACGGTCAGCCATTTCAGCGTTTTTTTCACCGGGGTCAGTTCGTATTCGACGACGCTGTCCTTGCGGTACTCAAACGGCACGCCGCGCCGGAACTGGTCGCCGCGCCGCTGTAGCCAGTGTTTGCCGTCGAAATGCCACAGCACCGGGCCGCGCCAGTAGAGCTGGTTGGTGTCGGGCAGGACGCCGCCGGTGAAGCGGACGCGGAAGGCGATTTCATTGGATTGTGCCAGCGAGGAAATGTCACCCATGTCCATCGTCTCCGGCAAGCCCGTTTTACCGCCACCCTGCTGCGGAATGCCCCACAGCGGCTGCACGCGCGGGAAAAGGAAAAACATCGCAGTAGCAAAGGGCAGGGCGATGAGCAGCAGGCGCAGCATCTCGCGCCAGCGGGCGAACTGCACCCGCGTCCGCCCCAACTGCTCAAAGCGAATGAGGCCATGCACGCTGATGGCGAGGGCAAAGAGCAGGTAAAGGAAAATCAGGATGGACTGCGAGCGCATCAAAAACGCCAGCATCAGCAGTATTTCCAGCAGAAAAAGTACGTGAACGTCGCGGCGGTTACGCGATTCCAGCAGCTTGCAGACGCTCATCGTTACCAAGAGCGAGACGAACGACAGCGTCAGTCCCTGCGTTTTCTGCGTGCCGTAAATCAACAGGGCGCCGATGAACATCAGGGCGATGGCAACGCCAATGGCGAAACGCTCGTTACCGCGGGCAATAGCGACAAATTTCAATGCCAGCGCCAGCAGCAACAACGCGCCCAGCGCCAGCGGCATAAAGAAAAAGAGCGGCAACGCCACCAGGGCAAAGGTAGCGGTAATGCGCCGCCATTCGCGACTCTCCAGGCGGTCGTGATATTCCTGTGCACTAACCCAACGCATTAGCTTCCTCCAAATAGCGCCAGCGCGCGCAAGCAGGCCTCGCGCTGCTCGCGTCCGTGGCCAAAATCAAAATACGCATCCGGCAGGCGCAGCGCGTAAGACAGCTCCTGCGCCTCCGCCTCGACAATCCATTTGGCAAGCTGCGACAGGCGCTGCTCCGTGCCGCCGGGAATGGCAGCAAAATCGAGCAACAACTGCGGCGCACCTTCGCCAGCGAACTGCTTGAGCAACAACTCGCCGCGGCCGTAGCGCTTCCAGGCGACGCGCGAAAGCGAATCGCCCAGCACATAAGGGCGCAGGCCGGACAATTCGTCATCGCCGGACGTCGTCCCCTGTACCTTGCCTTCGCCCGCCGCCGTCTGCCACGGCAGCGGCAATTCGCCCGTCGGGCGCGGATAGACCAGCACGCGCGCATCGAGCCACAGCCATGCCCAGCTGACAAAGGCGCCGAGCGGATGCGTGGAAAACACCTCCAGCGGTGCCATTGTGTGCCAGCCGCGTTGCCACGTCGTCTCGCGCAGCACCACCTGTGCGGTCGCGCCGCCAAGCAAATCGTCGCACGTTACGCGCTGCTCGTCGTTGCGCAGCACCACTAAGCCACGTTCGCGCCCGTCGCGTTCAACAATCGTTACCGTAAACGCCGCTTCATCGCCCGCCCAGACCGGCGCACCGCCTTTGGCGGTAAACGACAGCGCCGCCAACTGCCCGGCGGTAATCATTCCGCCGAGGAAAAACACGGTAAAGGCGAGAAAGGTCAGGGCATAGCCGAGATTGAGCTGATGGTTTGCCGACCAGATAAACATCACCGCCAACACGGCAAAAAACGCCAAGCCGAAGCGGGTCGGCACTACCGGCATGCGCAAAGTGGAAGGTAAATCGCGGCTAGCGATGGCGTAACGCTGCCGTTCCCGCCAGCGCGCGCGGAACTTGTCTTCAATAGCCATTACAGCGGCACATCCACCTGGCCGAGTACGCGGGCGAGTGCCGCCTGATGGCCGTCCTCATCGGCGTGTACCGAGCGTAGGCGGTGCCAGGCGACTGCCGGGAAGACCTTCTGCACAAATTCCGGCAACACCGCCGACTCACCGCGCAACAGCGCATAAGCCTGCGCCGCGCGCACCAGCGCCAGTCCGGCGCGGGTGGAAAGCCCGTGGACAAAATCGCCGCTGCTGCGCGTATGCGCCAGTAATTTCTGCACATACTGCGCCAGCGATTCCGAGACGGTTACCTGCGCGACCGTCTGTTGCAGCGCGAGAATTTCCTCACGCGACAGCACTGGTTTCGCGGCGGCAAGCATCTCGCTGCGCGAGACGCCGCGCAAAATCTCTGCCTCGCGCGCCGCTGACGGATAACCCAGCGAGAGGCGCATCAAAAAGCGGTCCACCTGCGACTCCGGCAGGGCAAAGGTGCCAATCTGCTCCAGCGGGTTTTGCGTGGCAATCACAAAAAACGGCGATGGCAGCGGGTGGGTGTGATGGTCCACCGAGACCTGCCGCTCCTCCATCGCCTCTAAAAGCGCCGACTGGCTCTTGGGCGAGGCGCGGTTGATTTCATCGGCGAGCAACAATTGGGTAAACACCGGCCCTTGATGGAAAACCAGCTTTTGCGTTGCCGTGTCCAGCGTGGAAAAACCAATGACGTCTGCCGGCAGCAAATCCGAGGTGAACTGAATGCGGCGGAAATCTAGCCCAAGCGTGGCGGCAAAGGCTTTAGCGAGCGTCGTCTTGCCCGCACCGGGCAAATCTTCTAGCAACAAATGGCCGCGCGCGAGCAGGCAGGCGACCGATAGGGCAATCGCCTCCTGCTTGCCGACGACAATCGTCGCCAACTGCGCGAGCGCCTGATGCAAACGTTGGCGCAAATCCGCAGACAGAAGCGGTGATTTCATACATATCTCCTTGAAATAATTCCGTGATGGCAGAAAAAACCGCACCGTGGTGGCGGTGCGGATGGCGGAAATATTAACAAAAAGTAGTTATCGGCGGCAGGGATTTTTCCCGCCCTGACGTTTGGCTTTTCAGCAAGTTTTTAGCCAGGCGAGAATGTCTTGCTGTACCACTGTTGGCGTAAATGGTTCAAGAATAGCGAGCTACGAATTTATGGTTGTCCCGCCTCCAGCTTGGTGCGTAGCGGCGCGAGGTCGTAGCCACAAGCGCCAGCGCGGGCGATGATGTCATCGACGTTGCCACCGGCGGCGACCTCGCCTAGCGCCCAGGCGGTGGTGCTACGCATCCCGCTTTTGCAGAACATCAACGTCGGCGTGCCATCTGCCAGCGCTTGTCGCGTCGCGGTGATGGTTTCCGCGCCGAACTGCCCGCCCGCGACCGGCAGATGCAGCGTCTTCATGCCGAGCGCCTGCGCGGCGGCAGCAATATCGGCGAAGGCGGGTTGTCCGGGTTCTTCGCCGTCCGGGCGGTGGCAGATGATTTGCGCGATGCCTTGTGCTTGCAGCGCGGGCAGGTCTTCCGCTTGGATTTGTGCGCTGACGTAGAGGGCGGGTTTGAGGATTTGCATGATTTTCTCCGGGGTTGTGGTGTGAAAAAGTGATGATAACGCGGAAGCGAGGCGGGAAAATAGGAAAAATTTTTTACTATCACGCCCGTCAATCACTTCTCATCATGAGGAAAAAAGTCTATAATTTCGCCAATCCTGCACGAAAAACCACACGGACAGGGTTAAATTCCACATTTTAACAACCAAGGTGAACATCTATGGCAGTCCAAACTCCAAATACCATTGACCTTTTCTCCATCGGCATCCACAAACGCGCCTTCCGCAACCTCTCGCCGTCTGCGCTCTACAAACTGGCGCTGGAAGCGAAGGATGATTCCGCCATTTCCTCTACCGGTGCGCTGATTTCCTTCTCTGGCGCGAAGACCGGGCGTTCACCGAAAGACAAACGCATCGTGAAAAACCCTGCCTCCGAGAACGACATCTGGTGGGGCAAAATCAACATTCCCTTCCCCGCCGCCTCACACAAGGCCAACCGCGACCTCGCCGTGCGTTACCTAAATGACGCGGAAAACGTGTACGTACTGGACGGCTATGCCGGCTGGGACGAAAAATACCGCCTGAAAGTGCGCGTCATCACCACTCGCCCCTATCACGCGCTCTTCATGCACAACATGCTCATCCGCCCGACCGACGCGGAACTGGCGAATTTCGGCGAACCCGATTACATCATCTACAACGCCGGCCACCGCCCCGCCGACCGCACCGTTGAAGGCGTTACCAGTACCACCTCCGTCTCGCTCTCCTTTGAAGAGCGCGACATGGTCATCCTCGGCACCGAATACGCGGGCGAGATGAAAAAAGGCGTGTTCACCATCATGAACTACCTCATGCCGAAGCAGGGCGAGCTTTCCATGCACTGCTCCGCCACCGCCGAACAAGGCGGCGAGCGCTCCGCCGTCCTCTTTGGCCTCTCCGGCACCGGCAAAACCACCCTTTCCGCCGACCCGAACCGCAACCTCATCGGTGACGACGAACACGTCTGGACAGAAGACGGCATCTTCAACATCGAAGGCGGCTGCTACGCCAAAGTTATCGACCTCTCCGCCGAAAAAGAGCCGGAAATCTTCGGCGCCATCAAATTCGGCACCGTGCTGGAAAACGTCGCCTACGACGAACACTACGTCGTCCAGTACGACTACACCCCGCTGACCAGCAACACCCGCGCCAGCTACCCGATTGAATACATCAGCAACGCGCGCATCCCCTGCAAAGCCGGCCAGCCGACCGACATCGTCTTCCTCACCTGCGACGCTTTCGGCGTGCTGCCGCCGGTTTCCAAACTGAGCCCGGCGCAGGCGATGTACCACTTCATCAGCGGCTACACCGCCAAAGTCGCCGGTACCGAAGTGGGCGTCACCGAGCCGGAAGCAACCTTCTCCGCCTGCTTCGGCGCGCCGTTCATGGTCTGGCACCCGGCGAAATACGCCGAACTGCTCGCCGAAAAAATGAAAAAACACAACACCAACGTCTGGCTGATTAACACCGGCTGGGCAGGCGGTGCCTACGGCGTCGGCGAGCGCATCAAGCTGAAATACAGCCGCGCCATCATTGACGCCATCAACAGCGGTGATCTGGCGAAAATGCCGACCGAAACCGACCCGGTCTTCGGCTTTGCCGTGGTTACCGAATGCCCGAACGTGCCGGCAGAAATCCTGAAACCGCGCAACGCCTGGGCAGACAAGGCCGCCTACGACGCACAGGCGAAAAAACTGGCGAAGATGTTCAACGACAACTTCGCTCAATTCGCCGACGGCGCCAGCGCAGAAGTGAAAGCCGCCGCGCCGAAAGCGTAACCGCCGCTTTTGCGCAAACGAAAGCCACCCGCGAGGGTGGCTTTTCATATCCGGCATTCACCTGCTTTGCAAACAGGAAAACAAAAGTCCCGAAAAGAGGCTTAATGAAGCGGCAAACCATACGAAGAAAAGATTTTTGTATGAGGCCTGCCAGTCAATAAAATACGACATTCCATTTTGAAAAAAGGACGCAATTATTATGGCAACCGAACCGAAATTATACAGAAAATAACTATTTAGAACAAAAGGTAAGCGAACTCAAGACGCTATTTCCCGAAGTCTTTTGCGAAGACAAAATCGACTAGGAAAAACTCAAGCTCATCCTCGGTGCAGACAACCTTGCCCATCAAGGCGAGCGTTACCAGCTCAATTGGGCGGGAAAATCGGAAGCCTACCGCACGCTGCAAGCGCCAACCTTCAATACCTGGTGGTGTCCTAAAATGTATGCTGGTAAACGACGGGCAAACAAAAAGCAACGGAA
>CAUVOF010000086.1:0-8921 GCA_963553325.1 uncultured Cardiobacterium sp.
CAGCCTGTGCTTGTTGGTATGTACTTCGTAGGGTTGAATTGTAAACAGCCCCTAATCGCCACCCATAAAAAACCGCCCCAAAGGGCGGTTTTTTTGTGTATAGCCATCCACTCAAAATTTTACACAAAGAGCAACGCTGAAGGTAATACGTGGCTGCACGGCAAAACGACATAGTGCAAAATTTTCGGTGGAAGGCTATACGTAGCGGACTTTCAATGTATCGCTATAAATGGGGGATGGCGTCCTGCCCGTTTGCGGTTTAGATGCGTTTTGCCAGTGCTTCTGCTTTGCCGGTGTAGCTCGCCGGTGTCAGTTCCAGCAGGCGCGTTTTGGCGTCTTCCGGGATATCCAGCGTGTTGATGAAGGCGCGGATGGTCGCGGCGTCTAAATGCGGTTTGCCGCGCGTCAGTTCTTTCAGTTTTTCGTAGGGGTTGGCGATGCCGTAGCGGCGCATCACGGTTTGGATGGGCTCGGCAAGCAGTTCCCAGGTGGCGTCCAAATCGGCGGCAAGGGCGGCGGGGTTCGCTTCGAGTTTGTCGAGGCCGCGTTGGTGCGCGCTCATGCCAAGCACGGTGTAGCCGATGGCGACGCCCATGTTGCGCAGTACGGTGCTGTCGGTGAGGTCGCGTTGCCAGCGTGAGACCGGCAGTTTTTCGGCAAGGAAGTTGAGGATGGCGTTTGCCATGCCGAGGTTGCCTTCGGAGTTTTCGAAGTCGATGGGGTTTACTTTGTGCGGCATGGTGGAGGAGCCGATTTCGCCCGCTTTGATTTTTTGTTTGTAGTAGCCGAGCGAGATGTAGCCCCAGATGTCGCGGTTGTGGTCGATGAGGATGGTGTTGAGGCGGCTTAGGGTGTGGAAGTATTCCGCCATGTAGTCGTGCGGCTCGATTTGGATGGTGTAGGGGTTCCAGGCGAGGCCAAGCGCGTTTTCGACGAAGTGGCGGCAGTGCGCTTCCCAGTCGTGTTCGGGGTAGGCAGCGAGGTGGGCGTTGTAGTTACCGACAGCGCCGTTGATTTTGCCGAGGATGGTTTGTGCGGCGAGTTGTTCGCGTTGGCGTTGTAGGCGGCTATAGACGTTGGCAATTTCTTTGCCGAGGGTGGTCGGGGTTGCCGGCTGGCCGTGGGTGCGGCTCATCATGGGAAGGGCTGCGTGTTCGTGCGCCATGGCGCGCAGTTTGCCGCAGATGGCGTCGATTTGTGGCAGGAGGATGGTGTCGCGCGCGTTTTTCAGGAGGAGGGCGTGCGCGAGGTTGTTGATGTCTTCGCTGGTGCAGGCGAAGTGGATGTATTCGCTGACGGCGGCGATTTCGGCGTTGTCGGCAAAGCGGTTTTTCAGCCAGTATTCGATGGCTTTGACGTCGTGGTTGGTGGTGGCTTCTATCGCTTTGACGGCGGCGGCGTCTTCCGGCGAGAAGTCGGCGATGGTTTGGTCGATTGCGGCAATCGTCGCGGCGCTGAAGGGTGCGACTTCGCCGATTTGTGGCGCGGCGGCAAGCGCTTTCAGCCATTCGAGTTCGACGCGGACGCGCGCTTGCATCAGGCCGTATTCGGAGAAGATGGGGCGCAGCGCGGCGACGCTGTTGGCGTAGCGGCCGTCAAGCGGCGAGAGGGCGAGGAGGGTGTCGTGCATGGTTTGTTCCTTAGGGATGGCAGGCTTCGTAAAGGGGTTGCAGGGCGCGGATGGTTTGCGCTATCCATTCGGCGCTATCGACGCTGCCGAGTTGGTCGCGTTCGAGGTGTTTGCCGATGCTGTAGTAGTCGGCGGCGTCGCGCAGTGGTAATTCGCCGTAGTCGGCAACGCGCGGGTAGTCGGCGTATTCGTCGTCGCTGCCGTGCCAGAGGTCGTAGTCGGCGTAGGTTTGGCGCTCAAGCGCGTCCGGCCAGCGGTTGTAGTGGTTGATGGTGGTGAGGGAAATGCCCGCTTTGTAGCAGTGCCAGTCGAGGCTGACGGTGAGGCGGCGGCGGTTGAGCAGGACGGATAGGATGGCGGCGCTCTCTTGCCACTCGTGGTATTTGAAGTAGGCGAAGAAGTGGGCGCGCACTTGCCAGCCGTTGCACCAGCGCTCGATGTGCGGCGCGGCAAAGGGTTCGCCAAGCATGGCGGCAACGCGCTGGATGATGGCGCGCCAGTTTTCCCAGGCGGCTTTGTAGTCGGCTTTGATTTGCGGGATGCTTTCGGGGGCGTATTTTTTGAGTTGTGCGAATTGGAAGCAGGGGCGGTTAAAGAGGTCGCAGCTGGCGGGGGTGAGGTTGGTCATAGTCATTTACATACAGGGTAGCGACTAAGGTGTATGTATATTTTTCGGGGTGATTGAAAAAGGCAGCTTGCGCTGCCCCGGTTTAGTGATGGTGATGTCCGTGTGGACCGTGGACGTGGCCATGGGCGATTTCTTCGGCGGTCGCCTCGCGCACGTTTTCTACTTTTGCCTTGAAGCGGAGGGTGAGGCCAGCGAGCGGGTGGTTGCCGTTGAGCGTTACCAGTTCGTCGCCGATGTCGCTAATGTGGAAGAGTTGGATGTTGCCATGTTCGTCTTGTCCTTCCAGCACCATGCCGACTTTGATTTCTGGCGGTAGGACGTCGCGCGGTTCTTGGCGGATGTATTCGTCTTGTACTTCGCCGAAGTGGTCGGCAGGGGCAAGGGTGATGTCGATTTCTTCGCCAACTTCTTTGCCGTCCAGCGCCGCTTCGACTTTGGGGAAGGTGCCATCGTAGCCGCCGTGCAGGTAGATGAGCGGCTCGCCGTCGTGCATGATGGCTTGTCCCTGGTCGTCGTAGAGTTCGTATTTGACTTCAACGACGCTGTTTTTACTGATTTTCATGGGTTTTCCTTGCGGTTTTTGGGGCGGCGGATTATAGCACGGCGGCTGCAAGCCACAGGACGGCAAGCGCGTAGAGGGCGGCGAGGACGTCATCGAGCATGATACCGAGGCCGCCGGGGGTGTAGCGGTCGATTTGTCGGATGGGCGGCGGTTTGGTGATGTCAAAGAGGCGGAAGAGAAGGAAGGCGGCGAGGTAGCAGGGCAGCGTTCCCCAGCGCGCCCAGAGGGCGGGCGGGATATAGGCGAGCACCAGCCAGACGCCGAGGAATTCGTCCCAGACGATTTCGCCGAAGTCATGCACGCCGAGGTCGCGCGCGGTTTTGTCGCAAACCCAGCAGCCGAGGACAAAGGCGGCGAGGAGGAAGATGGCGGTGATGGTTTGGTTGGTGAGAAGGTAGGACAGTGGCCAGTAAAGTATCGTGGCGGCGAGCGTGCCCCAAGTGCCGGGCGCGGGGTGGATGAGGCCGCTGCCGAGGCCGAAGGCGAGGAAATGGATGGGGTTTTTGCACAGGCTGGCGAAGGTGTGCGGGCGGTAGCCTTTGGGGTTTTTCGCGTTCATGGTTAAAGGACGCAGGTTTGCAGGGAAAATTGCACCGGGCTTTCGACTTGTTTGGCGCGCTGTTCGGGGTTTTCCTGGGTCATGAAGCGCACCGAGAAGCGGTGTTTGTCGCCGCTGATGCGTGGGAAGACGCGCTGTTCGTTGTCGAGATGGATGCGAATCATCTGGTTGCGGTGGTTGCTGTCTAGCGTTTTCAGGAAGATGCCGTCGTCGGTGTATTCGTTGGTGATTTCCGCCCCGGCGCGTACCAGTTGCAGCACCAGGGCGACGGCGCGCGCTATTGGCAGGAACATTTCGTAGCACTGCTGCAGGAAGGGAATTTCGTGGTTTTCGTTTTGCAATAGCCAGTATTGGTAGGCGGGGACTTCAAAGAGACAGTTGCCGCTTTGGTTGAAGTTGCGCTGGCGCAGGCTAGTGAAGAGTTCGTTTTCGCGCAAGGCGCTGATGGGGTTGAAATTGAGGCTGTAGGCTTCTTGTAGCGACAGGTCGATGTTTTCCAGCGTCGCCACCCGTTCTTCCAGCGTCCAGCCGAGGGCGAAGTGTTCGCGGTCGATGCCGGTTTTGTAGCCCTGTAATTCTTTGATGATTTCCGCGCGGATTTCGTAGCGGTGCAGGAAATCGAGAACGTCAAAGAGCGCGTCCAGAAATAATTGGATGGAATAGTATTCGTCTGCCTGGTGGAAGTTTTTCATCTGGAAAAACATCGATTCCAGCCGCATAAAGAGGCGGATGCGTTCATTCAGTGGCTGTTCGTAAGTGCTTAATTGGCATTCGGTTTGCGGGCTGATTGGCATGGCGTGAAACGCTCCCTGGGCATGGCGGGCGCATATCGTGGCACAAGGCCGCATGGTTGTCCATCGCGTTGCGTGGGGAAGCCCTGATTTGGTATAGTTTCCCGTCGGTTTGCGGCTACGGAGGCCGACCGGCAACCCAGATTTTTAACACTGCAACAATAAAATCCGACAGGAGCGGGATGCTCGAACGGATAGCGTTCTTTTTAATTCAATTTCAGCCGGATGCGCCAAACGTCCGGCGACGGAGACCAACTTTATGAAACGTATGCTAATTAATGCCACCCAGCAAGAAGAGCTGCGGGTGGCGCTGGTTGACGGCCAGCAACTCTACGACCTTGATATCGAAACCCTCTATTCCGCGCAGAAAAAAGCCAATATATACAAAGGAAAAATTACCCGCATCGAGCCATCGCTGGAAGCGGCCTTTGTTGATTACGGCGCGCAACGCCACGGCTTTCTTCCTTTCAAAGAAATCGGCAAAGAATACCTGACCGGTTCCACCACCGCACACGACGGCCAGCTTTCCTTCAAAGACATGATTGAAGTCGGCCAGGAAGTGCTGGTGCAAATCGACAAAGAAGAGCGCGGCAACAAGGGCGCGGCGCTGACCACCTATATCAGCCTCGCCGGGCGTTTCCTCGTGCTGATGCCAAACAACCCGCGCGCCGGTGGCGTCTCGCGCCGCATCCAGGGCGATGACCGCAAAGAGCTGCGTGAAACGCTCGACATGCTCGACGTGCCGGACAACATGGGCATCATCGTGCGCACCGCTGGCGTTGGCCGCGCACAAGAAGAGCTGCAATGGGACTTGGATTTCCTTCTGCAACTGTGGGAAGCGATTTCCGAAGAATACCGCAAGGCACCGCCACAACGCCTGATATACCAAGAAAGTAACATCATCGTCCGCGCCCTGCGCGACTACCTGCGCCCAGACATCGGGCAAATTCTCATCGACGACGAGCGCGTTTACCAGCAGGCGAGCGACTTCATGACGCTGGTGATGCCGAACAACCTCAGCAAACTCAAACTCTACCAGGACAACATCCCGCTTTTTACCCGCTACCAAATCGAAGGACAGATTGAATCCGCCTACCAGCGCAACGTGCAACTGCCTTCCGGCGGCGAGCTGGTGATTGACTACACCGAAGCGCTGGTATCCATCGACATCAATTCATCGAAAGCGACCAAAGGCGGCGACATCGAAGAAACCGCCTACCAAACCAACCTCGAAGCCGCCGACGAAATCGCGCGACAAATGCGCCTGCGCGACTTGGGCGGGTTAATTGTCATCGACTTCATCGACATGGGCGTCAGCCGCAACCGCAAAGACGTGGAAAACCGCCTCTACGACGCGACGAAAATCGACCGCGCGCGCGTGCAAATCGGCCGCATCTCGCGCTTTGGCCTGCTCGAACTCTCACGCCAGCGCTTGCGCCCATCGATGGACGAATCCAGCCACCGCGTCTGCCCGCGCTGCAAAGGCCAAGGTTCCATCCGTGGCATCCAGTCCATGGCGCTGTCGCTGTTGCGCCTCATCGAAGAAGAAGCGATGAAAGAGCGCACCCACCGCATCACTGGCGAGTTGCCGGTGAGCATCGCCACCTACCTACTCAACGAAAAACGCGCCGCCATCCGCCAAATCGAGCAGCGCAACAAAGTAGAAGTCGTCCTCGTGCCGAATGCCGACCTGCACACGCCCGACTACTACATCGAGCGCCAGCGCGAAGAAGACTTTGAAGACGACGCCGTGCCGACGCCGAGCTACCGCCTGCACACCCGCCACAAAAGCCGCGAAGAAGACGAGACTACCGTCAAGCCGGGCGAAGCCGTCGCCGAACAGGCCGCGGTGCAAGGCGTGGTGCCGCGTGCACCCGCGCCGCAAGTGGCACCGAGCACCCAAAAAACCGGGCTGGCAGCGCTTTTCTCTAAAGTCGTCGCCCTCTTCAAAGAAAACCGCGACGCTGCCACCAACCCCGAACAGACAAACAAAAGCAGCGGCGACAAACGGCGCGAACGCACCGCACCGGCACGCAACCGCCGCGAGCGTGTTGAGCGGACAGACGCACCGCAAACAGAAAACAACCGCAAAGCGCAGGAAAACAAAACAGCCGCCGCGCAAGAGCCCCGGCAAACGCCGCCGCGCAACAACGGCAAAAACCAGCGGCAAGAAGAAGCCGCGCGCCGTTACGAAGAAGCGCTGCAACAGGGCGTAAACCAAGAAGAAGCGGCAGCTACCACCCCGCGCCGCGACAACAACAAAACCAACCGCAACGCGCCGCCGAAAGACGACGTTAACCCGACGCTCGAAGCACTGCTTAACCCGCCGGAAGAAATTAACGGCCGCAGCGTGCGCAAAGGCCGCCCGCGCGACGTACATGCCGTACGCGGCCAAGGCAAAGCCGACTACGTCCCGCAAGAGCAGCCAATCCTGCCGTTGGAAGAAGAAACCTTCGACGCAGCGCCCGGTCTCGTTGAAGAACTGCGCGACGAGGCGACAGAAACCGTTGCCGAAGTCGCGCCTACCGCCCCGAAAAAAGCGCCGTCCTTTGCCAAAGTCAAACCGCTGCCGCCCTCTGACGCCGAAGCACCCGGACTGGTCTCGCTGCTGGATGAGCCGCAAACCCCGGTCGCCCCGGTCATGCTCGCGGGCAACAAACTGCGCGAAGACGCGCACTACCCGCTTGCCGCCCCGGCAGAAAACCCGCTGCGCCAACTGCCGGCGCTCGGCCAAAGTGTCTGGTACGACAACATCGAACGCCAAATGCTGGAAAGCGGCGAACTGGCGCGGCTTATCGCCGAAGACGACCTGCGCGGCATCACCTCTAACCCGGCCATCTTCCAAAAAGCCTTCGCCAGCGACGCCTACGACGCCGCGCTGCGCGCCTGGCTGGACGAAAACCCAGAAGGCAGCGCACGCGACGCCTACTACAGCCTCGCCATTGACGACATCCGCCGCGCCTGCGACCTGCTGCTGCCGGTATACGAAAAAAGCGGCGGTACCGACGGCATGGTTTCGCTCGAAGTCTCGCCGGACATCGCGCACGACAGCGCCAAAACCATCAGCGAAGCACTGGAACTGCACCGCCGCGTCGCCCGTGAAAACGTCATGATAAAAATCCCGGCGACCCTGGCGGGCATCAAAGCCATCCGCCGCCTCACCGCCGAAGGCGTGAACGTCAATGCGACCCTGCTCTTCTCGCCGGAGCGCTACCGGCAAACGCTGGAAGCCTACATCGAAGGCCTAAAAACGCGCGTCATCAGCGGCCAATCCATCGACCTGTTGCGCTCGGTAGTGAGCTTCTTTGTCAGCCGCGTGGACAGCAAAATCGACGCACTGCTCGGCGAAGAACACGCCGCACTGCGTGGCCGCGCCGCCATCGCCAACGCGCAAGCCGCCTACAGCTACTACCTGGAGCGCATCAGCCACGACGACTGGGCGGAACTCACGCAAAAAGGCGCGGCGGTACAGCGCTTGCTGTGGGCAAGCACCGGCACGAAAAACCCCGCCTACTCGGACGTGCGCTACGTCGAACTGCTGATTGGCCGCGATACCGTCAATACAATCCCGCCTGCGACCTACGCCGCCTTCAAGGCACACGGCCGCGCCGAAGAAACCCTGCTGCGCAACATCGACCAAGCACCGCAACTGCTGCAACAAATCAGCGATGCGGGAATCGACTGGGCGCAACTCTTCGTTGAACTCGAAGCCGAAGGCATCGCCGGATTTGAACAAGCCTTTGCCGGACTGCTGACCACGCTTGAAGCAAAAATTAACCGCCTGCGCCAAGCAGAAACGGTTGAAGCGAGCGCAGAGGCAGACACAAGCGCGGAAGCGGAAAAACACGAATCGCCTGCTGAAACCGCTGCCGTTGCAGAAACAAGCGAAACGCCTGCTGAAGTTGAAGCAGAAGGCGACGAAGTACCTGTTGAAGCGGAAGAAAGCAATGATGCGCCAGCGACAAGCAACACAGCGACCGTCGAAACTGAAGCGGAAAGCGACGAAGCACCAGCGGTAAACGACGCAGAACCTACCGTCGATGATGCCGCCACCAACGAAGCACCTGCCGAGCCAGCGGCAAGCGATGAGGCGGCAGAACCCGCTGCCGATGACGTTGCCGTCAGCGAAGCACCTGCCGAGCCAGCGGCAAGCGATGAGGCGGCAGAACCCGTTGCTGATGACGTTGCCACCAGCGAAGCGCCCACCAATGCTGAAGCGGAAGAGAGCAATGCTGCGCCCACAATACCCGCGCCTGAAGCGGAATCTGACGACAGCGCCTCACAGACAACACCCACTACTAGCACAGACGAAAGCGACAACGAAACGCGTGACTAAAAACCGCGTATCAAGCAAACACAGGGGCGGCAACGCCCCTTTTTGCTGGTTCCGTTTACAATAAAAATCCCCATCGCTGCGCCCGTAGGTCGGGCATAAATGCCCGACCTACTGCTATAACCAAACCTCGTTTGCGACGGGTTATAGAGCGCGCCTCGGCGCACCATTTTTACCTGCGGCATTTTGTTACGCTGCGGCGAAGCTGCGCAACACCGTATGAAGCTTTCGGTGGATGGCTATACATACACGAACCCCGCTACCGCGTATGTGGCGAATTGTCACCGCTCTACCCCCTCCCCCTATGCACTACTGTCCAAGATAAATCCACCATGAAAATCCTTTTAAAACAATGGCAATTCTTCTTGAGCCGCACAACTACACCGCTCTCGCCGCCTTCGATAATGGGCGTACGCCG
>CAUVOF010000087.1:0-8720 GCA_963553325.1 uncultured Cardiobacterium sp.
AATGGTAGTTTTGGCTTTCTTGGGAGTCCTGCTACGAAGACTGTGAACACGTTCTTATAGCCGTCCACCGAAAGTTTCAGACAAGGCGCGCTGCCGAAGACAGTACCCATTTGTACGGCGAGGCAGCGCAACACCGTATGAGGCTTTCGGTGGATGGCTATATCACCAGGAGTTTTTATGAAAATCCATATATTTGCCTGCTTGCTGGCGGGCGCGCTTGCCGCTTGCAGCAATAACCAACCGCCCGCCGTTATTGACGCGGCTATGCCGTCCGTTCCCGGCAATGATGCGCTGCATACCGCCCCGGAGCTGCGCGAGAAAATCGCGGAGAAGGAAAGGATGGCGCGCTTGCCGTTGCCAGAATTGGAAGCGCTGGCGGGGCAGAATCATGCCGCGGCGCAGGCGGAGCTGGCGTACCGCTATCACCGTGGCAACGGGGTTGGCAAAGATGAGGGCAAAGGTCGCGCATGGTATGAGAAGGCCGCAGCAAATGGCGATTTTGAGGCGCAGTACGGCATGGGGGTGAGTTTTGCCAACGGCGATGGCGTTGTCAAAGACGCTAAAAAGGCGCGCGCCTGGTATGAGAAAGCGGCGGCGCAGGGCTATTTCCGCGCGCAGAACAATCTCGGTATCTTCTACCAGCAGGGCATCGGCGGGAAAAAAGACGCGGCGCAGGCATGGCAATGGTTTCAGAAGGCGGCCGCACAGGGCGACAGCAGCGCGCAGCTCAATATCGCCCGGATGTACGCACAGGGCAATTACGTCCGGCAGGATATGACGCAGGCGTTCGCCTGGACGCAAAAGGCGGCGACAGGCGGCTTGGCGGAGGCACAGCTTGGCTTGGGGGTGATGTATCACGAGGGCATCGGCACGGCGGTCGATTTGCAGCAGTCGCGCTATTGGCTGGAACAGGCGGCAGCGCAGGGAAATGCGGAAGCCAAGGCGGCGTTGCAGAAATTTTGAGCGCTGGACGTTTACCGTTTACATACAGGGTAGCGGGGTTCGTGTATGTATAGTGATACTTTGTAGGTCGGGCATTTATGCCCGACAAATCCCATTCGCAATGTCGGGCATAAATGCCCGACCTACTGCTACTCCCCCCACGGGGGAAGGGTTTTTCTTTTGTCGCTGCGCGGTGTATCGGCAATTTGCCTCCCCCCTGTGAAGCGAGGGTGGGGGGGAATTCTCCGTCGCGGTGCGGCGTGCTTGCTGCCCCCTCACCCGCGGGGGTTCTTCTTTGCTTCTGCGCGGTGTGTTGGCAATTTACCCCAGCAACCCGTCGGCGATTTCTTCCGCCTGTTGCAGCACAAACTCCACCGCCGCGTCTTCCGCGTCCGGTGGGTATTTGTACGCACGCAGCGCGCGTTTCACCAGCAGCCGCATCTTTGCCTTGACGCCGTCTTTAAATTTCCAGTCGATGCTGACCGACTGGCGCAGCTTGTCGGTGATTTCTTTGGCAAGCGCCGCCAACACCGCCTCACTCATCAGCTCGCGCGCGCTGTCGTTGCGGGCAAGGGCGTCGTAGAAGGCGAGTTCTGCCTCGGACAGCCCCAGTTTTTCGCCGCGCGCGAGGCGCTCTTGCAGTTCGCGCGCGAGTTTTACCAGCTCTTCCAGCACTTCGATAACGCTCAGGTTGTGGTTGTTGTAGCGGTTCATCGCCGCTTGCAGGCGTTCGCTGAAGTCTTTTTGCGCGGCGAGGTTGTTGCCCGCCGTTTCGCGGATTTTCGCTTGCAGGTAACGCTCGGCAGCGGCGACCCACAGATGCGGCGTGTCGCTCGTCCGCACGGTTTGCAGGAAGTCGTCAGAGAGTAAGTCAAGGCGCGCCTGCGGTTTGCCGAGCAGGTCAAAGAGGTCAATTACGCCTTCGGAAACGATGCTTTGGTTGATGAGCGCGGTCAGTTGCAGCAGGCGGTCGCCGCCCGCGCCGCCGCCGTCGCGTTTCGCCAGTACCGCGCGCACCGCGTCGTAAAACGCCAGCTCTTCGCGGTATGGTGCGGTTTCTGCCAGCGCGCCGCAGAGGGCAAAGCCTTTTTTGGCAAGGCGCACCGCCTCAAGGAAACGCTTTTTGCGCTGCAAGTCGCGCCCGGCGTGGTCAAGCGCGGCGATGTGTTCGGCGGCGCGGCGGATGTGGGCAAGCAGCGCCTGCGGCGCTTTTTCGGCGATGGCGGCGGCGACGTCAAAGGTGCGGCCGTTTACCGGGGTGGCGAACTGACCGCGCACCACGTCGAGATGTTCCTGCATTTTGGCGAATACCGCAGTGATGTCGCGCGTCATTTCGCCCTTGCCGCCATCGCGCGAGTAGCGCCGCGTCGCCTCTTTCAGCGCGTCGGTGAGGCCGATGTAATCGACCACCAGCCCGCCGTTGTCGCGGCTTTTGTTTTTGAAGACGCGGTTTACCCGCGCTATCGCCTGCATCAGGTTGTGCCCCTGCATGGGTTTGTCGAGGTACATGGTGTGGCAGCAGGGCGCGTCGAAGCCGGTGAGCCACATGTCGCGCACGATGACGATTTGCAGCGGGTCGTCCGGGTCTTTGAAGCGCTTTTCCAGCAGTTTTTTTTCGTCGCGGCTGTAGAGGTGCGGGTGGAATTCCGCCGGGTCGCTTGCGTTGCCGGTCATGATGATTTTGATGACGCCGCCGTTCACATCGTCGCTGTGCCACTGCGGACGCAGGGCGATGATGTGATTGTACAAATCGACGCAGACGCGGCGGCTGACCGCGACCACCATCGCCTTGCCGGGCGCGACTTGGTTGCGCTGCGCGAAATGGGCGACTAAATCGGCGGCGAGGTCGCGCAGGCGGGCATCCGCGCCGAGGATTTGTTCGCGCAGGCGCAGTTTGGCGCTGGCTTCGTCGGCGTCGCCGTCCAAATCTTCAAAGAGTTCGTGCAGCCTGGCTGCATCGACGTTGAGCCGTATTTGCCGCGCTTCATAGACGATCGGCACGGTCGCGCCGTCTTCGACCGCGTCTTGCAGGTCATAGACCGAGACGTACTTGCCGAACACTTCCTGCGTGTCCTTGTCTTCGAGGCTGAGCGGCGTGCCAGTAAAGCCGATGAATGAGGCATTGGGCAGGGCATCGCGCAGATGGCGGGCGTAACCGGCGCGCATCTGCCCGCCGCTGCCGACTTTCATCGCGAAGCCGTACTGGCTGCGGTGCGCTTCGTCGCTGATGACGATGATGTTGCGCCGCGTGTTCAGCGCCGGGAAGTGCGCCTCATCCTCGCGCGGCGCGAACTTCTGGATGGTAGTGAAAAACACCCCGCCTGCGGCGCGCTCCGCCAGCGCATCGCGCAGTCCCTCGCGGCTGTCCGCCTGCACCGGCGCTTGTTTGAGTAAATCCTGCCCGGCGTCGAAGGTCTGAAAGAGTTGCCCGTCCAAATCGTTGCGGTCGGTAACGACCACCAGCGTCGGATTCTGCAACGCCCGCTGCGCCAGCAGCTTGCCCGCATAGAAGAGCATGGAAATCGACTTGCCCGAACCCTGGGTGTGCCACATCACGCCGATGCGCCCGTCGCCTTCCGCGCTGGACGCGGCAAGCGTCGCCGCCACCGCCGCATTCACCCCGTAATACTGGTGATAGGCGGCGCATTTTTTGATGAATTGCCCGCGCGCGTCGCGCTCAAACAGCACAAAAAAGCGCAGGTAATCCAAGAGCGTCTCCGGGCGTAGCAGCGATTGCACCACGCCTTCCAATTCGTCCTCGAACAAAAGCCGCGCGCTGCCCGCCGCTTCATCCACCACCCGCCACGGCGTGAAGCGCTGCCAGTCGGCAGAAAGCGAGCCGATGCGCGCCTCCGTGCCGTCGCTGACCAAAAGCAGCTGATTGAAGACGAACAAATCGCCAATTTCCGCCTTGTAGGTCTGCAACTGGTTAAACGCCGCCCGCATATCTGCCTTTTCATTGAGCGGATGCTTCAGCTCCAGCACCACCAGCGGCAGGCCGTTTACAAACAAAATGACGTCGGGGATGCGCTTGCCGCGCGTGCCGCGGATTTCCAGCTGATTGACCGCGACAAACGCATTCGCCTGCGGGTTTTCAAAATCGACCAGCATCGCCTGCCGCGTCTGCGCCTCGCCATCCACGCGATAGCTGACCGGCACGCCATTGCGCAGCAGCGCATAAAAAGCGCGGTTGCGCTCGAGCAGGTCGCCGATTTCAGATTTCGTTACCACGCGCACCACCTCCTCGACCGCATCTGATGGCAAATCGGGATTGAGGCGGGCGACCGCCTGCCGTAGCTGCTCGGTAAAAACGACGCCCGCCATGCCGCCACGGGCAAAATCACCCTCGGCGGTGGGCAGGTTTTTGCCGTATTCATGCCGCCAGCCGACGGCTTGCAGTTGTTGCAGACAGGTTTCTTCGATGAGTGCTTCGTTGATTTTGGGGGGCATGGGGGTTCCTTTTGATGAGTGGGGTGGGTCTTGACCTTATGAAATCCCCCCTCCCCCGCAGGGCGAAGCCCGCAGCGGGGGAGGGTTGGGGAGGGGGTAAAACAAATTGGTATAAAAGCATAATTTCCTATAGTCCTTTATTTGGCGCTTTACATAGTAATTCAGCAATAAAAATGGAATTCCTTGCTTAAGTAAAGAGAGCGGATGATTTAATTAGCCATTGATGCAGCGCAAATATCGCCACCCCCACCCCAGCCCTCCCCCGCTGCGGACGCTGGCGCGTCCTGCGGGGGAGGGGGCGAATCGGCGCGTGTATTGGTTTCAGTTTCATCATGCGGCGATTATTTCCTCGCAGTTTGTAGGGTGCTCATTCTTTTTCTTTCCCGTCGGGAATTTTGTCAATTAACTTTCCAATAATTTCCTGTATTTCAGCATTATCGTTATTGCGGCTTTTAGTTAAGTAATCTACAGGGTTATCCTTCAATGCATCAATAGTTGTTTGCAACAATAATTTTGCCATTTCTTTTCCAACCTCATTATTACTGCCAAAATAATTAGTATTTAATGAATATGCATAATTTAAGTAAGACCTTGCAAGGACTTTCTTATATAGATAAATCTGCATCATTATTCTATTTTCTTTTATCTTAGATAAAAAATAGAATAAGAGCAGCAAGAAAGGAATAGATAAATAAAACCTTTTTAGTATAGAGCCTATAATATTTTCGCTTAAATCAAGCCAAGAAATAAGCATAAATGATATAAATGAAATAATTAAAGATTTTATAAATAGTGTCTCGTTGGTTTGTAATGCTATTTCTTGTTTATCATATTCTTTTTTAAATTCATAATCTAAGCTACTAATAGCAGCCTCGCCAAATTGTTGCTGTGCTTGAGTTCTAATTTCATTTTTTATCTGGTTTATGGCGCTATTTAATCTAGCATTCATTCCCATGAAATCTTTTATTTCTCCAACATTTTCTAGTTTATTTCTTATCTCATTTAAATTATTTTCAAGTAGGTCTTCATATTTTAATGGGAAGTTGATTGGATAGCTAACATCCTCATTGAATATTTCATTTATTCTTGATAGTAGAATATGTAAGTTTTCCAGTTCTACTTTATCAACAAATGAAAGCGCCACAAGGTTTAAATATGGCTTAATATCTTCAATAATAGATTGAACTTCATCATATGTATCGCGATTGTTAAAGCTAGTGCTTTCTAGTTTACTCTTTACGATTTCAAATAATTTTATGACATCTTTAATAGAGTGATTCATTTAAACATCTCCTTTCAGCAACTTTGGTAATAATAAGTCTCTTATATGAAGTAAATTGTCATTTTCGGCAAGTGTAAATTTTCTTTTGTGATACAATTCACTAATATAATATTGATGCAAACTTAATAATTCATATTCTGGGGTAACAATAGATATTTGCTTAAGATGCATCGGTCCAAAATTTCTCTGCGCTGAACCAGAAGCTCTAGTTTCTAGCTCATATTGCAATTGACCAGCTATAAATCCCTCAATGAAGCCAATAGTACTTTTCTGCTTAATAGGACGAAAGCGAATTACACTTGTATTTAAACATAGGGGTAAATGTTCCTTACGAATAAAAGCAAATCGTCCTAACGTGCCGGATGCGGAAACCACAATATCGTCTTCTCTTAGCTGGAAGTGTGCATATTTTCCAAAGGCTTCTTCTTTGGTTATTTTATTTGCTTTATCTAAAACGATGTCTCCGTTTTGAATACAGCGAATATTGATAAATCTAACGCCATCCTCTGCGTCGGTATATTGCCAATTACGGATACCAGGTCCTTCCATGAAATCAATGATTTCAGGTAAAGGCTTCACCTCCCACCCCTCCGGGATTTCGCCGAAGTCGTCGGTGGGGACGAGGGCGGCGGGGAAGGCGGCGGCGAGGTCGGCGAGTTGTTGGTAGCGGGCGGGGTGGTTTTGTGCGAGGGCGACAAGTTCGGCGGCGGTTTTGCTGCTGATGGCGCGCATCGCCGCAGTCTCTGCTTCTGCCTTGCTGCCGCCCGCTGCCAGCACTGCCGCTTTGGCGCGCGTTGGCTCGTAATCGACAAACCAGCTTTTGTAGATGGCTTGCGCGATTTGTTCGAGGGTTTGGTTGGTTTGGGTGTTGAGTTGGATTTTGTCGTCTATTGTCGCTAAAGAATTGACAATGCTCTCCCTTTTACTTCTGTCTTTCCAATCTATTTCTATATTTTCAATACCATATAATGGCAACTTAGGCTGAACAGCACCAACTATGGCTTTCTTAATTTCCTCCTGCCCTAAAGTAGATTTTAAGAAGTAGTATAAATATTGAGCATCAATGGCATCTATCCCTGATAATTTTGCACAATTTTCAGTTTGTGATGCACCATCCAATTTTTTATCTATAATACAAACTTCACCTATTGTTCCAACAATAGATATGAGGACATCATTCTCGCTAACTATATAATTTTTTATTTTAAGGAATACGTCATCTGGTACATATTCTAGTTCATCTAAAACGATATATTTATCCTTCATATCCTTAACTCTAATATAAGGGTGTGAATTAGGAAGTGTTTGTAAATTTTCCCCTTTTGGTAGCCGCTTACCGCCTTTAATTTTTACTATGTCTTTAAGCTTCATAACCCATCTCCCCCAAATTCGCTTTTATTTGTGCTTCTAATGCCGCACCTTGCGCAAATTGTTCGTTCAGTAATGCGGTGAGGCGCGTCATTTTTTCGGCAAAGGGTTCGCTGTCTTCTTCGGTTTCTGCCGTGCCGACGTAGCGGCCGGGGGTTAGGACGTAGTCGTTGCGCGCGATTTCTTCTTTGGTCGCGGCGTAGCTGTAGGCGGGTTGGTTGTGGTAGTCGTCCGCCTGTTGCCAGCGGTGGTAGGTGGCGGCGATGCGCGCGATGTCGGCGTCGCTGAGGTCGCGTTTTGCGCGGTCTATTAAGTAACCCATTTGTCGCGCATCGATAAAGAGGGTTTCGCCTTTGTGCGGTTTGGCTTTATGCAATACCCAAATACAGGCAGGAACGGCTGCATTGGTAAAGAGTTTACTCGGCAGGGCAATCATCGCTTCCACCAGGTCGGCTTCGATGAGTGCACGGCGGATGTCGCCCTCGCCGCTGCTTTGGCTGCTCATGGAGCCGTTGGCAAGCAAGAGCGCCATGCGTCCTGTCGGGGCGAGGTGGTAGAGCATGTGTTGTAGCCAGGCGTAGTTGGCGTTGCCTGCGGGCGGGATGCCGTAGCGCCAGCGCGGGTCATGGTTGAGCGCTTCGCTCCACCATTCGTCGGCGTTAAAGGGCGGGTTCGCCATGACGTAATCCATTTTTTGGTCGATGTGCTGCGGCGCGGTGAAGCTGTCCGCCGGGCCTTTGCCGAAGTTGTATTCGATGCCGCGGATTGCCATGTTCATCGCCGCCAGTTTCCAGGTGGTGCGGTTTTTTTCTTGGCCATAGATGGATATGGCGCCGCTGTCGCCCTGGTGGGCGCGGATGAAGCGCGCGGTCTGCACGAAGAAGCCTCCGCTGCCCATTGCCGGGTCATAGACGCGGCCTTGGTAAGGCTCAAGCATGGCGACGATGAGGCTGACGATGGCTTTGGGGGTGAAGTATTGGCCGCCGCGTTTGCCTTCGGCGAGGGCAAAGCGGCCGAGGAAGTATTCGTAAACGTGGCCGAGGATGTCTTTGGCGCTGAGTGCGCCGTGGTCACTGAAGGTGTTTTTGGCGAAGAGCTGGATGAGGCCGATGAGGGTTTGGCTGCTGACGCCGTAGTCGCTGATGCGTTGCAGCACGCCTTTGAGTTTGGGGTTGTCTTTTTCGATGGCGTCGAAGGCGTCGTCGATGAGTTTGGCGACGCCGCCGTGTTTGCCGCCCCAGGGCAGCTCGGCGCCGAGTTCGAGGGTGGCGACGGCGGCGATTTCTTGCCAGCGCGCCCGCTGCGGTACCCAGAAGACGTTGTCTTTGGTGTAGTAGTCGCGCTCTTCGAGTTCGGCGGCGATGGCTTCGTCGTAGGCGGCGGGGGTGGGGAAGTCGTCGGGGTCGAGGTGGTAGTCACTCGCCGGGTTTTTGAGGTCGTCTTCTATGCGCTGGCGCTGCGCGGTGAAGCTGTCGGAGATGTATTTGAGAAAGATGAGGCCGAGGACGATGTGTTTGTAGTTGGCGGCGTCCAGTTCGGCGCGGAGTTTGTCGGCGGCGCGCCAGAGGTCGCTTTCGAGGTTGTTGAGGAAGGTCTGCGTTTCAGCGGTTAGCGCGTCAGGCGTGTTGGCTGTTGGCTGTTGGCTGTTGGCTGTTGGCTGTTGGCTGTTGGCTGTTGG
>CAUVOF010000088.1:0-8516 GCA_963553325.1 uncultured Cardiobacterium sp.
ACGGGGGAGGGGACTAATTGGTTGAATTTCAAGCATTGGCTGCCGTTCAGCCTGTGCTTGTTGGTATGTACTTCGTAGGGTTGAATTGTAAACAGCGCCTAGCCCTATTGATACACTCGCGCAAAACACAGCGCTCGCAATTACGCAAAAATCTCAACCGCGCCTTTTGACAGCCCCGGCAAAACCCCGCACAATCCGGCAAGCTTTGCACCATAAGGACATGCCATGCGCCCCCTCATCCTCACCCTCGCGCTGCTTGCTACCGCCGCGCACAGCCTCGAATTGCCACACCACCACCCGCCTGCCGCGTCGTGGCTCACCGCCGAACAATTCAGCGCCGCCATCGCCCAAGCCACGCCGGATACCATGCCGCTGCTGGAAGACGTCCTCACCGTACCCTGGCTACAACCCCCCGAACTGCCGCCGTTGCCGCATAACGCCGTCGCCCGTGCCGCCGCGCGCGAAACCGTCCGCCAATACCTGCAAAACCGCGCGGACGCGGGCGAAACCGCAGCGCAGTTCCGCCTCGGCCAATGGTACGCCAGCGCTGCCGACTACCCCGCCGCGCGCAGCTGGTACGAAAAAGCCGCGCCAGACCCGCGCGCACAAACCGCCCTCGCCCTGCTCGACCTGCGCGAAGTCGGCAAACTGCGCGCCCGTGGCGAAAAAGCAGCGGCAAAAACCCTGCGCGAGCAGGCGATTGCACAGCTCGACCGCGCCACACGACGCCAATACGCCCCGGCGCACTTCTGGCTCGGCTACATTGCAACAGAAGACGGCGCCGGCGCGTTCGCAGGTCATGAATGGTCGCGTGCGGTCAGGCAGCAGCACCCCGACGCGATGGTCGGCCAGGGACTCATCTACCTGCTGCCCGAGGCCGCCGGCAGAGATGGCATTGCCATCCATGCCACCTACGACTATCGCCTGCGCACGCCGCAATACTACTGGGCGCAAGCCATTGCCTTCAGCAAAACCAAAAACCCGCTCGCCGAATTCCTGCTACAACTCGCCACCAAACCCGACGAAAAACTGGATTACTTCACCGCCCAAGGGCTGTTCCTCGACTACTACAGCGCCTACGACGACAAAAACACCGGCAAATGGCTGCGCGACCTCGACCACTGGCCGCCGCCGCACGACCGCATCGCCCGCCAATGCCCGAGCAGCAGCATGTGGCTTGAACCGCTGGAACTCGACCTGCCCAAACTCGCCAGTACGCCCCGCCACACCAGCCCCGACCCCGCCACCATGCGCTACTGGCAGACGCGCGCCGAGGCAGGCGACGCCGCAGCACAATACCGCCTCGGGCAAATGTACGCGCGCGGCGAAGGCTACCGGCAGAACCTCGCCGTTGCCCGCGCCTGGTACGAACAAGCGGCGGCGCAGGACTACCGCGCGGCGCACAGCGCGCTCGGCATCCTCGCCGAAAACGGCACAGACAGCGAGCCGCCGGACAGCATCGCCGCCTACGGCCACTACCTGCAAGCCGCCGTACAAAATGACCCGGTCGCGCAGACCAAACTCGGCAACCTTCACCACGCCCACGGCGACCCCGCCGCCGCCGAACGCTGGTGGCAAGCCGCCATCAAACAAAACCACGCCGCCGCGCTGCGCGAACGCGCCGACCGCGCCGACAAACCCGCTGCACGACAGCACGATTGGGCGCAGGCCGCCGCCCTCGGCGATGCCATCGCCATGCGCCAACTCGGCATCGCTGCCCTCAAAAAAGACCCGGCACGCGCGCGCGACTGGTTCCAGCAGGCGAGCGAGCACGGCGACGGCGACGCCTCTTACCGCCTCGCCGGCGGCTACTACCTGGCGGACGCCCTCGCCCTGCCAAACGACAAAGCCACAGCACTCGCCTACGCTGCGCGCGCCGCGGCACAAGGCAGCCGCGATGCCGCCACCTTTGCCCGCACCCTAAGCGAGCAGGATTGCGACCTGCCCTACGACTTCGCGCGCGTCAGCGCATGGGAAAACGCCACGCACAGCCGCTGGCACTGGCAAAACATCGCCCTGATGCGTGAACTCGCCGCCCTGCCGACACCACAGCCGGACGCGGCGGCCATACCGCTGCCCGCAACCGCCCTGCCGTCGCCAGTGCGCGCCGACGTCTATCGCCGCGCCGGACTCGTCCCGACCTTGCTGTACACCCCTGACATCAGCGAGCCAGCCGCCCAATACCGCGTCGGCAAAAGCCTCATCCACCACAAAAAAACCAGCGCCGCCCGCGACTGGCTCACCCAGGCCGCCGCGCATGACCACAACCCCGCCCGCCTACAACTGGCACGGCTCGACCACGACCGCCCCGGCTATGCCGCCAACGCCTACTATTGGCTGGAACAAGCGGCACTCGCCGGCGACAGCGAAGCGCAGCTCACCCTCATCAGCTGGCGCGACAAAGACCACCTCGACAGCCGCCACTGGGTAGATGAAAGCTGCCGCATCCCCGCTGCCGCATCCCCGCTGCCGCCGCCCTCGCCCCCGCCGAACTACCCGCAGAACACAACCTGCCCAGCCGCACCACCCTAAGCGGCGACCGCATCGCCGCCGCCATTGCCCGCCAGCCCAGCGGCCAGCGCCTTAACCTGAACCCACAAGACGACGCCCGCGCGCAAACCGCCACCGCCCTGCGCGGCCTCGCACAAAACCGCGACGACGCCAACGCCGCCGCCCTGCTCGAACAAGCCGCCGCGCACCACTACGCCATCGCCCAATACTGGCGCGGCATCATTGAACCTGACCCCGACAAACAAGACGAATGGCTACAGCAAGCCGCCAGCCAGCACTACCTGCCCGCCATCCTCACCCTTGCCCACAACAACCTCGACTACACCTGGCATCGCTGGCCTGACACCAGCCACAACCGCTGGCGCAGCGAATACCAGTCGCACGAAGATGACGCCGCGCGCTTACTGGCGCAGGCCGCGAAAAACAACCTGCACGACCCCGCGGTGCGCCATGCCATCCAAACCATCCTCATCCCGCAACGGGGCGATACAAACGACGGAAAAAACCGCGACCTCTTATTACCTCATCGCCATCAACAACGCCTGGGACGTCCTCAAGCGCGAAAACCTCAACAACTACCTGCGCAGCCTCAACGACTGGCCGACCTACCCCGTGCGGCGTGATTGCGACAGGGACGAAGAACCAGCCAAACTGCCTGCTGCCAGCAATGGTGGCGACCCGGAAAAAGCCATCGCCACCTATCGTGCCGCCGTGCTCGGCAATGCCGATGCACAAAACAACCTCGGACAAAAATACGCGCGTGGCGACGGCATCAGCGCCAACCACAGCGACGCCCTCGCCTGGCTCAAGCAAGCCGCCGCCCAACAACAGCCCGACGCCCACATCGCCCTCGGCCTACTCGCCTGGCAAGCGGGCGACCGCCGCCGTGCGCACCAACACCTCGTCCAGGCGGCGAAACAAGGCGGGGGCAACGGCCAATACTGGTTGGGCGAACTCGCCCACGCCGACGGCGACGACACCGCCGCGCTCAGCTACTGGCACAGCGCCGCCGCGCAAAAACACAGCGGCGCGATGCGCGCACTCGGCTACCACTACGCCCAACAAAACGACAGCGCCGCCGCCCAACAATGGCTAGAACAAGCCGCGAGCGGCGGCTACGCCGACGCCCAGGCACAATACCTGCTCGGCAAAAACCAGCTCGACCGCGACCCGCAAGCCACGCGCCGCTGGTGGCAAGACGCCAGCGCCAACGGCAGCGGCCTGGCGTCCTACTACCTCGCCAGCGGCTACGCCGTGCCGGACGCCCTCGGCCTGCCGCAGAACGATGACAAAGCGCGGGCATACGCCGCGCGTGCCGTTAGCCAGGGCAACCGCGCCGCCGCCGAACTACTCGCCGCCCTTGCCGCCCGCCAATGCGGCAACAACCGCGCCACCATCGACTACTGGCACACCCGCTACCAGGACGACAACTACTGGCAGCGCGCCACCCTCGGCGCCAAACTCGATGCCCTACTGCCGCTGCGCCACACCACCCTGCCAACCGGCGAAACCATCGAATACTCACACCGCGACGACTACAGCGACCCGCCACCCGAACATCCGCGCCCGCAGCGCCTTACCCTGGAAGCATTGCCGCAGCCATACCGCGCCGCCGAAGTCGCCGCACAAACCGCTGCCGCCCAATACTGGCAGGCACGCGCCGCAGACGGCGACGCCGAAGCCCAATACCAACTGGGACAACACTACAGCTTCGGTGAAGGCGTGCCGCTCGACCTCGACGCTGCCCGTACCTGGTACAGCAAAGCCGCCAAACAAGAGCATCCGCGCGCACAAACCGCGCTTGGCCTGCTCGCCCAATACCACTACCAGCACCCCTATAGCGTCGCCGCTGCCGCCCGCTACTGGTGGGAAAAAGCCGCCGCGCAGGACGAAACCAACGCACAAAACTGGCTCGGCCAAATCGCCGAAAAAGAAGAACAATACCGCCTGGCGCAGACCTGGTACAACCGCGCCGCCAGCGGTGGCAACGCCATCGCCATGCGCAACCTCGCCCTCAGCTACCGCTTTGGTCACGGCGATGGCGAAGAAGACCTCGCGCTGGAAAAATACTGGCTGGAACAAGCCGTGCAGCAACCCTACCCGGACGGTTACGCTATGAACGAACTGGCGCGCGCCTATAGCACGGATTTCCGCCGCAACATCGTTACGCCTGACCGGGAACAAGCGGCGGCGTGGCAGGAAAAAGCCGAAAAAGCGGAAGACGGCGAAGCGCTGAACAGCCTCGCCAGCCGTCACCGCTATGGTGGCGAAGAAAAAGCGCTGGAAACCTATTACCGGGAAAAAGCATATAACCGCGGCTACCCCTTCCGCCCCGGCGAGCTGAAACTACTCCTCAACCTCGTTGGCGACCCGCACAGCCACGCGAGCGCAAAAGACATCGGCATCCGCTGGCAAAACATCTGGCAACGCAGCGCCCTGCCCGCGCTACAACAAAACCTGCGCGCGCTGCAGCGCTATTAGGGCGTGTTTACAATTGGACAACTCCCTCCCCTGCTGCGGGCTTCGCCCTGCGGGGGAGGGAGTTGTCCAATTGTAAACACGCCCCTAGCGAGAATCCGTCTTGCCCGCCTGTTCGTCCAGGGCGCGCAGTTGTTCGAGTTTGTCCGCCAGTTTGATTTCCAGGCCGCGGCGGTTCGGGTAATAGAAGCGCACGCCCGCCATTTCCGCAGGCAGGTAGCTTTGTCCGGCGGCGTAGGCTTGTGGTTCGTCGTGCGCGTAGCGGTAGCCTGCGCCGTAGCCTTCGTTTTTGTGGACGGCGGTCGGCGCGTTGTGCAGGTGCAGCGGTACGGCGTGCGCCGGGTTATCGCGCACGTATTGGAAGGCAGCTTTCATCGCTTTGTAGCTGGCGTTGCTTTTCGGCGCCAGCGCCAAATAGGTAACGGTTTGCGCCAGCGCTAGATAGCCTTCGGGCGCGCCGAGGCGCTCGTAGGTTTGGTAGGCGTTGAGCGCGAGGTTGAGTGCGTTCGGGTCGGCGTTGCCGATGTCTTCGCTGGCGACGCAGAGCATGCGGCGGGCGATAACAAGCGGGTCGGCGCCGCCGTCTATCATGCGCGCGAACCAGTACATCGCGCCGTCCGGGCTGGAACCGCGCAGTGATTTGTGGAAGGCGGAGAGGAGTTCGTAGAACCAGTCGCCGTGTTTGTCCAGCGCTTTCGGCTGGTCGGCGAGCGCCTGTGCCAGCGCCGCGTCGCTGTCGATGCTCTGGCGGCGCAAGAGCGCCCATTCTTCCAGCCAGCCGATGGCTTTGCGCGCATCGCCGCCTGCTTGGTAGGCGAGGGTGTTGAGGACGGTTTCGTCCGCTTCAAGTCCCAGCGAGGCGAGGCCGCGCCGCAGTTTATCGGCAAGTTCGGCTTCGTCCAGGGGCTTTAGGTGGAAGACGCGCAGGCGCGAGAGTAGGGCGTTGTTGAGGTGGAAGGCGGGGTTTTCGGTGGTGGCGCCGATGAGGATGAGGGTGCCGTCTTCAACGTAGGGGAGGAAGGCGTCTTGTTGCGCTTTGTTGAAGCGGTGGATTTCGTCGATAAAAAGGATGGTTTTGCGGCCGATGCCGCGTTCTTGTTGCGCTTGCGCTACCGCTTCGCGCACTTCTTTGACGCCAGAGAAGACGGCGGAGAGGCGGATGTAGCGCGCGTCGAAGGCGTCGGCCAGTAGCAGGGCAAGGGTGGTTTTGCCGCAGCCGGGCGGCCCCCAAAGGAGCATGGAGAAGGGTTTTTTTTGCGCGATGGCGACGGCGAGCGGCATGCCTTCGCCGAGGATGTGGCGCTGGCCGATGTAGTCGGCGAGGGTTTTGGGGCGCAGGCGGTCGGCAAGAGGCGCGTCGTTGCCGCGGGCAAAGAGCGTGGGTTGGTCGCTCATGGGATGTTTTGCTTAACGGCTTGGCGGGAACGGCGTGATTTTTGCGCGGTCGCCGCTTGCGTTGTGGATGCGGCTTTCCCCTTGCCGCTCGACTTTGTCGATGCGGATGATTTGGTGGTAGGGGACGAAGGTGGTGCTGACCTCGCCAAATTCGGCGACAAGACGCTCGACGCGCGGGTCAATCAAAAGCTGGCTTTCTTCGTGAAAGAGGAAGCCTTCGAGGCAGATAAAGCCCGCCATGTCGGCGGGGAAGACGTGGCGGACGTAGAGGTCGTAGTAGTGCTGTTCGGTTTTGAACTGCACGCGGTAGATGCTGTCGTCCGCGCTCATGTGCCGCGTTCCGCCCAGGCTTGCAGGAATTCCTGCCAGTGTTCGCTTTCCTGGTCTTGCAGGAAGCTCTGCGCTTCTTCCAGGCACTCTTGGTAGCTCACCGCGTTGAGGTTGCCGCGCATCAGCTCAAAGCGCAGATACACGAGGTAGGTGTTCAGCACGTCGGTTTCGCAATAATCGCGGATGCCTTTGATGTCGCCACTCGTGTAGCGCTCCTGCACGGCGCTGCCGTCCATCGCCAGTTTGCCGGGAAAACCGCAGAGTTTGGCGACGTCATCGAGGCTTGCCACGGTGCGCGCCTGGTAGCCGGAGAGGACGTCCATCAGGTCGATATGGCGCCAGTGGTAGCGGTTTTGGTAGTTGTTGAATTTGTAGTCTTTGTCGTGGTCGCCGATTTCAAAGTAGCGCTGCGCGTTGATGCCGTGGAAGAGGGCGCGGTAGTGCAGGACGGGCAGGTCGAAACCGCTGCCGTTCCAGCTGACCAGCGTCGGCGCGTATTTGTCGATGCCCTGGAAGAAGCGCTGCACGATTTCGTATTCGCCGCTCGTCTCGTCGCCCAGCGACCAGATTTTCAGCCCTTGCGCGGTTTTCATCGCGACCGAGATGGCGACGATTTTGTGCAGGTGGTGGCGCATGAAGGTGCTGCCGGTCTCGCCAAGGCGCTCGCTGCACATCATGCGGTAGATGGTGGCGTCGTCCAGGTCTTGCGGCGGGTGGTTGAGCAGGCGGTAAGCGGCAACGTCGGCGACGGTTTCGATGTCGAAGATGAGGACGTTATGAATCATGGTGGTAGTGGCGAGGTTATACATGCAATTCTCAACCGCCGGAAACGGCGGTCGAGGCGCAGCCTACGATGCGAATTTTATTTTAGTGGGTAAACACGTCCATTTTGGCATCAATATCGGCGCAGGCTTTGGCAACAGCGGCGTCCAGTCCAATAATGGCTTTTGTAGTACCTTCGGCGCGCACCGCATCCACGCTGGCGAAGCCAAGGAGGCGCAGCACGTCTTGCAGATATGGCACGGTGTGCTCCATCGCGGCACGTCCGCCTTCGCTGAAGACACCACCGCTGGCTTGCAGTATCAGAGCCTTGTGTGTGGTCAGCAGGCCTTCGGGGTTGCCGTTCGCACTGTAGCGAAAGGTTTCGCCGGGGACGACGATGCTGTCAATCCAGTCTTTCAGGCGCGCTGGAATACCGAAGTTGTACATTGGATAAGCGATGACGAGGCGCGGCGCCGCTTTGAATTGAGCGACGTTCGCTTGGATACCGGCGAAGTGTTGCGCTTCTTCGGCGGTCGGTTGTTCTTGGCGGAAAACGGTTTTGATGAAGATATCCAGCACCGCTTTATCGAGGTTCGGCTGCTTGGTTTCCGCAAGATTAACGATTTCCGTGCTACCCACAGGCAGTTTGGTCAGCAGATGCTTCACCATGCGGTTGGTCGCAGAGTAGGTGGAATGCGGGTCGGGATGGGCGTTGATAATCAAGGTTTTCATGTTGTACTCCTTTCTTCGAGGCGATGCGCCGGAACGCCCCCTATGATGCTTGCTTTGTAGATTGAGTCAGACCGAGGGCGGTAACCCAACAAAGCATGTCAGATTGTTGGGTTACGCGATGTACTAACTCAACCTACGAAGAGATGCGGTTTATTTTTTCTTCCAGCCGCCGCCGCTTTGGTACCACCAGCCGCTTTGTGCCTGGCTGATCCAGCGTTCGGCAAAGGTTTTCTGGATTTGTCCTGCCCAGCCCGGTTGGTTGTTGGCGTCCGCGATGGCTTGGTAGAGCGCTTTGCGGTCTTTGTTTT
>CAUVOF010000089.1:0-8472 GCA_963553325.1 uncultured Cardiobacterium sp.
CGGAGGCGTTGGGGGTAAAAATATACATTCCGCCGCCGTATCAGCCATGGCAACGTGGCACAAACGAGAACACCAACGGCTTGTTGCGTGAATATTTTCCGAAGCATCAGGATATTGCGCCATATCCTGATGATTACCTTGAAAAAGCGGTGCTGGCATTGAATAACCGCCCGCGCAAATGTTTGCAGTGGAGAACACCTCATGAAGTGTATTTTAATGAAGTGTTGCACTTGGTTTGACAATTCGCCGTATAGCGATACATCGAAAGTTTCAGACAAGGCGCGCCGCTGAAGACAGTACAACTAGTACGGCGAAGCGGCGCAACACCGTATGAAGCTTTCGGTGTATCGCTATAAACGGTGATGGATTAAGAAAAAACGCCGTTTTATGCGGCGTTTTTTCTGTATGTGAGCGTTGAGAACTGTGCAAATTCTCTCTCTGCAGGGGAAGAGATTTTGCAATTACAAACAGTCCCTAACCACGCAGCCAGGCGTGGTATTGGCCTTCGTAGGTTTCGATTTTTTTGCGCAGACGTTCAAGGTCGCGCTCGTGCAGCGGGCGGCGGTTGTGGTCGCAGAGTTTGCCGCCGCAGCTTTCGCTCATTTCATTGACCAGGGCGATGAAGGTTTCCCAATCCCGCACCGGCTCTTGGCTGACCGGCAGTTGCAGCACGATAAGCAATCCTTCGTAGCTGACATCGGCGCTGTCGAGATTGGGCGGAAAGATTGGCGGTTTGCGGATATTGAGCAGGGTGCAGAACACTTCTTGGCCGCCGCCGGTGAGCAATTCGTAAGTGCGGTTGGGCGAGTATTGCAGGCCAAAGTTTTTCATCAGCTGGGCGACGGTTTTGCCGCTGAAGGGGTGGCCATACGGTGCCATGATGGCAAGCGGCACCAGCTGTTCCGGCGGGTTGCCGCGCGGTTTCGGTGGGGGCTGATTTTTGCTGCCGAAGAAGCCGGGGTTGAGGCGGCTGGTTTTGCGCATTTCTACCCCGCCCGCTTCAAAATCGGTAACGCCGTCATCCGGCATGGGTGCACCGTGGTCAAGGCTAGAGCCACGGTATTTGGGATGACCGTCGTAGCGGTCGCGTTCGCGCTCACGGGTGCGTTTGATGATGAGGGCGATGCCCGCCATGGCAGCAAGAACAAGGATGGTAGCGATGATGCGCAGCAAGATTACGGACGGATTGGTCATGGTTCCTGGTCTCCTTCTCCGAGTATGTCTTCTAGTCGATAGAGCAGATGGTCATCTATGGCGTGTCCGTCTGCCTCGCTCAAGGCGAAATGGCGCACGCTACGATAGCGGCGATGTACTTCCTGCTGGTCGCCGCAAATCAGATAATGCCAAGGCGGTAGGTCTTTGCCTTCGGCACGCAGGCGGTAGGCGCAAGTTGGCGGCAGCCAGTTGTATTCTTCGCGTTTCATCTCGCGTAGCGACAAGCAGTCAGGGACGTGTTGCTGCCGGCAGGGATAGTCGCGGCAGCGGCCGCTTTGTATGTCCAACAGCTTACAAGCAACACGGGAGAAGTACACTTCTCCCGTATCGATATCTTCCATTTTGTTCAGGCAACACAGACCGCATCCGTCACAGAGGGCTTCCCACTGTTTGTCGCTGAGGCGGTGTAGCGGTTGCCGCCACCACTGCTCGTCGTTACGCAATCAGTGCAACCCCTGCATGTAGCGCGCCACCGCCTCGATTTGTTTCGGTGTCAGTTTGCTGGCGACGTCGCGCATCATGCCGTTCGGGTCATTGGGACGAACAACCAGCGTGCTGCGGTCGGTTTCGCTTGCCTGTTCGTCAATCAGCGCCGAGGTTTTGAAGGCATCGAGCTGGATGCGGCTGTATTTGGCATGCTGGCCAGAGACGCGCGGGAAGGCGGCAGGCTCAATGCCGGCGCCAGTCGGCCCGTGGCATGCCATGCAGGCGGGGACGTTTTTGCTCAGGTCGCCACCTTGGTAGATGGCTTTGCCCAGGGCAAGTAACTCTTCCGGGTTTTCGCCTGCGCCTTCGGTGCTGGCAGGTCCCGGAGTTTGCGCAGCAAAATAGGCGGCAACGTTTACGATGTCTTCGTCAGAGAGCATGGCGGCTTGCGGCTGCATCACCATGTTCGGACGCTCGCCGCTTTTGAAGTCTTTCAGTTGTTTTTCAATGTATTTTTGCCCCTGTCCGGCGAGGGATGGCCAGTCGGGGTTGACGCTTACGCCCGCGGGGCCGTGGCAGGCGGTACAGATAGCTGCTTTTTCTTCGCCAGCCTTGATGTCTGCCGCCTGTGCCCAAGTGGAGAGACCGAACAGGATGATTGTCACTATGCCTTTTTTCATGACTTGCTCCGCAAGATTTTTCTTTTGTTGTTTGCTGGATGCCTGTTATATTCAGGCGGTTTCACCGCATTTTACTAGAGATGAATAGTCGTTACCAGCAGGCAAACTTTGCCTTTTCCGCTAATCGCGAGAGCCAACTCGCCGCCGATGCCCGTATTGAAATTGCCTTTGCCGGGCGCTCCAACGCCGGTAAATCGAGCGCGTTAAACACCCTGACCAACCAAAAGGCGCTGGCGCGGGTGTCGCGCACGCCGGGGCGGACGCAGCTCATCAATTATTTCGCCCTGCCGCAGCCGGGCTGCTATCTCGTGGATTTGCCGGGCTACGGCTATGCCGAGGTGCCGGAACAGATGCGCGCCCATTGGCAGGCGCTGCTCGGGCGTTATCTGCTGACGCGCGCGGTGCTGCACGGCATTGTCTTGCTGATGGATATCCGCCATCCGATGAAGGATTTGGACATCCGCATGCTGGAATGCTGCGCCGAGCGGCAGTTACCCGCGCACATTCTTCTGACCAAGGCGGACAAGTTGAACCGCAGCGCCGCGAGCAAGCAGTTGCAGGCGGTAAAAAGCGAACTTGCCAACTGGCGCGCGCCTTTTTCGGTGCAGACGTTTTCCAGCTTAAAAAAGGAAGGGCTGCCAACGCTGGTGGCGCAGCTGGATAGTTGGATGGACGACGATGCCGCTTGAGTTGTCGCTGTGGGTGCTGACGCTGTTGGCGCTGGTTGGCGCGCTTGCTGGCTTCGTCGATACGCTCGCCGGCGGCGGTGGCATGCTGACCATTCCGGCGCTATCGCTTGCCGGGTTGCCGACGGACGCGGCGCTTGCCACCAACAAACTGCAGGGTAGTTGCGGCACGCTGCTGGCAACCAGCTATTTCGTCAAACGCCGCCAGATGCAATTTCGCCGCCTCTTGCCGGGCATCATCGCCTGCGCCATTGGCGCCGCCTGCGGCACGCTGACGGTGCAGTTTCTGCCGAAGGATTTGTTGCAAAAGGGGCTGCCGTTGCTGCTCGTGGCGGTGGCGCTGCTTTTTCTTTTCATGCCTGCGCTCGGTACGGTGGTGCATCAGGCGCGGCTGTCCTTTGCCGGCTTTGTCGCTGCCGCCGCTTTGCCGATTGGTTTTTACGACGGCTTTCTCGGTCCCGGTACGGGCAGTTTTTTTATGCTGGCGCTGATTTCCCTGCGCGGCTACACCCTGCAACAGGCGACGATTGAGGCCAAAGCCTACAACGCCACCACCAATTTGGTTTCGCTGCTGGTTTTTCTCGCAGGCGGCAAAGTCGTCTGGACTGCGGGGCTTGCCATGGCGGTAGGACAACTACTCGGCGCGCGCCTCGCCGCCGGGCTGGTCATCAGCAAGGGCAATCGCCTGATTCGCCCGGCGGTGATTACGATGTCGCTCATCATGAGCGCGGTGTTGGCATACCGTTATTGGTTTTAGGGCTTATTTGCCGCCTCAATCGGTGGAATAGGTGGTCTCGCCGATATTGAGGGAATTCCTCTCGTTATTCCAAAAGAAGAAAAGCTCGCGCTCGGTCTTGCCATTCGGGTAGGTGAGTTCGATGGTGTAGCCGTCGATGTGGTAACGGCCGCCCGCGCCGGTACTGAAGTTTCCGCTGTGGGCAATCACGCCATCATCGCCCAGACCTGCGGTATTGGATTGAATGGTGCTGCGGCTGCTGTCGGTAAAGGTGCCGTCGCGCTTGAAATTGATGGTGGAGAAGCTGGCAAAGCTGCTGTAGTAGGTGCCGCCAGAAGAATAATGGGTGTAACTGCCCTGGATGGTTTCACCGGCCTTGGCGGGCGCCCTGGGCAAGCCCTCCAGCTTCTGCCATTCGCCGTCTTTTTGGATCTCGTAACCATCGCCCTTTCTGCGCCAGGCGTACCATTTGTCGGGCTCGTGCTGGCGCGAGGCGGCAACGTCAAAATCGGCGGGGCTGACCGGCAGGTCTTTATACGCCTGACCGTCTTTCAGAAGCAGCCAGATGTCGTGCTCAAGGGTAACGCCAAAGCCGCTGTAGCCGTTGTAAACGTGGTTGTAGAGCGCTTCGATGTCGCCAAGCGCTACGCCTTTGCCCGGTGCAGTAACCCATTTGAAGCGGCGCGCTTCGGCATCATCGGCAGCCTGCTGTGTCGGTGAGGCGTTTTTTGCCGCGCCCTGGTATTGGCAGACGTTGATGAAGTTGTCGCCAATATTCTGCCCGTAGATGCCCAATTCGCCGTCTTTGTGCCGGAAGAAAAAGGCGATTTCCTTGGTTTCGCCATCCGAGTTTGCGTAATTGTACAGAAAGTGCTTGCTGCTGATATTGATACGACCGTCGTTCTCGTATCGGAATTCGCCGGTCTGATCCTTAAATCCGCTGATACGGTATTCACCATTCTCATAAAGCGAAAGAGTAAATTGCGCACCGCCATCAATCTGTACCTTGCATTGATAGTCACCAAAAACCAGGTCGCCACCGGGCGTCAGCCCATCCATTTTGAATTGCCGCATAAAGGCTTCGCCATGCCTGACACCGCCTTTGACGTTGCCGCTGCTGCCCGTGCTGCTGGCAGTTGACGTGCTGCTGCTCGCTGTGCTGGCGCTGCTACTGCTTGCCGTGCTGCTCGCGGGCGCACTTGCCGCACCGCCTTGGTCTTCCAGATACTGCGCGGCAATCAGCTCGGTCATGGTTTTTTGGTAGCGCTGCAAAAGTTCGGCATCTTTTTCCGTCTGGAAATCAATGACGCGCACTTTGTTGTTACCAACGGGGTAGGCGGTGAGATTGGTGAGAACGTTTTTGCCTTGATACTCGACTTCAAGCGAGAGGTTGGCGATGTTGCCGCTTTCCTCGATTTCGCCACGCTGGACGATGGTCATATTGCTACCTATCGCGTCGGCAAAAAGATTCAATACTTGCGCCGGGCTGCCTTGCCCCGTTACCAGGTCGGCGATTTCGATACCAATTTCGCGCCCTTCTTCATTTTTGGGGCTGTATATAGCGCCGCTTGGCATGCTTTTGCGCTCCCAGCCGGGTGGGGTGTCGATAGCGGCGGCGTGCTGGCTGGCAAGAACGGTGCCGATAATTAAAGCGAGGGGACGAGTTTTCATGATAGTTCCTTATGGTTAGTGGCTTGCGCCGATTTGCCAGTTTTGCGCGGTTTGGCTCGCCTGCCAGAGGCGGGTGTAGCGGCCGTTTTGCGCGATAAGACTGGCGTGGTCGCCTTGTTCGACCAGTTGCCCATGGTCGAAGACGAGAATCTGCGTGGCGTGGCGGATGGTGGCGAGGCGGTGGGCAATCATCAGCACGGTTTTGTCCTGCATCAACGCCGCCAGCGCGCGCATCAAGAGTGCTTCGTTTTCGGCGTCAGCAAAGGCGGTCGCTTCGTCAAGGATGAGGATGGGGCGGTTTTGCAGGATGGCGCGGGCGATGGTGATGCGCTGGCGTTCGCCGCCGGAAAGGGTGGCGCCGCGTTCGCCAACCGCGGTTTGGTAGCCCTTCGGCAACGCCATGATAAAGTCGTGGCATTGGGCGGCGCGGGCGGCGGCTTCAATATCGGCGTCGCTGGCGTCTGGCGTGCCGAGGTGGATGTTGTCGGCGATGGTGCCGCTAAAGAGGAAGTTGTCCTGAAAGACGAAGGCGACTTGCGCCATCAGCGCTTCCGGGGCGAGGTAGCGGATGTCGGCGCCGCCGATGCGGATGCTGCCGCTGTCCACGTCCCAAAAGCGCGGGATGAGGCGGGCGACGGTGGTTTTGCCCGCCCCCGAACTGCCGACCAGCGCGGTCAGGCTGCCCGCCGGGGCGGTGAAGCTGATGTCGGTCAGCGCGTTTTCTTCGCGGCCGGGGTAGCGGAAGTGGACGTGTTCAAAGCTGACGCTGGCGTTTTTTGGCGTTTGCGGCGGCGCAAGTACCGGCAGCACCGGCGCGTCCAGCACTTCGATGATGCGTTCGGCGCTGATTTTGCCCTGCTCAATCAGGTGGTAGAGCGAGATGTAGGGCAGGAGCGCTTCCGCCATGCCGGTGCCGATGAGCAGCACCGCCAGCCAGGTGGCGAAAGGCAGCGCGTCCGCCTGCCACCAGTAGAAACCCGCCCAGAGCAGCACGACCAGGGTCGGCATCGGGTTCAGTATCAGCATGCCGCTGCGCGCCGAGCCGCCGATCGAGCGGTACCAGCCGATGAGCATGGCGAGGTAGTTATCCAGCGCGCGCTGGTAGCGACCGAAGCTGGTTTCGCCGCCATCGAAGGTGCGCACCACCGGCATCGCCTGCACAAATTCGACCACGGCGACGTTCACCTGTTCGCGCGCGGCATTGTAGGCGGCGGTGGACTCGCCCGCGTTGCGCATGACGAGGCCAAATATCACCATGCCGACGGCCAGCACGCCGGCGGCGACCAGCGCGAGTTTCCAGTCAATAAAAAGCAGCACGGCAAAGGTCAGCAGCGGCGCGGCGTAGGCACGGGCGTAGAGCGGCGTGCTGTCGGCGACAAAAACGTGCAGGCCGCGCACATCGTCCTGCATCACCTTGGTCAGCGCCGCCGCGCCCCGGTCGTGCAGGAAACCGAGCGAGACTTGCGCCAGCCGTTCGGCAAGTTGGCTGCGCAGCAGGGTTTCTAAGCGAAAAGCGGCAAGATGCGAGACGCGGAAGGCGTAGGCGCGCACGGCAAAGGCGGCAAGAGTGAGGACGAGAAGCAGCGCGGCGAGCCACCAGTCGGCGCGGCCGGCGAGCAGGTCTTTGAGAATCTGCGCCATGACGAGCAGCGCGGCGGTGGAGAGGACGGCGGCAGCGGTGGCGATGGCCATCGCGCGGCGGATTTGCGGGCGCACCGGGTCAATGATGCGCCAAGGGGAAGGGGCTTTGGACATGACGGCTTCTCCTGTGAAGGTGGCGGCAGGATGATAGCCGTTTTTATTTGGGGCGGAAACGGGAAGGGTGGTGAAAGGCAGCCTGAAAACGCTGGATTCATTTTCAGGCTGCCTTTCTAGTGACAAGGTTTATTCGGCATCCGACACAACACCGGCGGCAATCAGCCTGCCGTTTTGTTGTAGCAAAAAGCGCTGTCCCTCTCTCGCTACCAATGGTTCTTCGGCTTCCAGCAGCACTTTGGGCGTGCCGCCAGCGGTTACGGTTTGGGGCGAGACCAGCCTGCAGCGCACCGTCTGCCCGCCTATCCATATTTCCGTGCTGTCGCCTGCCGATAGGGCATGACCGCCTTCTTCGCGGCTCAGATTATAGATATAGCCGTGCAGGCGGCGGCTTGTTTGCGGCAGTTTGGGCGGCTGCGGGCGCGGTGCCAGCGCGGCGGTATCGGCCAGCAGTTGCTGCAGACCCTGATGACCAACATAAATGCGCGCATGCTCGCCATCCATTTCATAGGTGTCGAGCAGATTGCGCATTTCCATGGTTTCGAGTTCCAGGAGGTCTTTGTCGTCCAGCGCATCGCTTTGGCTGAACAGCACCGCCAGCTTCGGCACATCGGCCTGCCGCGCCACCAAGATATGCTCGCGGGTAACCGGCAGCGGTCCGGTTGCGGAATCGACAACCAACACACCGAGTGCGGCATGCTGCGCGGTATCGGCAGCTTGGGCGGCGGTGGCTTGTGATGGCGGCAGCAGAAACATGGATTCGCTGCCAGCTGGGCAGATGTTTTGAGCGATGCAATCGGGCAGGACGTTTTTGCGGAGTTCGTCGCCCAGCAAGACGATGCGACCGCTATTTTGTGCAGTTTTAGGTAGTGCGTTAGCCGATTTTTCGTCTCCCGCTTTGCTCGGATAACATACGGCCAGCAGCAGAGAGAGCAAGGCGCTACGCAGAAAAAACGTTAAATTCATGGCAAGGTTTCCAATCGGTTTAAGGCAACCTGAAAACTGCTTCCCGCATATTCAGGCTGCCTTTGGGGTTTGGCGACTATAGCCATCCACCGAAAGCCTCATACGGTGTTGCGCCGCTTGACCGGGCACCCTAGAAAATGGCGCAGCCATTTTCTAGGGAAACCCGCGCCGTACTAGCTGTACTGTCTTCAGCGGCGCGCCTTGTCTGAAACTTTCGGTGTATCGCTATACGGGCGCCGCGGAGCGGCACGCCCTGCTGGAGAACACGATGAAATCCGCTCTACTAGGGGCTGTTTACAATTCAACCCTACGAAGTACATACCAACAAGCACAGGCT
>CAUVOF010000090.1:0-8377 GCA_963553325.1 uncultured Cardiobacterium sp.
CGCTTATGGGTGTCTTTTTTTGTAGCTGTTGCACTTGCATTGTAAATTCGCGGTAAACGGTTCCAGTCCCTCGGCGAGGGCGTGTGCCCCAGGCGGCATTATTGCAGTGCGGTGAGCAGCGCCTGTTTTAAGGCGGCAAGCGTTGCCGGGTCGGTGAGCGGGCGGTGTTGCGCGTTGGTGAGGTGGAAACTGTCTTCAACTTTTTCGCCGTAGGTGCCGATTTTCGCGTGGCTGATATGCACGCCATGCGCGAGCAGGATGCGGCTGATGAGTGAGAGCAGGCCGTGCCGGTCTTTGCAGGTGAGTTCGAGGGTGGTATGGCCGCCTTCTTGTTGGATGCTGATGCGGGTGTGGGTGGTGAAGTGTTTGAGCGGCCCGCGGTGCAGGCGGTGCGCCAGCGGCGGCGGCGGGCGGTTGTCTGCGATGTGCGCTTCGAGGGCGCGGGCGAGGCCGGGCGCGGGCGGCGGGGTTTCGCCGAGGGTGTATTCCTGAATGGTGAGGCGGTGGTCGCGCGTGGTGTAGAGGCGCGCTTCGTGGATGTTGTGGTTGTGTTTTTCGAGGTAGTGGGTGATGCGCGCCAGCAGGATGTCCGGCGGGTTGGGGCTGCTGATGATGAGGCGCGGCGGGTGTGCCTGGATGAGGCTTGCGGCGTGTTGTTTGTTTTTTTGGGGGGATGTGGTCGCTTCGCGATTTTTCACGCCCCCACCCCGGGTTCCCTTGAAAAAGGCGTCCGCCTTTTTCAAGGGGAGCCCCGTCCCTCCTCCGCTGCGCAGGGGAGGGGGCAGAACGGTGGAGGATTGGGTGGCGGTTGGCGATTCGTTAACCGTTGTAGCGGATGATGTTTCCACATCGGTGGCGGAAATACGGACGCTACCCCCACCCCAACCCTCCCCCACGGGGGAGGAGGTTGGATGGTAAGCAGTCCCTAGCAGGTGCCGGGTTTTGGCGGCGATGCTGGCGGCAGTTTCGCCGCGAAAGTACGCTTCTGGCAGCGTTGCCCACAGGGCGTCGATGGCGGCGGGGGTGGCGGTGAGCTGGCTTTTGGCTTGTTCGCGCGCTTGTTGTTCTTGTGCGTGCAGGCTGTCTTGGTGGTGTTCGAGTTGGTGCCGGGTTTGTTGGTAGAGGTCGTAGAGAAGGGTGGCGCGCCAGGTGTTCCAGAGGGTGGGGTTGGTGGCGCTGATGTCGGCGAGGGTGAGCAGGTAGAGGTGGTCGAGGTGGGCGCGGCTGGGGATGGTGGCGGCGTAGGCGGCGATGGTCGCAGGATCAGTCAGGTCTTTTTTTTGTGCGGTCAGGCTGTGGTCGAGGTGGTGGGCGACGAGCCAGGTGAGCAGCGCACGTTCTTCCGGGCTGATGGCGTCGTTTTCGCGCGCGTAGAGGTCGGCGATTTGTGCGCCGGTCTGGCTGTGGTCGCCGTCGTAGCCTTTGCCGATGTCGTGGAAGAGGGCGGCGAGGTAGAGGATGGTCGGGTTTTGTAGGCCACTGATGAGGCTGGCGGCTTCGGGGTAGGCGGGGTCGGGGCGCACCAGGCGGTCGAGGGTTTCGATGAGTTTGAGGGTGTGCTGATCGACGGTGTATTGGTGGAAGAGGTCGTATTGCATTCTTCCGGTGATGTGGGCGAAGGCGGGGATGTAGCGGTAGAGCAGGCCGTATTGGTGGATGCGCGCCAGTTGTGGGTGGACGGCGCCGGGGTGGGCGAGCAGGGCGAGGAAGGCGCGGCGGTTGTCGGCGTCGCGGCGGCGGGCGATGTTGGTCAGCTCAATGCGTTCGCGACGGATGTGGCGCACGAGGTCGGGATGCGGTTCGCGGATGGTCGGGTTTTGTTGTAGGTATTGGAAGAGCGCCCAGGGTTGGTGCGGGTTTTTTTTCAGGTTCGCCGGGTCGCGCAGGATGAGTTTGCCGTGCTGGCTGGCGTAGTCGGCGGTGAGCGGCACGGCGGGCTGCGGCGGCTGGTGGTCGGCTTCGATGTGGCTCACCACACGCTGGTTGATGCGGCGGATGCGCATGCTGTGCTGGTAGTAGTGCTGCATCAGTTGTTCAATGGCGAGGTTGTGGCGCTGGTCGCGGTAGCCGAAGGTGGCGGCGAGGCGTTTTTGTTGTTCAAAGTCGAGGACGTCTTTTTGTCGCGCGCCGCCGAGGTGCAGGGCGAAGCGGATGCGCCAGAGGACGTCGCGGCTTTCTTGTAGGCCCGCCGATTCGCCGGGGGTCATGAGGTTTTTGTCGATGAGGCGGGCGTGGCTGTGGTCGTGGTAGCAGTAGGCGGTGAGCCAGGTAATCATCTGGTAGTCGCGCAGGCCGCCGTGGCCGTTTTTCAGGTTGGGTTCGAGTTGGCCGTGGCGCGCTTGTTTGGCGTCGCGCGCGCGTTGTTCTTGTTGTTTGTGGCGGATGTAGGCGGTTTTGGCGAGAAGCGGCGGGCGCGTGGGGTCGATGGGGTGCGGGTCGCCGGCGAGTTGGCGGTTTTCTAAGAGGCTGGTGAGGAGGTCGGTGTCGTTTTGGGCGGCGCTGGCGAGTTCGCGCTCGCTGTGGACGTGTTGGCCGATGTCATGGCCGAGTTGCCATAGTGCCTGGATGAAGGTCTCAATAGCGGCGCGGTCGTGCGCGCTGATGTCGTCCGGGGTGAGCAGCAGCAGGTCGATGTCGGAGGCGGGGAAGAGTTCGCCGCGACCGTATCCGCCGATGGCGTAGAGGCGGAGCTGCGGGTTGGTGATGGCACGCTGGTAGTGGTGGCGGATGATGCAGTCGATTTGCGCGGTGTAGTGATTGACAAGGCGGTGCACGTCGTAGTCGCGCCCAGTAACGTGCGCGGCGAGGGCGTGGCGTAGTTCGCGCAGGTAGTCGCGCGCGCGTGCGGCTTCTGCGGGCAAGAGCAGGGCAGGGCAGGCGGGTTGCCAGGCGGGGGGAAGGGTGTTCATGGTGTTATTTTCGTAAAAAATCCCCGCTGGTGCGGGGATTTCTGTGGCAGCTTTATTTTTCTTTGCGCACTTGGCTTTTGTGGACAAACCCCGCCGCCGGGTCATCAACAAAGAGCCAGTCGCCACGGTTGTAGTCCACCCGTATCAGCAGTTCCGTGCCGTTGGACATGACGTCAATCACCACGTTGTCTTTGGTAGAAGGGCGCTTTTTGCTCAATTTGCCGTTTGCAAAATGGGCTTCGCGCAGGTTGGCGCGCCGTCGCTGCTCTCCACCACGTAGGTTTGTACGCGGTACACCTGGCTTTTGTGGATGTAGCCGAGGGTGTCGTTGGCGTCGCTGCCCAGGCGGATGTGGTACCAATCGCCTTTTTTGCTGATGATTTCCAGCTTGTCCACCGCCGAGTCGCTGGTGAGCTGCTCGACTACCAGGCTTTTGCTAGTGGGCTGGGCGCGCACGTTGGCGGAGCAGCCGTCGCAATCGACGTTTGGCTTCAGGTATTCCTTGCTCATGGCGGGCAGGGCGAAAAGTGCCAGCAAGGCAGCGGCAAGCGTAATGATGTTTTCAGCATGATTGGCTCCTCTGTGTTTATCTGTGGATATTTTAACGCGGAAAACCGCATCTATGCTGTGGTTTTCCCAAAGAATTAAATGCGAACAAAACCTGTCGCATTTAGCGAAAATTGTCGCCCGACTGGCAAAAAAAGCGCATAAATACAACAAAACACAATGATTTATCCACGTCCAATTGTCGCATTGCAGCTACGCTTAAGCAGTTTTTGGTTGTGCTAACATTACGGATATATTAAAAATTTATACTGGCAAGGCTGACGCTAAATATACTTCCGTCGTCATCCGGCAATGCAAACGGTGCCACGGCAAAAAAACAGTAAACAACAATCGTAAAACGAATATGCACAACCCCATCACCCTTATCCTCAAAGACCGTCGCGGTAACACCCTCGACCTCTACGACATCGACCCCGCCGCACCGCCGCTCACCATCGAGGCCGTCGCTGGCGCTTATTACCAATTCAACGACGAAGTAACCGGCTTCGCGCCCTCGCTGGAAACCCGCCGCGTGGACGATGCCCTGCACGTTTCCTTCAATGGCGACACCGGCCTCGTCATCGCGCACTACTTCAGCCGCGAGCAGGGCGCGCTCATCGGCCTGCAAGAAGGCGGCGGCATGCAGCGCTATCCCATTAGCGGCGCGCCGGAACACAACCTCGCCACAGAAGTTGCCGCGAGCGACAGCGCAAACGCCGCGCCGCTGGTTGCCCTCGGCGCAGTAGGCCTGCTTGCCGGCGGTGCTGCGCTGGCGGGTAAAGAGCGCCGCAACGAACAGCCGCAAGCGGACAACCAATCGCCAAACACGCCGAGCGACCCGCCCGAACCGCCGACGCCGCAACCGCCAACACCACAACCGCCAACGCCGCAACCGCCAGCGCCGCAGCCGCCAACGCCGCAACCGCCAACGCCGCAACCACCAACGCCACAACCACCAACGCCACAACCACCAACGCCACAACCACCGACACCGCAACCACCGACACCGCAGCCGCCAACGCCGCAACCGCCAGCGCCGAATAAACCCGGCAGCATCAGCATCCGCGGCAGCGCGAAAATCGGCGCGACGCTGACCGCCGACGTGGCGGACGACGACGGCGTGCCGGCGAACGTGCAGTACCAATGGTTTGCCAACGACGCAGCCATCCCCGGCGCCAACGGCAAAACCCTCACCCTTACCGCCGCGCAGGCAGGCAAGGCGATTAGCGTGCGCGCCAGCTATACCGACCTGGCGCAGCACCAAGAGGCGCCACAAAGCGGTTCGCTCACCGTCGAAAACCCGCAGCCTAACCCGCAAGACCACGCACCGACCGGCGCCGTTACCGTCAGCGGCAAAATCCAGGCGGGCGAAACTATCCTCGCCAGCAACACCCTCGCCGACGCCGATGGCATGGGCGAGGTCAGCTACCAGTGGTATGCCGACGGCGCCCCCATCGGCAGCAGCAAAAACTACACCCTGGATAGCGCCGACATCGGCAAAACCATCAGCGTGCGCGCCAGCTACACCGACGGCCTCGGCAACCTGGAAAGCCGCGACAGCCTACCCACCGCCGCCGCGGGCAAAGCGGCGAGCGCGCCGCCCTTCACCAACACCTTCGACGAAAAAACCTTCAAATGGGCGGGCGTGGACTGGTTCGCGCGCGACACCGACTGGGCGCCGGGCGCACCACAAAAAAGCGGCGAATGGTCGCGCGACAACATCCAAGTCCATGGCGACACCCTCGACATGCACCTCACCAACAGCAGCGGCGAAAGCCCGGTTGCCGCGCAAGTCAGCACGAGCGAAGCGATGGGTTACGGCAGCTACCAGCTCACCGTCTCCGGTAACTTCGCCAACTTCGACGCCTACACCGTCTTCGGCTTCTTCACCTACGAATGGATAAAACCCTCCATCCCCGGCTACCGCGAACTCGATGCCATCGAAATCTCGCGCTGGGGCGGCAAAGACCTGCAAGGCCTTTTCACCTACTGGCCGACCGACGACGCCATCAAAGTGCGCCCCAGCTACGCCTGGCCGGACGACCTCGGCCGCGCCACCATCCGCATGGACTGGTCGCCGGATCGTATCACCTGGACAGTAAGCGATCCCGAAAGCGGCAAGACGCTGCACCAGGTCAGCAGCACAGACAACATCCCCGCCGCCGACAAACAACAAATTCACCTCAATTTTTGGACGTACAGCTACGACGCCCCCGGCTGGCATAAAGCGAAACCGCAGCAGATTAGCGTCGAATCCTTCAGCTACACGCCGTCGGACGCCGCCCCCAAACAGCCCTACCGCCACACCCCGCCGCTACGCCAACTGCTTGAAGCCGACGAACTGCTCCCGCCCGCTGTCCATGAAAACGTCCGCGCCGTCGCGCACGATAACCCGCTGCAATACAGCCACAACACTATGCCCGCCAGCACATTGCCCGAAGATGAGGCACTGCGCCTGGCGGGTATTTTGTAAGCGGTGGGTGCGCGAAAGGATGCCGCACCTCGGCGCACCTATGACGCGCAACGCAATACAGAACCTTGCCCGCCTTGCGCTATAGCTATCCACGCAAAGTTCTATACAAAGTGCGACGATTATCGTAAGTTGGGTTAGCCCGAAGGGCGACTGGAACAGCTCGCGCAGCGACAAGCATTGCTCGCATAGCGAGAGAGACCCAACAACTTCATAGTTTTTGTTGGGTTACGGCTGCGCCTAACCCAACCTACGTGCCCGGGGCGGTTTTTTGCTGTTACATACAGGGTAGCGGGGTTCGTGTATGTAAACAGCCTATAGCGCGGCAGTCAGTTGAAGGTATTGCAGCGGTTGATTTCGCCGTATTGCAGGCCGGTGTTGAGCCAGCGCATGCGGTCGGCGGCGCTGCCGTGCGTGAAGTTGGCAGGGTTTACCCGGCCGCCGGCGCGTTGCATCAGGGTGTCGTCGCCCACCGCTTCGGCGGCTTTCAGCCCGTCGCGGATGTCGCCGTCGTGCAGGCGGATTTTGCTGTATTTTTCCAGTTTGTTGCCCCAGATGCCGGCGTAGCAGTCGGCTTGTAGTTCGATGCGCACCGAGATTTGGTTTGCCTCGGTTTTGCTCACTTGGCGCATGTAGCGGTGCGCCTGTCCAAGCGTGCCAAGCAGGTTTTGTACGTGGTGGCCGACTTCGTGCGCAACGACGTAGGCGAAGGCGAAGTCGCCGCTTGCCCCCATTTTTTGCATTTCGCGGTAGAAACTGGGGTCGATGTAGAGTTTTTGGTCGGCGGAGCAGTAGAAGGGGCCGGTGGCGCTGCTACTGACGCCGCAGGCGGATTGCACCTGGCCGCTAAAGAGGACGAGTTTCGGGTTGTGGTAGGTTTTGCCGTGTTGTTTGAAGACGGGCTTCCACACGTCTTCGGTCGAGGCGAGCACCGCGCTTAGAAACTGCCCGGCTTCGTCGTTGGCAGGTGGCGCGCCGGCGCTGCTGTATTGGCTTTGGCTCTGGCTGCCTTCGAGGAATTGCAGCATGGTGCCGGGGTCGATGCCAAACATCCAGCCAATGAGGATGATGGCAAGCCCGCCGAGGCCGATGCCGCCAGCGGTGGTGCCGCTGAAGCCGCGGCGGTCTTCGACGTTGTCGCTGCGTCGGCTGTTTTTCCAGTCCATGTTGGTCTCCGGTTGGGGTTAGTCGGTGGCAAGGCGGTCGATCATGCCGCGGAACATCAGGTCGGGTTCGATGCGGTAATCGGGGCGGTTGCCAAAGAGGATTTGCGCGTCGCCGCCAAAGGCGAAACGGTGGTAGTAATGACCGGTGGCAGTTTCGAGCTCGTCCATGATGCCGTTGATGCCCGCCGGGATGGCGTGGTGGATGCCGGCGCCGATGCAGGATGCGGTGTCTTTGCCGAGCGGGTTTGGCGTCCAGCGCATCGGCCGCAGTTTTTGTGTGTTTTGTAAGAGCGCGTTTTCGGCAAGGCGGATACCGGGCAGGATGAGGCCGCCGATGTGTTGGCCGTCGCGCTCGACCACGTCGAGGGTGATGGCGGTGCCGCAGCCGACGACGCAGAGCGGTTCGTTGGTCAGGCCGCGCGCGCCAAGCATGGCGAGGTAGCGGTCGGCGCCGAGGGTGTGCGCCTCGTCGTAGGCGACGGTGAGGGTGTGGTTGGTTTCTTTTTGCGCGACGAAGGTTTGCAGCGGCTTGCCCCAAAGGTCATCGACGATGGCGGCGACGGCGGTTTCGATGCTGGCGTTATTGACGCAGCTGATGGCGATGCTGCGCGGTTCGGGCAGCAGGTGCCAGGCGCGCCACAGTTTGGTGCGCCAGTCTTCTTTGTAGGATGCGGCTTCGACGATGCCGGGGACGGCGTTGCCGTAAAGCCATTTGATGCGGGAATTGCCCGCGTCGATGAGCAGGTACATGGGTTATTCGCTAAATACGGGTTTGCCGTCGCGGACGGTGATGCGCCGTCCTTTTTGGTCGATGTCGCCATCCAGGGCGAACGCTGCCCAGCGGTTGGCAACGGGCAGGTAGGGGCGGGCGTTCCAATCGGCAAGCAGGGCAAAGAGCACGGCGGCGAGTCCGTCGGCAAAGGGCGCGCTGATGCGGGCGAGTGTGGCGTCGTCCTGCGCGGTGAGTTCGAGGGTAATGCGCCCGGCAGGTTCGCCGTCGCGGTAGAGTGTGCCGTCGTGGCGCAGGCGCAAATCCAGGCGTTCGGCGACCGCCAGCGTCAGCGCTTGCAGCAGTCCGTCGTGCAACGCGGGCGTACCATCGAGGCGGTAAGCCAGCGCCAGCGTCGTCGCCGTTTGCGCGCAGGCGGGGGCGGTTTGCATGCGCAGCCATGCCGCAAGCGCGGTGGCGTCGGCAAGGGGGACGATGACGGGGGGCGCGTTTTGCACGGGCGTTTCCTGAAAGTTGCTAGAATGGCGCGGCATTTTACATGAACATGAGGATTTTA
>CAUVOF010000091.1:0-8349 GCA_963553325.1 uncultured Cardiobacterium sp.
CAGCCTGTGCTTGTTGGTATGTATTTCGTAGGGTTGAATTGTAAACAGCCCCTAGTGCGCCTCGTCCCAGTTGGCGCCGATGCCGGTCTCGACGATGAGCGGTACGCTCAGGGTCATCGCGCCTTCCATCAGCGCGACGATGCGCGGCGTCAGTTCGGCGGCGGCTTCCGGGCGGATTTCAAAGACGAGTTCGTCGTGCACTTGCATGATGAGGCGCAGGTCGTCGCGGGCTGTCGCTGCGCGGGTTTTTACACCCCCTCCCCCGCCCTTTCTCGCACTACGCGCGAGCTGTTCCAGTCCCGCTGCGCAGGGGAGGGGGTTATGGTCGTCCGCTGCCGCGTGGGTTGTCGCTTCGCGGTTTGTTTGCTGCCCCCACCCCGGGTTCCCTTGAAAAAGGCGTCCGCCTTTTTCAAGGGGAAACCCCGACCCTCCCCCACGGGGGAGGGGGGTTGTATTTGGAAGGGGTGCTAGTCCGAGTTCGCGTGCGATGGCGAGCATGGCGCGTTTGATGATGTCGGCGGCGCTGCCTTGCATCGGCGCGTTGATGGCAAGGCGTTCGCTTGCTTGGCGGCGTTGCGGGTTTTTGCTGTTGATGTCCGGCAGGTAGAGGCGGCGGCCGAGCAGGGTTTCGACGTAGCCTTGTTTGCGTGCGGTTTCGCGCGTCGTCTCCATGTAGTCGCGTACTTTTGGGTAGCGCGCGAAGTAGGTGTCGATGTAGTCGGCGGCCTGGCCGCGCGGGATGCCCAGTTGGCGCGCCAGGCCAAAGGCGCTCATGCCGTAGATGAGGCCGAAGTTGATGGCTTTGGCGTCGCGCCGTTGTTCGCGGCTGACTTGTTCCGGTGCGACGCCGAAGATTTCGGCGGCGGTGGCGCGGTGGATGTCGTCGCCTCTGGCGAAGGCGGCGAGCAGGCCGGGGTCGGCGGAGAGGTGCGCCATGATGCGCAGCTCGATTTGTGAGTAGTCGGCGGCGAGTATTTGCCAGCCGTCTGCGGCGATGAAGGCGCGGCGGATGCGGCGCCCGGCTTCGCTGCGGATGGGGATGTTCTGCAGGTTGGGGTCGCTCGATGAGAGGCGGCCGGTGCTGGTGACTGCCTGGTGGTAGCTGGTGTGGATGCGCCCGGTCTGCGGGTTGATGAGTTCGGGCAGGCGGTCGGTGTAGGTGGTTTTGAGTTTGGCCAGTCCGCGGTGTTCGAGGATGAGGCGCGGCAGTTCGGCGCCGTGGTTGGCGGCGAGTTCTTCTAGGACTTCTTCGTTGGTGCTTGGCTGGCCTTTCGGGGTTTTGCGCAGCACCGGTAATCCCAGTTGGTCGTAGAGGATTTCTTGGAGTTGTTTGGGCGAGCCGAGGTTGAAGGGGCTGCCGGCGAGGGCGTGCGCGGCTTGTTCGAGGCTGGTGAGTTGTTCGCTGATTTCGGCGCTTTGTGCGGCAAGGGCTGCCGGGTCGATGCGCACGCCGGTCGCTTCGATTTTGTAGAGCAGTTCGGCGAGCGGCATTTCGAGCTCGCGGTAGAGGGCGTCGAGTTGTGGCGCGGCGGCGAGTTTGGGCGCGAGGTGGTTTTTGAGACGCAGGGTGATGTCGGCGTCTTCGCAGGCGTAGTCGGTGGCGGCTTCGAGCGGGATTTGGTCGAAGGTGAGTTGTTTCGCGCCTTTGCCGGCGATGTCTTCGAAGGTGGTGGTTTTGTGGTTGAGGTAGTAGTCGGCGAGGTCGTCGAGGTTGTGGCGGGTGGCGGTGCTGTTGATGGTGTAGCTCATCAGCATGGTGTCGTCCGTGACGCCGCGCAGGGTGATGCCCGCGTGGGCGAGGATGTGGCGGTCGTATTTGTGGTGCTGGCCGGTTTTGGCGATGGCGGGGTTTTCGAGGATGGGTTTGAGGCGGGCGAGGGTGGCGTCCCAGGGCAGGTTGGGCGTGAGTTGGTGCGCGAGCGGCAGGTAGTACGCTTCGCCCGCCTGCACCGCGATGCTGATACCGACGAGGCGGGCGCGCATGTAGTCGAGGCTGTCGGTTTCGGTATCGAGCGCGAAGCCGTCTGTGAGTTGCGGCAGGAGGGCGTCCAGCTCTGCCAGGGTGGTGATGGCGCGGTAGCGGGTGGCGACGGGCGCAGGCGGCGCGGCGGGCGCGCTGTGGCTGAGGTATTGGGCTTTGATGCTGGCGAGTTCGTAGGTGTCGCAGAGGGCGGCGAGTTTGTCCGGCTGGCGCGGTTGCAGGGCGAGGTCGGCGATGGTGGTGCCGAGTTCGAGCCGGGTGTTGATGGTGGCGAGTTCGCGCGCGAGGTGCAGGGTGGGGATGCCAGCGCGCAGGTTGTCGCCGATTTTGCCGGGGATTTTGCTGGCGTGGTCGATGAGGTTGTCGATGTTGCCGTATTCGGCCAGCCATTTGGCGGCGGTTTTCGGCCCGACTTTGGGCACGCCGGGGATGTTGTCGGCACTATCGCCGACGAGGGCGAGGTAGTCGATAACCTGGTCGGCGCGCAGGGCATCGACTTTGAAGCGCGCCGCCACGTCGTCGGCAGTGGTGATGGCGTTTTTCATGGTGTCGAGCAGGGTGATGTCGGCGTGAACCAGGAGTTGCGCCATGTCTTTGTCGCCGCTTGATATGACGACCTGGTAGTGCTGCGCCAGCGCCTGCATGGCGAGGGTGCCGATAACGTCGTCCGCTTCAACGCCGTCTTCGATGATAAGCGGGAAGCCGAGCGCTTCGATGAGGCGGTGCAGCGGTTCGATTTGCGCGCGCAGGTCGTCCGGCATCGGCGGGCGGTGCGCTTTGTAGGCGGGGTAGAGGTCGTGGCGGAAGGTTTTGCCTTTGGCATCAAAGACGACGCCGAAGTAGGCGGGCTGGTGGTCGTCGTAGAGTTTGGCGAGCATTTTGATGACGCCATGCAGGGCGCCGGTTGGGTGGCCGTCGCGGTTGGTGAGCGGCGGCAGGCCGTGGAAGGCGCGGAAGAGGTAAGACGAGCCGTCCACGAGGACGACGAGGTGGTTCGGGTCGGGTTGGTGCATGGGGGTTCCGTTTGTGGTGGGCGGGGCTTTGCGGCACAATTGCGGCGCTTTCCGCAGGCGCGCCATTGTTTGGGCGCTGCGGGGTCTTGTCAATTTTTTAAGGAGTGTTTTATGGGCAAACGTCGTCCGCCGAAGGAGTTGTTTTCAGATAGTGTGCCGGGCTTGCAGGGGGAAGCGTGGCGAGTGTTCCGCATTATGTCGGAGTTCGTTGAGGGGTTTGAGAAGCTGGCGGTGATTGCGCCGTCGGTGAGTATTTTCGGCTCGGCGCGGATTCACGCGGAGCATCCGGTGTACCGGCAAACGCAGGAAATCGCCAAACGCCTCTCGGATGCCGGGTTTTCCGTGGTTTCCGGCGGCGGCCCCGGCGTGATGGAAGCGGCAAACAAGGGCGCGTACGCGGGCGAAAAGGGCTTGTCGGTGGGGCTGAATATTCAGCTGCCGCATGAGCAGTCCTCGAACCAGTTTCAGGATATTTCGCTGGAATTCCGCCACTTTTTTTCGCGCAAGGTGATGTTCGTCAAATACGCCAATGCTTATGTGGTGATGCCCGGCGGTTTCGGCACACTCGATGAGCTGGCGGAAATTCTCGTGCTGATTCAGACCGGCAAGAGTCGCAAGATTCCGGTGATTCTTGTCGGTAGCGACTTTTGGCGCGGCCTGCTCGCCTGGATGGAAAGCGTCATGGTTACGCAAGGGCTGATTAAAGCCGAGGATATGCAGCTGATGACGCTGGTCGATGACGCCGACGCGGTGGTCGCCGCCATTCTCGATTTTTATGAGGGTCGCGAGTTTGCGCCGAGTGCGGAGGAGGAAAAGCTATTGCGGCGGCTGTGAGTTATACATACACGAACCCCGCTACCGCGTATGTAAATTTGTCTATTGCGAACAATTCGCAAAAAACCTATCATCGCGCCCCCATTCACCCACAGGAAAAGCCATGAAAAAAGCCATCCTTACCGCCGCCCTGCTGCTCGCCACCACCGCCCAGGCAGCAGATTTCAATATCGAGCTCAATATCCCGGACATCAAAAGCAGCGAATACCACCGCCCCTACGTTGCCATTTGGGTTGAAGACAGCGACAGCAAACTGGTCGAACACCTGACCCTTTGGTACTTCATCAAGGGCAAGGAAGACAACCCGCAGGAAGGCCTCAAATACCTGAAAGACCTGCGCAACTGGTGGCGCAAAGGCGGACGCAGCCTGAAGCCGCTGCCCGATGCCATCACCGGCGCCACGCAAAAACCGGGCAAATACACCATCGAAATCAAGGCAGACGACCCGCGCCTTGCCAAACTCAAAGACGGCAGCTACACCCTGATGATTGAAGCGGTGCGCGAAGAAGGCGGACGCGAAGCGCTGAGCATCCCCTTCACCCTGCCGGTCAAAGAAAAAAGCGAAGCCAAGGCGAGCGGCAAAAGCGAACTCGGCGACGTTACCCTCACTATCACCCCGTAACCGGAGATTCTCATGAAACGTACCCATCTCGCCGCCCTCGTCCTGCTCGTCAGCGCCGCTGCCAGCGCGCACAACATCTGGATTCGCCCCAGCAGCACCCACCTCTCTGGCGAAACCGATTACGTCGCCATCGACGGCGCCGGTTCCGATTTCCCCTTTGACGTCAATCACCGCGGCCGTCCTGCCGCTGGTCTGCACGCCTACGCGCCGGACGGCAAGGAAATCGAAAAAGAAAACCTCGCCGTTGGCAAGCTGCGCACCACTTACGACGCCAAGCTAAGCCAGCAGGGCACGCACCGCTTCGTCGATGAACTGCGCTATGTTCAGTTCAACTACCCGGATGAGAACGGCAAAAGCAAACGCTGGCGCGACAGCCCGGAAAAATTCCAGCAAGAAAACCCGCTTGCCGACAAAAAACGCGAGAAATTCAAACAACTGACCTTCATCGCCGAAACCTTCGCTACCCTCGGCGAGCCGACCATTGAGGCGATTAAACCGAGCGAGAAAGGGCTGGACATCGAATACCTTACCCACCCGAACGAACTCTACGTTGGCGAAAAAGCCGAGTTCCGCGTGGTCTTTGACGGCAAGCCGCTGGCAGACGCGCGCGTGCGCCTCGCCAAAGACGGCATGCGCTACACCTCGCCCAAATTCACCGAGCTGAAAACCGATGCTGACGGCAAAATCAGCATCGACTGGCCGGAAGCGGGCATGTACTGGATTGGCACCGAAAAAGAAGTGCCGAGCGATGTGGTCAAAGACGCGCCGCACACCCACCGCTACGCCGCAGGGCTGGAAGTGTTGCCGCTGTAAGCGCCGCTTTTCGGCAAAACAGAGCCACCCGCGAGGGTGGCTTTTGTGTTTGCTAAAACCGGTTCAAATGCAGGGAAAAGTTCGTTTATAGCGATACACCGAAAGTTTCAGTCGGGCACCCATGAAAAACGCATAGCGTTTTTCATGGGATCCGGCAAGGCGCGCAGCTGAAGACAGTACAGCTAGTACGGCGCGGGTTTCCCTAAAAAATGGCTATGCCATTTTTTAGGGTGCCCGGTCAGGCAGCGCAACACCGTATGAGGCTTTTGGTGGATTGCTATACATACAGGGTAGCGGGGTTCGCGTATGTATAGCAATCCACCGAAAGTTTTGCACTATGTCGTCTCGCCGTGTAGCCACGTATCACCTTCAGCGTTGCTCTTTGTGTAAAATTTTGAGTGGATGGCTATAAAATACACCTCCCCAAACGAATCCCCCTTACCCCATGAGCCACTGGCAAATCCTCGGCATCGCGCCGACTTCCGACGAAGCCGTTATCAAACAAGCCTACGCCGCGTGCATCCGCGAGCACCGCCCCGACCGCGACCCGGAAGGTTTTCGCCGCGTCCGCGCCGCTTATGAGACTGCATTGGCGCAGTGCGCCGTTGCCGAAGAATCAGACGATGCGACGCTAACCATCACCGTGCCGCTACGCGAACCGCCGCCGCAAAGTCCGCCTGACCGCAGCTATTACGCCTACACCGCTCCCCTGCCGCCGGAAATCAGCGAAGCCCTGTGCGAGCCGGGAAACGTCGCCTATCTTGAGCGCCCCGCGCCGCACGAACGCGAACCCGCGCCGCATGATTACCTCGACCGCCCGGCAGATGCGCAGGAAAACCCCGCCGCGTTGCTCGCCCACCTGCAGGCAGCATGGGAAGACGCCGCCGATGACGCCGCCTTGCTGCTCACCCTGCAAGCGCAAGCCGCAACCGTCGCCACACAGTCCCTCGATTTCCGCCTCGATTACACCCGTGCGCTGCAACGCCTGCTTGCCAGCGGCGATTACCCGCACAGCCGCCAGTGGGCGCAGGTGCATTACGCCCTCGTCCCGCAGAGCGGGCCGCATTACCTCAACGACCTTATCCGCCACTTGCGCGACCCCGCCATGCGCGATGCCCTCTTGGCGCAACACTATCCGGCGCTTGCCGCCTGGCTGCAATTATCACCGCTGCGCCGCTGGTGGCAGTTGCGCCGCGACTGGCTGCTGCGCCACGACCCCGGTCTCGCCTGGCAAGACTGGCAACAACTGCGCTTTGCCAGCGGCGACCTCCCCGCTGCACATTACCGCGCCTGCTGGCCGCCGCTCGCCGCGCTGCAACGCGACCCCAACCCGCTTATCCTGCCGTGGCCGTGGCTGCTCGCCTGGTATGTCATCGCCAATATCGCCGCCTTCATCCTGCAAAGCCACCTGCAATACCGCGCGCTCCTTGGCCTTTCACTGAACACCGTGCTGATTGTCATCATCTGGCTGGCGCTGACCGCCTGCCACATCCTGCTACGCGCCAAATGCGCCATTAGCCTTGCCTGGATACCGCCGCCGGTACCGCGCAACCGCGTTTACGGCTTTGCCATCGCCTGCCTGCTGCTCGGCTGTCTGCCGGAAGGCGGCCACACCCTGACGCGCACCCTCGCCCTGCTGTGCGGCCAGCTCGCCGTTATTTGCTATTGGCTGCGCCTGCCCGCGGACGACCCCGCCCGCCGTAGCGATTTTCTCAACAACGGCGCGGTCAGCATCGTCGTCAGCCTTGCCCTCTACTTCGGCAGCGAGACCTTTAATCAAAGCTGCGCGCCGTTTCTCAACCTGCTCTACCTGTTCGCCTTTACCTTGCGTTATCGCCGCTTGCAGTCGCCGCAGCGTGGCCTCGGCTTTTGCCTGCAACGGATGGCAGCAACCCTCGCCCAATTCGTCCTCTACCTCTTTTTCCTTGTCGGCTGGGCGCAGCTCGTCCTCTTCCTTGGCGGCGATGGCGGCATCCTGCGCTACCTGGGCGCTATTGCCCTGCTATTCGCCCTCATCGTTTTCCACTATGTAAGCTAAAACCCCATGACCTGCTGGCAAATCCTCGGCATCGCGCCAACTTCCGACGAAGCCGTCATCAAAAAAGCCTACGCCGCGCGCATCCGCGAACACCGCCCCGACCGCGACCCGGAAGGCTTCCGCCGCGTCCGCGCCGCTTATGAAGAAGCATTGCGTCTGTGCGAGGCAGATGCGCCCAGCACACGCCCCGAAGCGCCGCAAAATCCGCCTGATAGCAGCTACTACGGCTACACCGCCACCCTGCCGCCGGAAATCAGCGAAATCCTGCGCGAGCCGGAAGACGTTACCTATCTCGACCGCCCCGCTGCCCACGAACGCGAACCCGCACCGCATGATTACCTCGACCGCCCGGCAGATAGCCGCGAAAACCCCGCCGCGCTGCTCGCCCGTCTGCAAGCTGCCTGGGAAACCGCTACCAACGATGAAGACCTGCTCGCCGTGTTGCAAGAACAAGCGAGTGAGCCGGCGCTGCAATACATCGACCTGCGCAGCGATTACCTCGTCGCCCTGCGCGACTGGCTTATCGCCGCTGCGCCGCTGCCACAAAGCACCATTTGGGCGGGCGAGCAGTACCAGCTGCACCGCAGCCATGACGCGGAATACCGCCGCCGTTACCTTGCCGCGCTGGTTGCCCTGCGCCAGCGTCCTGCCTTTATTGCGGCGCTGGCGCCGCATTATCCTGACCTCGCCGCCTGGCTGAAGCTGTCGCGCTGGCAGCGGTTCTGCGCGCGCTGGCAGGACTGGTTGATAGAAAGCGAACATCCGGCACACCGCCAGTGGCACGCCCTCCTTGCCAGCCTGCAAAGCGCGCTGTTCCCCTATCATCACCAGCAGGCATGGCGCCGCCGCCTGCGTCTCTTTGGCGTGAGTGTGCTACTGCTGACTGCGGTCATCGCCATTTTCACCGCGCCGAATCCGATTCCGGGCATTTTCTGGACAATCGGACTGCTGACCAACCGCGATTGGTGGGTGCCGCCCATCAACCCCGTCCAAAACGGCAAACGCCTGCTGTTCCGCGCCTGCCCGCCGCTGCGCGGTCTTGAGCAAG
>CAUVOF010000092.1:0-8122 GCA_963553325.1 uncultured Cardiobacterium sp.
GACCCGCCCCCGCTTCGCAGGGGCAGGGGATTTTCAATTGTAAACAGCCCCTAGTACGGCGAGGCAGCGCAACACCGTATGAGGCTTTCGGTGGATTGCGATACATACAGGGTAGCGGGGTTCGTGTATGTATAAAAAACCAGTAAAAACAAGCAGCCTGTTCCTTACGGCAAAAACGGATAATCGATATAGCCCTCGGCGCCGCCGCCGAACATCGTCGCGCGGTCAGGCGCGTTCAATTCCGCACCTAAGGCAAAGCGGCGTGGCAAATCGGGATTGGCAAGGAATGACGCGCCAAAGGCAATCAAATCGGCAATGCCTTTTTCCAGTTCCTTTTCGCCTGTCTCTGCCGTGTAACCCGTGCCGGCAATCAGCGTTTTCTCAATCATCGTGCCGAATAATGCGATTTCGTTGTCCTGCGGATAATGCGGCAATAGCGGGAACATCGGCGCGCGTTGCATGAGTTCAACAAAAGAAAAATCGAGCTGGTTTAATTCGCCGAGCAGATAGCGATAGCTCGCAACCGGGTCATCGAAAACAATGCCGGCGTAAGGATGCAGCGGGCTGATTTTAATGCCGACTTTATCGCCGCCGACCGCGTCAATAATGGCGCGCATCGCTTCCAGGGTAAAACGCGCTTTATTTTCAATGCTGCCGCCGTATGTGTCGGTGCGTTGGTTGGCGGAATTCGGCGGTCATCGCGCCGACGATGCCGTTCACATCGGCACGGCTACGCGTCATCGCCGCCATCACCATGCGGTTTTTCAGGGTGTGGCTGCCAAGTTGGAAAGGTTCAAGTAATTTCATGGTTGTCTCCGCTTTGTTGATGCGGTGCATGATAGATTGCCGCGCTTTCTGGATAAATCCCCTACAATGGATAACATCTATCCAATAACGGAATAATCATGGACTATTTAAGCGAGATGCCGCTCTTTGTCGAACTGGCGCAAACGCTGAATTTCAGCCGCGCCGCCGCCAAACTGGCAATGCCACAATCGACACTATCGCGCCGCATCAGCGCGCTAGAACAGGCGCTGGGTGTGCAGCTTTTTAACCGCAGCACGCGCAAAATCGAGCTGACCGAAGCCGGTCGCCTCTATTTGCAACGCGCCGCGCCTATCGTTGAGGAAGCGCGCCGCGCCCATGCGGAATTGAGCGGGCAATATGGCGAGCCAAGCGGCGTGCTGCGCCTGTCGCTGCCGGTCGATTTCGCCTACGAATTCCTCGCGCCCATCTTGCCGCAGTTCGCCGCGCAATATCCTGATATTCAACTGGAAATAGACGTAACGCCGCGCCGGGTCGATTTGATTGGCGAGCCTTTTGACTTAGTGGTGCGCGCGGGCGAACTCGCCGATTCCGGGCTGGTGGCACATCTGCTCATGCAGGTGCCACGCTATCTGTATGCCGCGCCCGCTTACCTGCAAACGCAGGGCACGCCGGCAACGCCTGCCGCACTCGCCGCGCATCGGTGTCTGCGTTTTCAGGGGGTGAACGTCTGGCAGCTCTTCGCCGGCGATGCGGTGCAAGAGGTCGCCATCGGCGGCGCGTACAGCGCAAACAGCATTGGCCTGTTGCAACGCCTCGCCGTGCAGGGCATGGGTATCGCGCTTTTGCCGGAAATTGGGGTACGCGGCGAGGTTGCCGCCGGGCAATTAGTGCGCGTGTTGCCCGCCTGGCAGGCAAGCAGCGCGCCGGTGTATGCGCTGACGGCAACGCGCTTGCTGCCAGCGAAAAGCCGCTGTTTTATTGATTTTCTGAAAGCGCAGGCGGGTTAGTGTTTATTAAAAAAGCCCGCTAATGCGGGCTTTCTGTTTTTAACTAATTAAACTCCGTCGGCAATGCCGTTTCCCAACTTTTAACCATTTGCTCGACCACGGCATTCATTCGCGTTTTTTCTTGACGTGGATAGGCAAAATACAGCGAATAGACGATATCGTTTTCAATGCGCCAGGCATGATAAAAAATATCGCCATCTGCAAGATAACCGCTTACTGTGTAGCGGTCTTTTTTTAACTGCTCAAAGGTAATGCGCTGTCCGCGTTTTTTGTGCATTTCCTTTTTTTGCTGCTGTAACCATTGCTGTGGCGCGTCGTCCGCAACGTAATGGCTGGCAGAGGCAATCACCTCTACCGCCTTGCCGGGAACGTAAAACTTGCTGCCGTCGCCATTCTCACCTTCTCCCGCAGATTTTAGCGGTGCCGGCACATCTACACAGAAACCAAAGCGCGCATTACAATAGTGCTCATCCGGCTGTGCTGTCGCCGCCAAAATCCAAATCAGGGCAAAAATACCCGCAAATAACTTTTGCATATTGCACTCCTCATCTTCACCAAAAAAAATATTGCCGAAATGCCAAAAGAATTTTGCAATCTTTGGCGTGAAGTATTGTATCCCCAAAAAATTCCGTTATTGAGAAAAAACCATGCAACAAATCAACATGACCCAACCCGGCGGTGTGGAAGTCCTTTTTATTGAAGACGCCGCCATGCCCGTGCCGCAAGCCGACGAAATCCTCATCAAAACCGCCTACGCCGGCGTCAATCGCCCCGACATCATGCAGCGCGAAGGCAACTACCCGCTGCCGCCGGGCGTAACCCCCATCATGGGGCTGGAACTCTCCGGCGAAATCGTCGCCGTCGGTGCGGACGTGCGCGGCTTTGCCGTCGGCGATCTCGTCTGCGCGCTCACCGACGGCGGCGCCTATGCCGAATACTGCGCCGTCAAGGCAAGCCAGGCGCTGCCGCTACCCGCCGGCTACAGCCTGATGGATGCGGCGATGCTGCCGGAAACCATCTTCACCGTTTGGGCAAACCTCTTCATGCACGGGCAAATGCGCACGGGTGAAACCCTGCTGGTGCACGGTGGCAGCAGCGGCATCGGCCTCGCCGCGCTTGCCATCGCCCGCGCCTTAAACATCCGCACCCTCGCCACCGTTGGCAACGCCGAAAAAATGCGCTTCGTCGCAAACTACGGCGCGACCGCGATTAACTACAAAAGCGACGACTTCGCCGCCATCGTCAAAGCACACGGCGGCGCAGACGGCATCCTCGACCTCGTCGGCGGCAGCTACTTCGCGCAAAACCTCGACTGCCTCAACAAAGACGGCCGCATCTTCCTCATCGGCTTCATGGGCGGCAACATCGCGCCCGAAGTCAATCTGCTGAAAATCGCGGTCAAACGCGTGCACATCACCGGCTCAACCCTGCGCGGTCGCAGCAGCGACGAGAAAGCGGCGATTGCCGCCAGCCTGCGCGCAGAACTCTGGCCAATGCTCGCCGACGGCCGCGTCGTAAAACCGCATCTGCACCGCAGCTATCCCTGGCGGGACGTCGCCGCCGCACACGCGGAAATGGACAAAGGCACGCATATTGGCAAAATCGTGCTGGATTTCACCGCCTAAACGTCGCATCGCTATAAACCGCCCCGGAGGGCGGTTTTTTTGTGGTGCTTTCTGATAGCGGAAGCGGATAGCCCCCTACCCTTCTCGCTGATGCCAGGACAAAAAAAGCCGCCCCGAAGGGCGGAAATCAGTTTAAGGAGGACTTATGGTTATAGTTCTGCGGCGCGCAGTTGCGCGTAAAGTGCTTCGTGTTCTTTGATGGTGGCATTGTCGATGCGGCGGCGCACGGAGTTGTAACCGACGATTTTGCCGTCTTCGATGATGGGGTCAATCACCGCGCGTACCCAGTAGTAGCCGCCGTCTTTGCGCAGGTTTTTCACGCAGCCCGTCCACTGTTTGCCCGCTTCCAGGGTGCTCCACAGGTCTTCAAAGGCGGACGCCGGCATGTGCGGGTGGCGCAGGATGTAGTGCGGTTGGCCGATGAGTTCTTCTTTTTCCCAGCCGCTCGCCTCGATGAAAGGCAGGTTGACGCTGGTAATGAAACCCTTGGTGTCGGTGCGCGAGAAAATCATCATGGTGTTAGTGAGGTAGAACTGCGCATCGGTGATGTACACGCGGCGTTTGTGGCCATCGTAATAGGTGAGGTCGAAGGCTTCGGACTCGCCGGCCGGTTTTTCCATATCAGCGATAGGATTCATGGTTTTCCTTTGTTTTTTCAGGGGGAATTTGCAAGGTTTCTCGGCATGGGTATGCTGCGATTGGCTCTATTAAAGCACGTTTTATGCCATTTGGCGCACGGTTATTCTGCTCGGTTTAGTGCAATGTTTTTGCAGGGTTTTATTGCTGGTAGAACTCCAGCGGTAAACCGTCCGGGTCTTTAATGAAGAAAAACGGCTTGCCGGTGTATTCGTCGATGCGGATGGCTTCGCAGTTGATGCCTTTTGCTTCTAGTTCGGCGCGCTTGGCAACGACATCGGCGACGGCAAAGGCGAGGTGGCGCAAACCGCAGGCTTCGGGCGCGCCATCCGTGCTGCCCGGCCGTGGCGGTGGGTTGGGGAAGGAAAAGAGTTCGACGACGTATTGCCCGTTCAGGCCGAGGTCGAGTTTCCACGAGTCGCGCGCGGCGCGGTAGTGTTCGGCCAGTATTTGCAGGCCGAGGGTTTCGCTGTAGAAGCGCTTGCTGCGCGCGTAGTCGGAGACGATGAGGGCGGTGTGGTGGATGTGCATTTATGGTTCCAGGTGGTAGCCGTAGCCACGGCGGGTACGGATGGGGTCGGCGTCGGGCGCGATGGCGCGCAGTTTTTGCCGCAGGGTTTTGATGTGGCTATCGACGGTGCGGTTGTCGATATGGTCGGGGTGGTCCCACAGGGTGTTTATCAGTTGGTCGCGGTCGAAGGTTTGCCCAGGGTGAGTGAGCAGGTGGCGCAGCAGGCGGTATTCGTAGCGGGTGAGGTCAAGGGTCGTGCCGTAATAGCTGATGGTTTGCGCGCTTTCGTTGTGCTGCCAGACGTTTACCGCGCCCGCATCGCTACTGCGGCGGCAGACCGCCTTGATGCGCGAGATGAGTTCGCGATTGCTGAAGGGTTTGCCGCAGTAGTCGTCCGCGCCGAGTTCAAGGCCGACGATGCGGTCGATTTCTTCGTTGCGCGCACTCAAGAAGATGAGCGGCGTCGTCCATTGTTGGCGGATGCGGCGGCACAGCTCGAAGCCGTCGGTATCGGGCAGGCCGACATCCAGCACGATGCAGTCAAATGGCTGCGCCTGTAGGGCGGCGAGCGCGGCGATGCCGGTGTCGTGCCATGTTACCCGCCACTGTTCGCGCGTCAGGGCGTAGCTGAGCGGGTCGGCAATGGCGGGGTCGTCTTCGATGAGGAGGATGTGTTTCATGCGGTCATTATAAGTAATGTGGCGTTAAGCTGGCGTTCACCCGTGCGTGCTATGGTTGCCCGCGTCTGAATATCCAGGCGCACACTAAGAGGTGAATCATGAAGAAATCGCTGAAAAAGCCACTTGTTTTAACCCTACTACTTTGCAGCACAGCGGCGCTGGCAGACAGCAACGCCGTGGACCACGCCCAGCCGCAACCGCCCTCCAAGGTGACGACGACGACCACCGTCATCACTGAACGCACCGTGGGCGGTCAAACCACCACCGAAACCGCGCAACCCGTCACCAATGTGCAGGAATGGCAGGACACCAGCAAACGCGGGCGTGTAGCGCCGCGCAACACCACTGCCGCCGGCGGTTCGTCCCTGCGCGACAGTTTTGCCGCGTTGCAGGCAGCGGACTCGCCCGAAGCGATGGTTGCGCCGTTGCAGCAGTTCAGCGCCGACGGTGAGCGTGCGTTGGGTCGCAAGAGTCTGAAATCGCAACGGGCGCAGTTCCGCGAAGACCTCGCCGCTGTGCGTGCGGCGCTTGAAGCGGGCGACCTCGCCAGCGCCAAAGCGCAACTGGACGCTATCGCGCAAATCCCCGCCATTGCCAAGCAGCTGTAAATGCTGCTGTATGGAAAAGCGCCCATCGGGGCGCTTTTTTTTACAGGCTACGCCAGCGCTTGTTGTAGTGCGTAGCGCAGGTAGGCTTGCGGTAGGGTGAGCCGTTCCATCTGGCGGTAGTAGGTGTTGATGGCATCGAGCAGCGCTTTGCGGTAGGTGTGGTCAAGCTGGCGCAGGGTTTCGAGGTGGCGGCAGAGTTGCAGGCTGGTTTTGTGGTCGCCGGTGTCGAGTGGGGTATGCGGCGGCGCGTCCAGCGGCAGGCTGTTGGCGATGAGGCGCTGGTAGTTTTCTTGCGGCGCGGCGTCGTCGGGGTTGTCGCTGATGAGGTAGTTATAGAGGTAGGCGATGGCGTCGCGTTGTTCGCGGTAGTTGCTGGCGTTGCCCGCCGGGTGGCGGCTGGCGCGCCAGCAGATGTAGGCGGCGAGTTCGTAGCGGCTGAGGTGTTTGTCGAGTTTAATCAGGCGCTGGATGTGTTGTTCCAGGATGTTTTTTTGTGCGTCGTCGAGGGAAGCGGTGGCGCGGGTGAGGTGGCCAAGCAGCGGGATTTGTGCCAGCGGCGCGGTGCGTTCGATGGTGGCAAGGGCGTTGCGCGCCGCGTCGAGGGTTTCCAGCGGGATGACGCGGTTTTGTTCGATGTCAAAGGCGCTGGCGCCGCTGTGGTAGATGTAGAGGGCGATGAGTGCGGCGGCGGGGTCGGCGGGCGCGGGGAAGTGCTGCGCGGCCAGGGTGCGGTCGAGGCTGAGGACGGGATAGGTAGCGGGGCTTGTCAGTGCGCTTTTGCCGCGTTGTACCGGGTCGACTTCGTAGCGGTCGCGCGCCTGTTGCTGGATGTCGAAGAGGATGGCGTCGAGTTCGCGTTCGCTGATGTCGCCGCCGCCCCAGGTTTTGATGCGTTCGCGCAGCGGCGGGTGGGTGCGCAGCAGGCGGTTCTGCGCGCTTTGGTAGTAGATGAAGTAGATGTGGGCGCGGTCAAGCGGCGGGCGCAGCAGGCGGACGCCGTTGTGTTGCAGGGCGAGGGCTTTTTTCAGCGCGCCAATGAGGGCGTCCGGATGGCGGGTGTATTGCACGGCGCGGGCGTCCGCCATCTGTTCGCGTTGGCGCGAGAAGGCGGCTTGCAGCAGGCGACCGCAGAGGTAGTGGATGCTGCCGAAGAGGGCGAGGATACCGCCGCTGTAGCTGTAGCCCTGTTCGTTGGCAAAGAGGCCGCGCAGGTCGAACAGGTTGGCTTCGGGCGCGGTGTGGATGCGGTCTTGCTGGTTTTCCCATTCGCTGATGATGTAGTAGCCGTGCAGGATGGCGGTGAGCTGGCTGTAGAGGGCGAGGTCGCCGTTGTCGATGTGGCCGTATTCGTGGGCGATGACCGCTTGTAGTTCGTCGCGCGTCAGGCTGTCGAGCGCGCCCTGGCTGATGGTCAGCGCCAGTGTGTTGTTCGCGCCGCCCAAGATGAAGGCGTTGATGCTCATGTCGTGGCGGTGAATGTAGGTTTCGGGCGGCGGATTGCCGGAGGCGGCGCTCATTTCGGCGACGAGGTTGGTGTAGCGGCGGTCGCGGGCGGAGTTGTCGCGGGTGGGTTCGGCGCCGAGCGCCCGTGCCTGTTCGCCCGCGCTGCGTTCACGCATTTTTTGTCGCGCGTCGTTGTAGGCAAACAGCATGATGCCGGTGGGGACGAGGCCGAGGATGAGGCTGAGCCAGAGAAAGCGGCTGATGGGATTGTCGCCAGCGATGATGTAAGGGGCAAAGAGAAGGGCGGCGCAGATGCTGGTGTAGCAGAGGTAGCAGGCGAGCGCCCCCAGCCAGAAGGCGAGGAGCAGGCGACGGCTGGTCGCGGCCGCCTGGCGGTGTTTTTCGCGGAAATTAGTCATGAGGTTTCCAAGCGGCGTTTACATACAGGATGGCGGGGTTGGTGTATGTATGTTGGGGCGGTTTGATGCCCTGCCCTGTTTTCTCCGCGGTAGGGGCGGAGCGGAATTAGGGCAGCAAATAACTGAAAAATTGGAATTCCAGCTCGCCAATAATATCGCCCACCCCCACCTCGGCCCTCCCCCGCTGCGGGCTTCGCCCTGCAGGGGAGGGGGATGTCGTTAGCTGAATTTGACTGGCACCGGCTGGCGTTTGGCGGCGATGTCTTCGATTTCCAGCAGCTCGGCGGCGCGGAAGCCGAACATCCCGGCGATGATGTTGGCGGGGAATTGTTCGATGGCGCTGTTGTATTCGGTGATGCTGTCGTTGTAATGCTGGCGCGAGAAGGCGATGCGGTTTTCGGTGGAGGCGATTTCTTCGCGCAGCG
>CAUVOF010000093.1:0-8039 GCA_963553325.1 uncultured Cardiobacterium sp.
GCGGACGTCGGCGTAGCCGTAGGTGACGGCAACGGTCGGGCAGCCCGCCGCTTTGCCGGCGAGGATGTCGTTGGCAGAATCGCCGACCATCAGCATTTCCGCAGGTGCAATACCGAAGGCGGTGGCGGTGGTGGTGAGCGGCAGCGGCGACGGTTTTTTTTCCGCGAGGCTGTCGCCGCCGAGGACGCGCGCGAAGTAGTGCGCAAGGTCAAGATCGGCGAGTAGCTGCTTGGCGTGCGCTTCGTTTTTGTTGGTAATGACGGCGAGCGCGATGCCGCGCTGCGCGAGGGCGGCGAGGGTTTCGGCGACGTGCGGGTAGGGGCGGGTTTTGTCGCTTAGGTGCTCAAGATAGTAGGCGGTGAAGTAGCGGTAGGCTTCGGCGTGTGCGGCGGGCGGCGCGTCGGCGTCGCCATCGCGGCTGTTGGTGAGGACGCGATGCAACAGGCGCGGGATGCCGTCGCCAATGTAGCTTTCGATGGTGGCATCGGGCAGCGGCGGCAGCCCCATGTGGGCGCGGCTGGCGTTGGCGGCGGCGACAAGGTCGGGCAGGGTGTGGCAGAGGGTGCCGTCAAGGTCAAAGGCGATGGCGCGGATGCTCATAATTGTGCCTCGTCGTGGATGCGGATGTCGTAGTGGCGTTGCCAGTCGGCGTGCGCGGCAAGGCGCTGGATGCCCAGTTTGTTTTCGAGGTTGCCGTCGTGGTCGGCTGTGTCCATCACCCCCGCCCAGGGCTCGATGCAGAGGAAGGGCGCGTTTTTGCCCGCCGGTGTCCACAGTCCCAAATAGGGCAAGTCGTCGTAGCTGACGGTGAGCACGGGCGCCGGGGTTTTGCCGCGCAGGGTGATGCGGGTCGCGCCGGGGGTGTGGTAGATGAGGGCGTCGTCGGCAAATTGTGCGTAGTCGAGGGCAAAGGCGGTCGCTGCCGGGCGCGGTGTCGGGTCAAGCAGGCCGTCCTGCCAGCCGAGTTGGGCGATGCCGGGACTGTCGAGGGTAATGCTGTGGTCGGCAAAGCTGTCGCCGTCGGCCAGTGGCAGGTTGAAGGCGGGATGGCCGCCGATGGAAAAGAGCAGCTCTTCTTCGCCGGGGTTATGCACTTGCCAGCCAACGCGCAAGGTGTCGCCGCGCAGGGTGTAGCTGAGGTCTAAGATGAAGGCAAAGGGGTAGTTTTCGCCGCTTTCGCCGCTGTCTTCGAGGCGGTAGGTGAGGCTGTGCTCGTCGTGTTCGAGCAGGTGGAAGTCCTGGTCGCGGGCGAAGCCGTGCTGCGGCAGGCTGTATGCGTGGCCGTGGTGCTGGTAGCGGCCGTTTTTCAGCTTGCCAACGATGGGGAAGAGGATGGGCGCGCGCCGCGCCCAGTAGCGCGCCTCGCCCTGCCAGAGGTATTCGCGCTCGCGGTAGAGGATGCTTTGCAGTTCGCCGCCATGCGGGGAAATGGTTACGGCGAGGTGTTCGTTTTCGAGGCGGTACATGGGAATCTCCAAAATGGGAAAGGGCGCAGTATAAACCTTTCTTAACCTGCGCTACGCCCGCGCACTTCTATCACCAACACCTCGGAACGCGAGCCAAGACGCAGCGGCACGCCCCAAAAACCAAAGCCGGAAGAGACGAAAATCTCTTTGCCGTCAATCTGCTCGTGGCCGTAATGCAGGCGGTACATCGCGCGCACGATGAAATTGGCGGGAAATACCTGGCCGTTGTGCGCGTGCCCGGAAAGCTGGATGTCCATCGGCGTTTGCGCGTTTTCAACGATTTCCGTCGGGCGGTGGTCGAGCACCAAGATGGGCAAATCGCGGCGCACGTCTTTGAGCAACGTTGCCAGCGGCGGGCGGGCGCTGTTGGTGTCGTCATCGCGTCCGGCAATCACCACGCGCTCGCCGGCGACCGCCACCTCGTCGCGCAATAAATGCACGCCCGCTGCGCGCAAGGCGCGCGCGTTTTCTGCCGCATCGCCGTAAAACTCATGATTGCCCAGTGTGGCGAAGACGCCAAGCGGCGCGCGCAACGCCTGCAAATGCGGCAACATCCCCTCATCGTAAAACGCATCGGCGCGGTCATTAATGATGTCGCCGGGCAGCAGAATGACGTCCACCTGTTCGGCGGCGAAAATCGCGGCGAGGCGGTCAAGCTCGCGTGCGCCAAAGAAAAAGCCGCTGTCGAGATGGATGTCGGTGGCGACGCCCAGGCGCAGCGGCTGCGCCATTGGCTTGTCGAGGGTGATGGCGTAGTGGCGCACCACCGTGCTGTTGGCATTGAAAAAACCCCAGGCAAAGAGCGCGGCAAAAGCCGTCGGCAAAAAGACACGCAGTGCCGTTGCCGCTTTTGTCGGTGCAAAGCGTTTGCCCAAAGAATAGAGAACAAACCCCGCCGCTGCCGCCAAAAACCACAGCCACAAAAGCGCTAGTAACCACGCCTGCGCGATAAACAGCCCCGGTACGAGGCGGGAAAAGGCGGCGAGCGTCAGGCCGTCGCCGGCGACAAACACTGCCGCCGTCAGCCAAGGGCGACGCTTCTCGCCCGCCAAAAAACGCAGCGAACGCGCGAAAACCCACAGCAACAACTGCAAAACCGCCAGCACCAGCACGGCGAACAACCAACGCGGCATAAAAACTCCTGTGTAAAATGGGCGCGCATCATAAACGAATAGGAGACAAGCATGAGCTTCACCGCCCCCAGCGCGCCCGGCGCGACGCAAAACCACGACGCCGCCACCCGCGGTTTTACCTACAACCACACCATGCTGCGCGTCAAAGACCCGGCGGCATCGCTGGATTTCTACACCCGCATCCTTGGCATGACCCTGGTGCGCAAAAGCGACTACGAAGGCGGCAAATTCAGCCTCTACTTCCTCGCCATGCTACGCGGCGACGAAGACATCCCCGCTGATGAGACCGAGCGCCGCCGCTGGATTGCGCGGCAAAGCGGCATTTTGGAACTGACCCACAACTGGGGTACGGAAGCAGACCCGGCGTTTCACTACCACAACGGCAACAGCGAACCGCGCGGCTACGGCCACATCTGCTTCAGCGTGCCGGATTTCGCCGCCGCTATTGCCTGGTTTGACCAGAACAACGTCCCCTACCAAAAACGCCCGGAAGACGGGACGATGCGCGACATCGCCTTCCTTAAAGACCCGGACGGCTATTGGGTAGAAATCATCAAGGGGTAAATATACATACAGGGTAGCGGGGTTCGTGTATGTATAGCCATCCACCGAAAGCCTCATACGGTGTTGCGCCGCCTGACCGGGCACCCTAAAAAATGGCAAAGCCATTTTTTAGGGAAACCCGCGCCGTACAAATGCGTACTGTCTTCGGCGGCGCGCCTTGTCTGAGACTTTCGGTGTATCGCTATATATTTTCAGGATGACGCTGCGGTGAGGCGTTTGCCCAAGATGACGATATCAGCGCGGAAGTCCTGTAAATCGCAAACCTGCGGCAGTCGTCCCCATTCGGTGAATCCTTGCGACTGGAAGAGGGCGAGGCTTGCCGCGTTGTGCGCGAAGATGACCGCCAGCACGTTTTCGATGCCAAGCGCGGGCGCGCGTTGCAGCATTTCCTGCAACAGCCATTTGCCGAAGCCGCTGCCGCGTTTGTCGGGGTGAACGTAGATGCTGATTTCCGCGCTGATGCGGTAGGCGGCGCGCGGGTAGTAGTCGCTAAAGCTGCCCCAGGCGGCAACCGCGCCGTTTTCGTCTTCGACGACGTAGAGCGGGCGGCTGTCCTGGTGCGCGGCAAACCACGCCTGCCGCGATTCTACACTCACCGGCGCGAGGTCGGCGGTGGATTGGTGGCTGGCAATGGTGCTGTTGTAAATGGCGACGATGGCGGGCAGGTCATTGGCTGTCGCCAGACGGATGTGGTTAGTCATGTGGTTTCCTGTTTCTTCTTTGTGTTTTTAAGGGAATCTATCTTGTTTCGGCGTTGTTTTTATATCCTTATCTGCGTATTATAATACCTGCCTAATATTTTTCTTTTAAGGGTATATCTATGGCTAACTATCAGAGTCAAAAGGCTTCTTCTCAATTGAGTGGTGGCAATGCCGCTTATATTGAGGCGCTTTATGAGCAGTATTTGGATGCACCGGATAGCGTCTCGCCGCAATGGCGCAGTTATTTTGATGAGGTGCGCGCCGGATTGAGTGATGAGAAACCGCGTTTGCCGGTGCAGGAACGCTTCGAGGTGCTGGCGCAATTGCCGCCGGTTGCCGATGGTGGCGCAGACAGCGAAGCGATTGACAAGCAAGTAGCCGTATTGGCGCTGATTTCCGGCTATCGCGCCCGCGGTCATCAGGTCGCCGATTTATGCCCGATTAATTTGCGCGCACGCCGTGAAGTTCCCGATGTGGATTATCGCTGGCATGGTCTGACTGATGCCGATTTGGACCGCACTTTTAATACCGGTACTTTATTTACCGGCGATATGAAATTGCGCGACATCATTGCGCATTTAGAGAAATCTTATAAGCATCATATTGGCGCAGAGTTTTCCCATATTCATAACACGGAAGAGCGTCGCTGGTTGCAAAAAAGATTAGAGCAGGCAGCAAATGGTTATGGCATGTCTGCCACTCGTAAAAAGGAATTGCTGCAATTGCTCGTTGCTGCCGACGGCATGGAAAAATATTTGCACAAACGATTCGTCGGACAGAAGCGTTTTTCATTAGAAGGCGGCGATGGTTTGATTCCCCTTTTGGATAATGCCATTCAGCGTTTCGGCAAGAATGGTTCTAAGGAAGTCGGCATTGCCATGGCGCACCGCGGTCGCCTGAATGTGCTCATCAATATTCTCGGCAAACGCCCCGAAGATTTGTTCAATGAATTTGAAGGGAAATATACGCCCGTCGAAGGACGCAGCGGCGATGTGAAGTATCACATGGGCTTTTCTTCCAGCGTCGGTACGGAAGGCGGCGTCGTTGGCTTGTCTTTGGCGTTTAACCCTTCGCATTTGGAATTCGTCAATCCGGTGGTGCAAGGCTCAATGCGCGCCCGTTTAGAGCGAGTGCAGCAAGCGCGTAACGCCGATACGGTTTATGAAATCAGCAATTATGCCGTGCCAATTCAGATTCATGGCGATGCTGCTTTTGCCGGACAAGGCATCATTATGGAAACGCTGCAATTGTCGCAGGTGCGCGGTTATCGCGTCGGTGGCTCGCTGCACGTTATCGTCAATAATCAAATCGGCTTTACCACTTCTAATCCGCTCGATACCCGCTCGGCGATGTATTGTTCCGATGCGGCGAAATTGATTCAGGCGCCGGTGCTGCACGTCAATGGCGATGACCCGGAAGCACTGGTTTTTGCCGCCGAACTTGCCGCCGATTATTTGCGCGAATTCCAAAAAGATATTTTCATCGACATTGTCTGCTATCGCCGCCTCGGCCATAACGAAGCGGATGAGCCTTCTGCCACCCAGCCGATGATGTACCAAAAAATCCGCAATCATCCGGTGCCGGCGCAGGTTTATGCCGAGCGCTTGGTTGCTGAAGGCGTCATTGCCGCTGGCGATTATGAAAAGATGCAGGACGACTACCGCAAGCGCCTCGAAGCGGGCGATTCGGTCGCCCGCCCGCAGCCGCCGCGCCCGAACGATGTGCTGCGCCAGGAATGGCAGGCGATTTCGCAGGAAAACTGGACGGCGCCGGTTGCCACCGCCTATGCGGCGCAAGACCTGACCCGTCTCGGCGCGAAAATCTTTACCCCGCCCGCCGATTTCACCGCGCATCCCATCGTCGGCAAGGTGCTGGCGACGCGCGTCGAGATGGCAGCCGGCAAGCAGCCGCTCGATTGGGGCGCAGCGGAAAACCTCGCCTACGCCTCACTCTTGGAACAGGGCTATTCCGTGCGCGTTTCCGGTGAAGACTGCGGCCGCGGCACTTTCTCGCACCGCCATGCGGTTATCCACGACCAAACCACCGGCGACAGCTACACCCCGCTCGCCCACCTCTACGACGGCCAGCCGAACGTGCGCATCATCGACTCCATCCTCTCCGAATGCGCCGTGCTCGGCTTCGAATACGGCTACAGCACCGCCGAGCCGCAAGGCCTCACCATCTGGGAAGCCCAATTCGGCGACTTCGCCAATGGTGCGCAAGTCATCATCGACCAGTTCATTACCTCCGGCGAAACCAAATGGGGACGCTACAGCGGCCTCACCATGCTGCTGCCGCACGGCTACGAAGGCCAGGGCCCGGAACATTCCTCGGCGCGGCTTGAGCGCTACCTGCAACTGTGCGCGGAAGACAACGTGCGCGTCTGCGTGCCGACCACCCCGGCGCAAATCTTCCACCTGCTGCGCAGCCAAGTGCTCGGCAAATTCCGCAAACCGCTGATTGTGATGTCGCCGAAATCGCTGCTGCGCCACAAACTGGCAGTGAGCGAACTGCAAGAACTCGCCAGCGGCCACTTCCAAACGGTGATTGGCGAAAGCGACGAACTGTTGCCCGCCGAGAAAATCCGCCGCATCGTCCTTTGCAGCGGCAAGGTTTACTACGACCTGCTGCAAAAACGCCGCGACGATGAGCTGCGCGACATCGCCATTGTCCGCGTTGAACAGCTCTACCCCTTCCCGGCAAAAGAAGTCGCCGCCGAACTGGCACGCTACCCCAACGCCGACATCGTCTGGTGTCAAGAAGAGCCGCGCAACCAGGGCGCCTGGCGACAAATCTACGAATGGCTCGCCCCCGCCCTGCCCGCAGGCAAAACTGTCCACTACGCCGGCCGCGTCGCTTCCGCTTCGACCGCCGCTGGCTACCTGAAAATGCACAACGCCGAACAGGCCGCGCTGGTGCGCGCAGCGCTCGGTATCACGGAAAAACCATGAGGAACCCCACATGACAACAGCAGTAACCGTCCCCGCCCTTCCCGAATCCGTCGCCGATGCGACCCTCATCAACTGGAACAAAAAACCCGGCGACAGCGTGCGCGAAGGCGAAAACCTGGTTGATCTCGAAACCGACAAAGTCGTCCTCGAAATGCCCGCACCGGCAAGCGGCGTCCTGAAAGAAATCGTCGCCCAAGACGGCGCGACCGTAACCGGTGGCGACATCATCGCCTACATCGAAGAAGGCGCAGTTGCAGACGCCCCTGCCGCGGAAAAAGCCGCCGCCCCGGCGGCATCAGCTGCGCCCGCCGCTGACGACAAAAACCTCAGCCCGGCCGCACGCAAACTCGCCGCCGAAGCGGGCGTTGCCGCAGGCGACGTTGCGGGCAGCGGTCGCGGCGGAAGAGTAACCAAAGGCGACATCAAACAGCACCTCGCCGGTGGCAGCCGCCGCCACGAAGAGCGCGTGCCGATGACCCGCCTGCGCAAACGCATCGCCGAGCGCCTACTCGACGCGCAGCACAACGCCGCCATGCTCACCACCTTCAACGAAGTGAACATGCGTGCGGTGATGGCACTGCGCAAAAAATACCAAGACGCCTTCGTCGCCAAAAACGGCGTCAAACTCGGCTTCATGTCCTTCTTCGTCAAAGCCGCGGTCGAAGCGCTGAAAAAATACCCGGCAGTAAACGCATCCATCGACGGCGACGACATCATCTACCACAACTACTGCGACATCGGCATCGCCGTCTCCTCGCCGCGCGGCCTCGTCGTCCCCATCCTGAGAAACGCCGAACACATGGGTTTTGCCGACATCGAACAACAAATCATCGACTACGCGGGCAAAGCCAAAGACGGTACCCTCACCATCGAAGAAATGACCGGCGGCACCTTCACCATCACCAACGGCGGCACCTTCGGCTCGATGATGTCCACCCCCATCATCAACCCGCCACAAAGCGGCATCCTCGGCATGCACAACATCGTCGAGCGCCCCATCGCCGAAAACGGCCAAGTCGTCATCGCGCCGATGATGTACATCGCGCTTTCCTACGACCACCGCATCATCGACGGCCGCGAAGCCGTCGGCTTCCTCGTCGAAATCAAACAACTGATTGAAGACCCGGCGCGGCTCATCCTCAACCTGTAAAGCGACCAACGCCCCAAAAACACCCCCTCCCCCTGTGGGGGAGGGCTGGGGTGGGGGCTGCTCGCGCACCTTGC
>CAUVOF010000094.1:0-8033 GCA_963553325.1 uncultured Cardiobacterium sp.
GCCGTTTTTCGTTTTTTCAAGTACTTAGGTGAATTGTAAACAGCCCCTAGGGGCTATTGAATACCCCCGCCCCTGCGCAGCGGGGGAGGGACGGGACTCCCCTTGAAAAAGGCGAACGCCTTTTTCAAGGGAACCCGGGGTGGGGGTGTAAAAAAATCGCACAGCGACGGCATTCACAATGAATTGTCAACACGCCCTACGGGACGTAGCCGTAGGTCGGGCATTTATGCCCGACAAATTCCATTCGCTATATCCCGCCATTTGAACGGCTTCTCAGCGACGGCCGATGCCGTTCGCGTCAAGGCGGATGTGTTCCGGCGCGGTTTTGAACAGCGCCTTGAGGCCGTGGCTGCCTGCCGTTTGCAGGTGGCCACGGCTTTCGACGTTATGGCAGTAGGCGGTGGCAAGGATGAGCTGCATGCCCAGCATGATGTGGCGCAGGTAGTCGTCCTTGTCCACTTTTATGTTGCCCGTCTGCTGCCGGTATTGGGCGAGGAGGCTGTGGTAGGTTCTGTCCAGGGTGTCATCGTCGCCGTTTGAGCCGCGCCAGGCGTTGTAGCTGCCGAGGGTGTAGGTGGCAAGCGCCCCGGCGAGGGTTTGCACGTTTTCGCCGTCGTCGCGGTAGAACAGGTAATGTTCGCGATAGTTTTGTTGTTGCTGCGCGCGGTCTTCTGCCGGGTAGGCGGCGGCGAGCTGTTGCGCCACGCGGTCAATGTCGGCGTCGCTGACGGCAACCGACGCGGCGTCGTCCGCCGGGCGGGCGGCGTTGTCTTTGCCGCTGTTTTGCAGCAGCGCCGCACTTGCGCGGTAATGCGGCGAGACGGCGGTGAGCAGCGCCGTCGGCGGGACGGTGCAGAGGCTGTTGTCCGCCGGTGGCGCGTCGGGCGCGATGCGGCTGGTGTCAATGGGGATGTTGTGCGCGTCGAGCCAGGCGCGCACTTCTTTGGCGTGCGGCGGGTTGTCGGAGGCGAGGAAGTAGCTGTACTGGAAGGTGTAGCCGACGTGGTCGCGCAGGGTGGGATCGACGCCCAGTTTGAGCAGGCGCGGCACGGCATCGTAATCGCTGATACCGGCGGCCTTGTGCAGCAGGGTCTCGCCGTCGTCGGCGCGGGCGTGGATGTCCGCCCCCGCCTTGAGCAGCAGCTCGAAGTTGTCGCGCGTCTCCGCGCCAAGCGCGGCAAAGAGCGGCGTCTCGCCCAGTGTGTTGGGGATTTCGAGGTTCACGCCGCGTTTTATCAGGGCATCCAGCCAGTAGCGGTCGGTGAGGATGGCGGCAAGGTGCAGGTCGGTGTCGCGCATGTCGCCCAGCCAGGTGGGGTCGGCACCAAGGTCTAGCAGGGCGTTGAAGGCTTTGCGGTCGCCGCTCATCATGGCGACGCCAAGCGGTGTCATTTCCTGGGTGTTGTGGCTTTGCAATATATCCGGGCGTTGGGCGAGGATTTGTCGCGCGCGGGCAAGGTCGCCGTCGTGCGCCGCCTGGTAAACGGCTGCGGCTTCGGCATTGGCAAAGCGTTCGTTATTGCTGGCCGTGGCGGGATTGCGCGCGAAGATTTCCTGCATTTCGGCAGGCATGGCAAGCGGCGTGCCTACGGCTTCGTTATCGGCGTGGGCGATGGCGGCGAAGGCGGCGGCGAGTGCGGTCAGGACAAGGCGTTTCATCGTTTTTTTCCTTTGCTTTGTGGGACTTGCCGCATGGTAGCGTTTTTTTTCTGGACGCTTGCTTGCGGTTCGTTCAGTTTTTTGTTGGCTTATGTTTAGGTGGCGTAGTACATTGACCTTCCCGTTAGTAAGCACAGGAGATTGTTATGCATAGTGAGAAAAACACGGTCGAGGCTGTCGTCCTCTGGCTCAATGATGTGATTTGGAACCCGTCGTTCATTTGGCTGTGCCTGGGCGTCGGGTTGTTTTTTTCGTTGATGACGCGCTTTGCCCAGGTGCGCCACTTCGCCGAGATGTGTCGTCTGCTGTTTAAGACGGACAATAGCTCGGAGCATGGCATTTCTTCCTTCCAGGCGCTGTCGGTGTCGCTCTCTGGCCGTGTCGGTATCGGCAATATTGCCGGGGTTGCCGCCGCCATCGGTTTTGGCGGCCCGGGCGCGGTGTTTTGGATGTGGGTGGTCGCCTTCCTCGGCGCGAGTACCGCTTATGTCGAGTCCACCCTCGGCCAGATTTATAAGGTGCGCGACGCAAAGACGGGCGAGTATCTCGGCGGCCCGGCCTATTATTTTGAGCGCTGCCTCGGCTGGCGCTGGTACGGCATTCTCTTTGCCATCGCCGCCATTTTGTCTTGCGGCCTCTTTTTGCTCGGCCCGCAGGCGAATGGCGTTGCCAACGCGATGGCGGAGGTCTTCGGCGAGGGCAAGATGGTCGAGAGCGGGCTGGTCGGCAGTGTCGGCACGCACCGCCTGATTACCACCGCCGGCGTTTTGGTGCTGCTCGGTTTCATTATTTTCGGTGGTATCAAGCGCATCGCCAATTTCGCGCAAATCGTCGTGCCGTTCATGGCGCTTGCCTACATCATCCTGGCGATGATCATCGTCTTCATCAATATCAACCGCGTGCCGGAGCTGTTTGCGCTCATTGTCGGCGATGCCTTCAGCCCGACCGCCGGCCTGGGTGCGGCGATTGGTATGGGCGTCAAGCGCGGTATTTATTCGAATGAGGCCGGACAAGGCACGGGCGCGCACGCCGCCGCTGCCGCCGAGGTCGAGCATCCGGTGCAGCAGGGACTGGTGCAGGCGTTTTCGGTGTATATCGACACGCTCTTTGTTTGTACCGCGACCGCGCTGATTATTTTGATGACGCAGCAGTACAACATCGTCGCCGACCAGCACTTCGCCGGCGAGGCGACGCAGTATTTGGTCACCAACCTCAAGGACGCGAACGGCGCGGTGATTAACGTTGACCCCGGCACCACCGCTTACACCCAGTACGCGATGCAGTCGGTCTTCGGCAAGAGCGGCCCGGTGCTGGTCGCCATCGCCACCTTCTTCTTCGCCTTCACCACCATCCTCGCCTACTACTACATCGCCGAGATAAACATCCTCTATCTGGCGCGCAAGTTCGGCTGGAAACGCGATGTCACGCTGATTGTGAAATTGAGTGCGATGTTCGCCGTCGCCTACGGTTCTATCAGCAGCGCTGGCTATATTTGGAAAATCGGCGACATCGGCGTCGGCCTCACCGCCTGGCTCAATATCATCGGCCTCATCATTATTTTCTTTGTGACCGGCCGCCCGACCATCCGCGCCCTGCGCGATTACGAGCGCCAGCAAAAGGAAAACGCCGCGGTTTATACCTTCGACCCGGAAAAGCTCGGCATCAAAAACGCGACCTTCTGGGAGGAGCGGATTAAGGCGAGCAAGAACCATGACTGAAGAACAGCAATGGACCAAGCGCCTGCAACAGGCGCTTGCCACGAATCCCGCTACCGCGTATGTAAACCGACTACTGCGAACTACCGCCGTTCTGCCCCTTCCCCCGTGGGGGAAGGCGGGGATGGGGGCAGCAAGCACGCCACGCAGCGACAAAAACAATTTATAGTGATACACCACCCACAAAAAACGCCGGTTTAACGGCGTTTTTCTTTACAGCAACTACTTCATTTCTCGCGCAGATAAATCAGCGCCTCATACGGTCGTAGCAGCACGTCTTCCGCCAGTGCGGCGGGTGAATCGGCGTAGTTGCCGAGCAACAGGCGGTATCCCGCCGTGTCCGCCAGCGGTGCTTGCGCCACTTCGCCGTAGAAATTCGCCAACACGATGAGCGTTGCCGCGTCATTCTCGCGGCGGTAGGCGAATATTTGCGGATGCTCGGCAAGAAGCAAGGTGTAATCGCCGTCCTGGACGACGCGCTGTGTTTTGCGCAGGCGAATCAGCGCCTGGTAATGGGCGTAGATGCCGTGCGGGTCGCGCGTCTCTGCTTCGGCGTTGATTTCTACGTGGTTCGGATTGACTTTCAACCACGGCGTGCCGCTGCTGAACCCCGCCTGCGCGCCGGCCGTCCACTGCATCGGCGTGCGCGCGTTGTCGCGGCTGCGCGCGCGCAGCAGTTCGTGGATTGCCGCCACGTCCCGCCCCGCCGCTTTTTCCAGCGCGTAGAGGTTGGTGCTTTCCACATCGCGGTAGTCGGCGATGTCATCGAAATAGGCGTTGGTCATGCCGATTTCTTCGCCCTGATAGACGTAAGGCGTGCCGCGCAGCATGTGCAAGGCGCTCGCCAGCATGGTGGCGGACTCAACGCGGTAGCGGCGGTCATCGCCGAAGCGGCTCAAGGCGCGCGGCTGGTCGTGGTTGTTCCAGAAGAGCGCGTTCCAGGCGTCGCCTGCCGCCATGCCCGTTTGCCAGTCGCTCAACAGCGTTTTCAGCGCGACAAAATCAAAGGGTTGCAGCGCCCATTTTTGCTGGTCTTTGTAGTCCACCTTGAGGTGGTGGAAGGTGAAGACGCTCGACAGTTCGCCGCTCGCCGCCCCGGCGTAAAGCACGCATTCGGCGAGTTTGGTCGAGCTCATCTCGCCGACGGTAAAACTCTGCGCGTCGCGGCCGAAGCTGGCGCGGTTTAACTCGCGCAGGTATTCATGCACGTGCGGGCCGTCGGTGTAGAACTGGCGGCCGTCGGCGTGGTTGGGGTCGTCGGCAAATTCGCGCTTGCTGATGAGGTTGATGACGTCGAAGCGGAAGCCATGCACGCCTTTTGCCTGCCAGAAGCGGACGATGTCGGCGACTTCCGCGCGCACCGCCGGGTTCGTCCAGTCGAGGTCTGCCTGGGTAACGTCAAAAAGGTGCAGGTAATACTGCCCGATTTGCGGCGCGTATTCCCAGGCGCTGCCGCCGAATTTGGACTGCCAGTTGGTCGGCGCGCTGCCGTCGGGCTTGCCGGGGCGGAACAAATAATAGGCGCGGTATTTGGCGTCGCCGGCGAGCGCTTTTTGGAACCACTCGTGCGCGGTCGAGGTGTGGTTGAAGACCATGTCGAGCATGATGTCGATGCCGCGCGCTTTCGCCTCGCGGCAGAGTCGCTCAAAATCCGCCATCGTGCCGTAAACCGGGTCAATGGCGCGGTAATCGGCGACGTCGTAGCCGTTGTCGCGCTGCGGCGAGGGGTAAACCGGGTTGAGCCAGATATAGTCCACGCCGAGCGCTTGCAGGTAATCGAGCTTGCTGATGATGCCCGGCAGGTCGCCGATGCCGTCGCCGTTGCTGTCGCAGAAGGATTTGGGGTAAATCTGGTAAACGACTTTGTCTTTGAAATTCATGGCATGCCTCACAGTTCCAAAATGCCGCTATCGCCGCGTTTAACGTCCACATCCCGCTTCAGCACACGCACCGCGCCGCCATCGGTAAACACCACCGGCGACACCAACGACTTGCCCTGCCGCTTCACATAATCCACATCGACCTCTGTCAGCACATCGCCCTGGCGCACGCGGTCGCCCTGCTGGACGCGCGCGGTGAAGCCCTTGCCCTGCAACTCGACCGTATCCATGCCGATATGAATCAGCAGCTCACGCCCGTTGTCGCAGGCAAGCCCGTAGGCGTGCCCGGTGGGGAACGCGACCTCGACCGTGCCGCTAAACGGCGCGACTACCACGCCGTCTTGCAGCTCAATGGCGATGCCATCGCCCATGCTCTTCGAGGCAAAACCCTGATCGTCAATATCCTCAATGGCAAACAGACGACCGCTCATCGGCGCGATAAACACCTCCTCCGCAGGCGAGGCAGCAGGTGGCACGGCAACCGCAGGCGCGGGCGCACTGCCTTTTTCCGCCGTGCTCAATTTCTTCTGCCCGACCAGCCAAGTCAGCACAAACGGCACGGTAATCGCCGCCGCCATCGCCAGGGCAAACGAACCCCAGAATTGCGGATTGATAGACAAAATGCCGGGAATACCGCCGACGCCAATACTGAGCGCCTGCGTGCCCGAGCCAACCGAAATCACCGCGGCAATGGCAGAGCCAATCATGCCGCAAATCAGCGGGAAACCATATTTCAAATTCACCCCGAATAACGCCGGTTCCGTAACCCCCAAATACGCGGAAATACAGGCAGGCACGTTTACTTGCTCGGCGCGTTTATTGTGGCGCTGCAAAACACTCATCGCCAGCACGCTCGAACCTTGCGCAATATTGGAAAGGGCAATCATTGGCCAAAGAATCGTGCCGCCGAATTTCGCCGTCAAAGTAATATCAATGGCGTTGGTCATATGATGCAAACCGGTCATCACCACCGGCGCATAAAGAAAACCGAAAACGGCAGCGAATAAAACAGACCACGAAGAAGTCAGCCCGCCATAAACCGCATCGGCAATAAACGTGCCAATCTTCCAGCCAATTGGCCCGACCAACATATGCGCAATAATCACCGCAGGCACGAGCGAACAAAACGGCACGATAATCATCGAAATCACCGCGGGCGAAATACGGCGGAAAAAGCGCTCTAAATACACCAAAACAAAACCGGCAAGAATTGCGGAAATCACTTGCCCCTGATAGCCAATCATATTGACCTGAGTAAAGCCGAAATCCCAATGCGGAATCTTATCCGCTTCCGTACCGGCAACCGCAAAGGCATTCAATAACTGCGGCGACACTAGCGTCGCGCCGAGGACAATGCCGAGAATCGGCGTCGTCCCCATCTTGCGGGTAATTGACCAAACAATGCCAATCGGCAGCATATGGAATACCGCCTCACCAATTAGCCAGAGGAATTGATACATCCCCTGCCAAAATTGCGAGGTCTGCGCCAAAGTCTTGCCATCAAACATCGCAATCTCGCCAATAATATTGCGAAAGCCCAAAATCAGACCGCCGCATACCAGCGCGGGAATAATCGGCGCAAAAATCTCGCCAAGCGCGCTCATAATCCGCTGCAACAAATTCTGCTGCGCGGTCGCCGCCGCTTTCACCGCATCTTTTGAGACGCCCTCAATGCCGGCAAGCGCGGTAAATTCCTGATAAAACTCGCTCACCTCATTGCCAATAATGACTTGGAATTGTTCGGATTGGGTAAACGTCCCCTTGACACAACCTATCGCCTCAATGCGGGCAATATCGGCCTTTTTCGGATCAACCAAGACAAAACGCATCCGCGTCACACAATGCGTGACCGCGCTGATATTTTCCTTATCGCCAACGGCTGCCAAAAGCAGCGTGGCATCCTGCTGGAACTTCACCATAAAAAACCTCCCCGGTTTGGTGGGTGGAAACAAGATTATTATTTATAGCGATACACCGAGAGTTTCAGACAAGGCGCGTCGCCGAAGACAGTACGCTTTTGTACGGCGAGGCGACGCAACACCGTATGAAGCTTTCGGTGGATTGCTATAGATAAAAATAGATGCCAGCATGGCAAAAAAACCATACTGACCATTTCCATAAATTCCTTGACGATTTTGGCGGCGATGATAGCGACAATTACCCCACTTGACCACGTTACGTCCGCCATTTTTGCCAGTATTTACAGCAACCAACAGCAAACCGCGATATTCAGCACGCTTTGCCACAGAAAACCACGTCGAGGGCTTGGCGAAAAGATAAGCGCGGCTTACAATCCAGACTTCCCTTCACAAATCGGAGAGTCCCATGACAGACGCAGAAATCGCCCGCCAAGCGGCCATCCAGCCCATCAGCGCTATCGCCGCCAAAATTGGCATTGGCGAAGACCAGCTCGAACAATACGGCAAATACAAAGCGAAAATCCCGCCGCAAACTAGCGACAAACCCGGCAAACTCGTCCTCGTTACCGCCATCAACCCCACCCCGGCAGGCGAAGGCAAAACCACCGTCACCATCGGACTCGCCGACGCGCTCAACCGTCTCGGCAAGCGCACCATCATCGCCCTGCGCGAGCCTTCGCTCGGCCCGGTCTTTGGCATGAAAGGCGGCGCGGCAGGCGGCGGCTACGCGCAAGTGCTGCCGATGGAAGACATCAACCTGCATTTCACCGGCGACTTCCACGCCATCGGCGCGGCCAACAACCTTCTCGCCGCGCTCATCGACAACCACATCCACCACGGCAACGCGCTCGACATCGACC
>CAUVOF010000095.1:0-7606 GCA_963553325.1 uncultured Cardiobacterium sp.
CTGGTGCCCAGAAGAGGACTCGAACCTCCAAGGGATTGCTCCCACTAGGACCTGAACCTAGCGCGTCTACCAGTTCCGCCATCTGGGCATTGGTTGACCATCTTTAAGATGGAGCCGGAGACAGGAGTTGAACCCGCGACATCCTCATTACAAGTGAGGCGCTCTACCAACTGAGCTACTCCGGCGTTTGGCGAGGTGCGCATTTTAGCGATTTTTTGCAGGCGGTCAAGCGACAATTCGATTTTGTTTGAGCGCCGTTTTATCATGCCGGAAAACCCATAAATAAAAGGATGAGGCAATGAGCGTAACCCTGCGCAAACTCCAAAAACGGCTGCGAAAAAACGTCGGCAAGGCCATCGAAGACTACCAAATGATAGAAGCGGGCGACCACATCATGGTCTGCCTTTCCGGTGGCAAGGATTCCTATGTGATGCTGGATTTACTCCTCTCGCTACAACGCAGCGCGCCGGTGGAATTCAAGCTGACCGCCGTCAATCTCGACCAAAAGCAGCCGGGCTTTCCCGAACACGTCCTGCCGCAGTATCTCGCCTCCATCGGTGTGGATTACCACATCATCGAAAGCGACACCTACAGCATCGTTACCGACAAAATCGCGCCGGGCAACACTATGTGTTCGCTCTGCTCGCGCCTGCGTCGCGGCCATCTTTACAGCTACGCCAAGCAATTTGGCATGACGAAAATCGCCCTCGGCCACCACAAATTCGACATCATGGAAACCTTCTTTTTGAACCTCTTTCATGGCGGGCAACTGAAAGCGATGCCGCCGAAACTGCAAAGCGACGACGGCGCGCACATCGTCATCCGCCCGCTCGCCTATTGCGATGAGCGCGACATCGCCAAATACGCCGACTGGAAGCAATTCCCCATTATCCCCTGCAACCTCTGCGGTTCGCAGGAAAACCTGCAACGCCAAGCCATCAAGGAAATGCTGCTGCGCTGGGACAAACTCGCGCCGCAGCGGCTGGACAGCATCTTCGCCGCGCTGACGCGGGTGCGTCCCTCGCATTTGCTCGACCGCGAACTGTTTGACTTCGCCAGCCTCGGCACAAGCGGCGCACCGCTGCAATGGCTGATGCCAGAGGCCGCAGACAGCGATGACGACGTGGCAAAACCCGCGCAACCACAGCGTTTTAACCCGCGTCCGCACGCATAAAATAAAAACAAAATAACGCTTGACGCTCCTGGGGGCGGTGTGGATAATGCGCGCCTTCAAAACGACGCGCCCGTAGCTCAGTTGGATAGAGTACCTGGCTACGAACCAGGCGGTCGGAGGTTCGAATCCTTCCGGGCGCGCCATTTTTTCAGCGGCTTTAAGCCGCTTTTTTCATATCTGCGCCATGAAAACCAGCTACATCGCCACCTGCCGCGACTGGCCGCAAGGCAACGCCGACCTGCAAAAACTCGCCACCGCACTGAACGCTACCCTCTTGCCCTGGCAAGACATCGACCCCGCCCGCGCCCGCGCCGTCATCCCGCTTGCCGCTTGGGATTACAGTCGCGAACCCGATGCCTACCGCGCCTGGCTTGCCGCGCTGGAAGCAGCGCAAGTGCGCGTGATTAACCCGCCCGCGCTGCAACGCTGGAACCTTGACAAACGCTACCTCTGCGAGCTGGCCGCACAAGGGCTTGCCATCACCCCTAGCATCGCGCTGTTGCCGGGCGATGACTGGGCGCAGACAATCGCAAACAGCGGCTGGGACAACCCGGTCATCAAACCGCTCATCGGGCAAAGTGGGCGCGGCGTGCGTCGCCTTGATAGCGAGCTGCCGACGTTTGCCGACTACCCGCAAGGCGTGCTGCTGCAACCCTTCATCACCAGCACAATCGGCGAAATCTGCCTCGTCTATCTCGGCGGCAAGTTCTCGCACGCCGCACACCGCCGTCCGGCGCCGCAGGAATGGCGCGCCAACTCCGCCTACGGCGTGGAAATCCTGCCGATTACCCCCGAACCCGCCTGGCTGGTACGCGCGGAAGCGGTGCTGCCGCATCTGCCCGTCGCCCCGCTTTATGCCCGCATCGACGGCCTGATTGACACAGCCGGCGATTTCCGCATCAACGAAGTGGAACTCATCGAACCGGCGCTGTATCTCTACCTGCATCCGCCTGCGTTTGATGCCCTGCGCGACCAAATTATCGCTGCGCTGCTATAGCTATAAAATGCACAGAAAAAAAACCGCCTTTCGGCGGTTTTTCTTTTGCGCACATCAGCGGGTAATCGTAATCGGATTTTGCCGCCACATCGCAATCAGGCAAGTATGCACCGTAATCAGCATTTCAATCAGCGTCGTACCAATCATCGCGCCCAAAAAAGCGGTGAGAATCCAATAATGATTGCTTGGCAGCGCTTGCACCATCGGCAAATGCTTCGGCGCGAGCAGCCAAAAACACAAGCCCGCCAACAGCCACGAATAGGTAAAAATATCGCCCAAAATATCGGCAAAACATTGGCGCGGATGCTCATAGCCGGAAGACTTGTTTGCCGTCCACACCGACCAGCCCAAATAAACCGCAGCGAATGCCAGCAAAACAACGATAAGCACCATATCGGTAAGGCGCAAAAAGCCAACAACAAAACCGGCAATGGTCAACAAAATACCCAAACGGAAAAACGATTTGAACAAAGCAGACATAAAAACCTCCGAAAAGAAAGGCGCCATTTAACACGATTCCGCCCAATAACGCCAACGACCGAACCGTCACCTTTCGGTTGCGCTATCATCAATGCTTTCACAAGGAACCCGCATGAACTGGACAGAACTCCTCTCCACCTACCGCATTGGCCAGGCTGCCTGCCCCGAGCCCTCGGTGCGCTCCGACTTCCAGCGCGACGGCGACCGCCTCATCTTCTCCGCCGCCTTCCGCCGCATGAAAGACAAAACCCAAGTCTTCCCGCTGGAAAAAAACGACTACGTCCGCACCCGCCTCACCCACTCGCTGGAAGTCTCCTGCGTCGGGCGCAGCCTCGGCAGCAGCGTCGGCACCTGGCTGCTCGCCAAAGACCCGGCACTGGCGCGGCACGGCATCCAGCCCGCCGACATCGGCGACATCGTTGCCGCCGCCTGCCTCGCGCACGACATCGGCAACCCGCCCTTCGGCCACTTCGGTGAACAGGCGATGCGCGACTACTTCAAAAGCGCGGAAGCCACGGGCATCCTCGAACGCCTCAACAACGACGCGCAGCGCGCCGACCTCTACCACATCGAAGGCAACGCGCAAGGCTTTCGCATCACCAACCGCCTCGAAAGCCCGGACAACCACGGCGGCCTGCGCCTCACCGCCGCCACCCTTGCCGCTGCGAGCAAATACCCCGCCACCGCCTACAAAAACCCCTACAAAAAGAACGGCGTCTATCAAGACGACCTCGAAGACTTCGCCGCCATCTACAGCGCGCTCGGCATCCCGCAGCGCGGCGAACAGGCGTGGCAGCGCCACCCGCTCTCCTTCCTGATGGAAGCGGCGGATGACATCTGCTACCTCATCGTGGACATCGAAGATGCCTACCAAATCCGGCAAATCGAACACCGCACCGCCTACGAACTGCTCGCCGACCTCGCCGGCGACATGGCAGAAAACGCGCGCCTTGCCGCGATGGAAAGCAAAAGCGACCAGCTCGCCTACCTGCGCGCCAAAGCCATCGGTCGCCTCGTGCACGAAACCGTCGCCGTTTTCCAAGAAAACGAGGCGGCGTTACTTGATGGCACGCGCGACGCGCCGCTACTGAAAGACATCCCCTCGCTTGCCAAACTCGCCGCCCTGCGCGCCTTCGCCGAAAAACACATCTACATCAGCCGCCCGGTGGTCGAAATGCAAATCGCCGGGCACCGCGTCCTCACCGGGCTGATGGCGACCTACTGCCAGGCGGTCGCCAACACGCACGGCCACGACCATGCCGCGCGTACCGACCAAATGATATTGGCGCTCCTGCCCGAGCGATTCCGCCAAAACCGCGACAGCCTCTACCAAAAACTACTTGGCGTCTGCGACTACATCGCCGGTATGACCGACAGCTACGCCGTCTCGCTCTACAAAAAACTCACCGGCATCAGCCTGCCGGTTAACTAAACCACCCCATTTACATACACGAACCCCGCTACCCTGTATGCGGTGGAGCGCATTTTCAACGGCAAGCACGCGCCAAACGACAAAACCGGGCAATGCCCGGTTTTTTCTTGCCACGTTCACCGCAGCGCTTCCGCTATAGTACGCAGCTTCTTTTTGTGGAGGTTTTTATGTTCTTTCTGTTATGCAGTGTTTGTTTCAGCGTGGCGGTGTCGGTGTTGTTGAAAATCGCGCGGCAGCGGCGCTGGGACGTGCAGCAAATGGTGGCGGTCAATTATCCAGTAGCGGCGTTATTGACCTACTTGGTGGCGCGGCCGTCGTGGGATAACGCCGCCACTTTTGCCGCTTCGTGGTGGTTGTTTGCGCTGCTTGGCGTGCTGCTGCCGCTGGTGTTTGTTGTCATGGCGCGCGCGGTGCAGGCGGCGGGGATTGTCCGCGCCGATGCGGCGCAGCGGGTAGCGCTGGTGATTCCGTTACTCGCCGCTTTTTTGTGGTTTGGCGAGCGGCTGTCGCCGTGGTCGGTGGCGGGTATTGCCCTGGTCTTTGCCGCGCTGGCGTGTTTGTTGCAGCGCACCGATGCAAAGGGCGGCGACGGGCGGCAGGCGGCGCTGTGGCTGCTCGCGGTTTGGCTCGGTTATGGCGTGATTGATGTGCTGTTAAAGCGTCTGTCGCAGGCAACGGCGGGCACGTTCCCGGCGCTGTTGCTGGTGGTGTTTGTCCTGGCGGCGCTGTTGTCGTTTGCCTTTTTGCTGGCGTGGCGGACGCGCTGGTCGCCTGCCAATGTCGCCGCCGGGGTGCTGCTGGGCGGACTGAATTTCGGCAATATTTTTCTCTATCTCAAGGCGCATGCGGCGCTGAAAGAAAATCCCAGCGTGGTTTTCGCTGGGATGAATGTCGGGGTGATTGTGTTGGGGACGCTGGTGGGTGCCGGGCTATTCGGTGAGCGCCTGAGCCGGGTCAATGTCGCCGGCATCGCGCTGGCACTGGTCGCGGTTGCCTGCCTTACTTACGCCAGATTCGCAGGCGCTTGAGCAGGTCGCGCAGGAGCGGTGCCTGGTGGCGCTGTTGCCAGAGGTGCAGCAGCGGCAGGTTAATGGCGCAGGCGAGGAGGATGCCGCCGGCGAGGTCGATGGCGTAGTGCATGCCGAGCCAGACGCGGCTTGCCATGACCAGCATTGCCCAAACGATAACCGCGGCGCTGATGAGGGCGCGGCGGCGGTTGGCAAAGCCGATGATGCCGGCGAAAAGCAGCGCCCAGGTGGCGGCGAAGGTGCTATGTCCAGAGGGGAAGCTGTAGCCGGTTTCACTGGCGCGGTGGGCGACGAGGTAGGACGGCGGCGGTGTCGGGCTTTGCGCGTAGTAGTAGCTCACGGTATTGGCGCGGGCAGCGCGCGGTACGCTGTAAAAGAGATGGAGGCGGGCGGGGTCGTCGTCGGTGAGGGCGACGACGTAGGGGCGCGCCTCGCCGATGAGTGGTTTCAGCACGCTTTTGCCGATTTGTGTCGCGCCGAGGCTGATGAGGACGAGCAGCAGCAGGGCGCGGGTTTCGCCGCGGCGGTGGTGCGCGTAGTGCAGCAGGGCAAAGAGGACGACGATGCTGACGAAAGCGCCAGGCTTGCCCGCTGTCAGCGTGATGAGCCAAAAAGTAAACTGTAAGGGGATGTCGTCGCCCTGCCATTGCCAGCCGCTTAACCAAAAGGCGGCGGGGGCGAGGAGGAGCAGGGCGGAGGTGGCGAGAAGGCGTCGTATCATGGCTGGTAGCGGTAGTGGGCGGTGCGCGGGTATTGGTTCAAGATGTTTTCTTCCTGGGTGCCGCGGCCGATGTTGTGAATGATGAGCGGCGTGCCGTCAGCGGCGCGGCGGTCGGAAACGATGCCGATGTGCGGCAGGTCGCCGGGCAGGCGCCAGGTAACGATGTCGCCCGGCTGGAAGCTGTCCGGGTCGGTGAGCGACAGGCTTTTGCCATGTCGCGCAAACCAGGTTTCGAGATTGGGGACGCGGCGGTGGTCGATATTGCGGTCGGTGCGCTTCAGTCCCCATTTTTTCGGGTAGGCGGAGAAATGGCGCGCCATGTCTTCGTGGACGAGTTGTTGCAGGTCGATGCCTTGCTGGCGCAGGGCGCGGATGACGACGTCGGTGCAGACGCCGGTTTCTTGCGGCACGTCGCCCAGCGGGTAGGCGAGTGTGCGGTAGCTGCCGTCATAGCCGGTGGTAACGCCGATTTGCGCACGGGCATCACGCACCAGTTGGGCGGGGTCAAGCGTGGCAGCGCTGGCTGTCGCGCAGGCGAGGACAAGAAACAGGGTTGAGAAAAAACGCGGAATCATGAGGATGGTTTGAGCGAGTGAAACGGATGGCGGCGCATTATAAATCAGCGCCGCTTGCCGCTGCGGAGAAAGCGGCGCGGTTTCGCGGTTTTGTGGGGGTGGTGTTTACATACATGAATCCCGCTATCGCGTATGTATAGCCATCCACCGAAAGTCTCATACTGTGTTGCGGAGGGTTGCGTACGACTCTGTTCCGGCCGCCCCTGCCAGGTAGCAAGTCTGTCGGGCGTTTTGATAATGCAAGGGTGCGCCGAGGCGCACCCTTTCTTTATATCCAAACGCAACACCGTATGCGGTTTTTGGCGGATTGCGATATGCCCCCGCTTAAAGCGCCTTGACGAGGTTTTCGACCATTTCGGCGGAGTGTTTTGCCGCGATTTGCAGGAAGGTCTCGAAGCTGTATTCGGCTTCGCCGTCGGCAAGGTCAGAGAGGGCGCGGATGATGACGCAGGGGCGGGCAAACTGGTAGCAAGTCTGGGCGATGGCGGCGGCTTCCATTTCCACCGCCAGCGCGTCCGGGAAGTGTTCGCGGATGCGCGCGATTTTGTCGGCGTGGTTGATGAATTGGTCGCCGCTGACGATGAGACCGCGATGGACAGCGGCACCGTCGAAGGCGACGGCGGCACGTGCGGCGTGTTCGACCAGCGTCGCGTCGGCTTCGTAACGCGCGGGCATTTGCGGCAGTTGGCCGATGACGTAGTCAAAGGCGGTGGCGTCGGCGTCGTGGTGTGCGGTTTGGATGCCGACGACAACGTCGCCTTGCTTCATGCCGCTTTGCAGGCCGCCGGCGCTGCCGGTGTTGATGACGCAGGCGGCGCGGTATTTTTCCAGCAGCACGGTGGTGGTGATGGCGGCATTGACTTTGCCGATGCCGCTTTGCGCGAGCAGTACCGCTTTACCGGCGAGTGTGCCGTGGGTGATGCCGATGTGGGCGACTTGTTCGTGCTGCGCCTGGCTGATACGGCTTTGCAGCAGGGCGATTTCTTGTTCCATGGCGCCGATGATGGCGATGGGTGCGGTTTTTGGGTTCATCTGTATGTTCTCCGGTGAATTTTCGCGCGCATTGTACGGGATTCGCGCTGTGGCCGAGGGTTTGGCGTTATGTGTTCCGCCGGGGCGGTTTACATACAGGGTAGCGGGGTTTGTGTATGTGGCGAATTGTCAAACCAAGTGCAACACCTCATCAAAATACACCTCAT
>CAUVOF010000096.1:0-7491 GCA_963553325.1 uncultured Cardiobacterium sp.
ACGGCGGCGGGTTATCTCACCTTCGAGCCGGTCTTCGGCGTGCTGTTTGCCGCGCTTTGGCTGGGCGAAGCGCTGCATTGGTCGCTGCTGACCGGTGGCGGCATTGCCTTCGTCGGGATGTTGTTGATGTATGTCGGCCGTCGCCGCCTTACCACCGCGCCACGCCGTAGCGCAGCAGACTGAGTTTTTGTGTGCTGGTGGAAGGGTTAGTGGGGATTTTTTATGCGCTGTAGCAATGCCCGCCCTTTGGCGGTCAGGCGGTATTTTTGGTTGCGGCTGGTTGGTTTGTCGGGCAGGGTCATTTCTATCAAGCCTTCTGTTAAGGCGGGGGCAAGATATGATTTTCTGAAACTGGGTTTGTGTGTAATCGCCAATGCGTTCAGTAAGGCGGTGATACCTTTGGCTTCTTTTGTTAGCAATGCCAATAGCCGCAAAACGGCGCTTTCAACTAGGTCGGTATCTAGGTCGGCATCTAGGTCGGCATCTAGGTCGGTCGGATTCGCTAAATCCAGTCCTGATGCGGGTTTATCTTGGTCGGTGTCTTGTTCAAGCAGGGCGTTGTAGCGCGTATGTACCGGCAGACGAATCAGAAAGGTGGTGCGGTCGTCATCGGATTTAGTGGCTGCCGGTGTGGCCGAAGCCGCCGCTGCCGCGTGTGCTGTCGGGGAAGTCGTCCACGAGGTTGAGCGCCGGGCGGGCGACGGGCTGGATGAGCAGTTGCGCGATGCGCTCGCCGAGGGCGATGGTGTAGGGCGCGTTGCTGCGGTTCCAAACCGATATTTTCAGCTCGCCCTGGTAGTCGCTGTCGATAAGGCCGGTGAGGTTGCCCAGTACCAGGCCGTGTTTGTGGCCGAGGCCGGAGCGGGGCAGGATGAGGGCGCAGTAGCCGGGGTCGGCGAGGTGGATGGCGAGTCCGGTGCCGATGAGGGCGGTCGCGCCGGGGGTGACGGTGTAGTTGTCGCCTTCGAAGACGGCGCGCAGGTCCATCGCGGCGCTGCCGGGGGTGGCGTAGGCGGGTAGCGGGATGGTGTCGCCGACGCGCGGGTCGATAATTTTCAGGTCGAGGGTGTTCATGCTTGTTTCCAGTGGGCAAGGATGTGGGTGAGCAGGGTGTCGGCCAGCGCGGTTTTGGGCTGGCGCGGCAGGGTGGTTTCGCCGTTGGCGGCAATCAGCGTCGCGGCGTTGTCGTCGGCGCCGAAGACGTCGCGGCTGACGTCGTTGGCGATGATGAGGTCGAGGTTTTTGCGCGCGCGTTTGTCGCGGGCGTAGGCGAGGACGCCGTCGGTTTCGGCGGCGAATCCCACGGTGTACGGGCGGTTTTCGGTGAGCGCGGCGATGGTGGCGACGATGTCGGGGTTTTGGATGAGTTGCAGGGTGAGGCCGCTGTCGCCCTGTTTTTTTTGTTTATGTGCGGCAGGCTGGGCAACGCGGTAGTCGGCGACGGCGGCGGCGGCGATGAAGACGTCGCCGGGTTGGGTGAGCGCGGCGGCGAGCATTTCGCGGGCGTCGGTGATGTCGATGCGCTGGACGCCCGTGGGGCAGGGCAGGGCGGTCGGCCCGCTGATGAGGGTGACAGCGGCACCGCGCCGGGCAGCGGCGGCAGCGAGGGCGTAGCCCATTTTGCCGCTGCTGTGGTTGCTGAGGTAACGTACCGGGTCGATGGCTTCGCGTGTCGGCCCGGCGGTGATGGTAAGGCGAACACCGCGCCAGTCTTGCGTGCTGCTTTGCTTGAGGTACGCCAGCAGGGTTTCCGCTTCGGGTAGGCGTCCCGTGCCGATGTCGCCGCAGGCTTGCGCGCCGCTGTCGCTGGGGATGATGGTGTGGTTTGGCCGCGCGGCGAGGGTGGCGAGGTTCGCCTGCACCGCAGGATGCGCGAGCATGTGGCAGTTCATCGCCGGGGCGATATAGACGCGCGCGCTGGTGGCGAGGTAGAGGGTGGTGAGCAGGTTGTCGGCGATGCCGTGCGCCAGTTTGCCGAGGGTGTTGGCGCTTGCCGGGGCGATGAGGTAGGCGTCCGCCCAGCGCGCCAGTTCGATGTGTCCCATGCCCTGCTCGGCGGCGGGGTCAAAGAGGGCGTCGCGCACCGCTTCGCCCGATACGGCTTGCAGGGTGGTGGCGGTGACGAACTCGCGGGCGTGTTCGCTCATGACGATGCGGACGTTATTGCCCTGTTTTTTCAGGAGTCGCACCAAGTGCGGGATTTTGTAGGCGGCGATGCCGCCGCTGATGCCGATGAGGGTGTTTTGCGCCATAATTCGCTCTTTTCGGGAAAGGTTCTATTGTAATGGATGAGGTCGCCGTCTCAACGGATATGCCGCGTGAACGCCTGCTGCATCAGGGCGCGCAGGCGCTCGCCGATTATGAGCTGCTGGCGATTTTGCTGCGCACCGGCAGCAAGGGCAGCAATGTGCTGGAGTTTTCGCGCGAACTGCTGCGGCAGCGCGGCGGCCTGGTTGGGCTGCTAAATAGTCGCGCTGCCGATTTGCAGGCACTGCGCGGCCTCGGCAAGGCAAAAACGGCGGAGATTCTTGCGGTCACGGAATTGGCGCGGCGCTTTATGCGCGAGGAAATGCGGCAGCCGTCGTGGTCGTTCAAATCGGCGGACGACGTGCGCGATTACCTCTTGATGCAGTTCAAGGGACAGGCGCTGGAGGCGTTCGGCGTGCTTTTCTTGAACCAGCAACACGGCTTCATCGCCTTTGAGCGGTTGGCGGCGGGCGCGGTGGCGCAGGTGCAAGTGCCAGCGCGTGCACTCATCGCCAGCGCCCTGCACCATCACGCCGCCGCCGTTATCCTCGCGCACAACCACCCGGCGGGTAGCGCCGAGCCGTCGTGTGCAGACCGCGAAACGACGCGCCAGCTCGACGACACATTGAAACTGCTGGATATCCGCCTGCTTGACCATTTCATCGTCGCCGGCAATGAATTGGTGTCGATGCGCGAACGCGGCGGCTGGTAATACTGTGGAACGCCGCCCGCTTTAAGGCTACAATGCCGCGGCTTCTTTCTTATGGATGACAGGAAAATTACATGCTCAAAACTGCACTGATTGTGGACGATTCGCGCCTGGCGCGCCTGACCCTGAAACGTCTGCTGACCAAATACGATATAGAGGTGGCGGAAGCCGAAGGCGTGGTTGACGGGGAAAACTGGATTTCGCGCCATACCCTGCCGGATATTGTCTTCATGGACATCATGATGCCGGATTTGGATGGCTACGAAGGCCTCGCCCGCCTGCGTGCCGACCCGGAAACGCACGACCTGCCGGTCATCATGTATTCCGGCGACATTTCCGAAGAAGCGCGCCAGCGCGCGCGTGATGCTGGTGCCACCGGTTACCTGCCCAAACCCGCCGACGCCAGCCGCCTTGACCACCTGCTGTCCGCCCTGCGCGACCGCGTGCGCGTTGCCCCGGCAGCGCAGCCCGCGCCCGCACCAGCGCCGAAACCGGCACCTGCGCCGGTTGCACCGCAGCCCGCAGCGCGCCCCTCTGCCATAGACGACAACGAATTTGGCGCCCGCACCCCGGCTTACGTTGCCCCCGCTGCCGTGCCGCCCGCACCAGCACCGGCACAACAACAGGGACAAATCCCGCTCGCCGTTACCTACGTCGATACCACTGAAATCACCCGCCGCATTGACGTGCTGGAGCGTCAGTTGAGCGTTGCCCAGGAACGCGCGCAGCGCGCCGCCGAAGACGGCAAAGCCAATATGAACAACGAAATGGAGCGGCACCGCAAAGAAATGCAACACCTGTTGCACCGTTTGAGCGAAAGCGACCGCCGCGCCACCATTTCTATTGTCGTTGGCGGCATCGCCCTGTTGATTGCGCTGATTGCCATCATCTGGCAGCTGCTGCCGTCCTTTGGCGGATAAGCGATTGCTACGCACAAAACGCCACGCAAGTGGCGTTTTTTATACCAGCACTAACCTGAAAACAAAGCATGAACCCCACCCTCGACACCCTGCTGCGTCGCAACTCGCTACGCCCCAACCAAATGCAAGAACCCGCACCGAGCGATGCCGACTTGAACCTCATCCTGCGCGCCGCCAGCCGCGTTTCCGACCACGGCAACCTCAACCCGTGGCGCATCGACATCTTCCGCAAACCCGCGCAAGAAGAACTCGTCGCCACCCTGCTCGCCATCTGGCAGCGCAAAAACCCCGATGCCGACGAAACACTGACCGCAAAGAAAACCGGCTTTGTCGCCCGCGCGCCGCTGCTCGTCATGGTCTCGAGCCGTATCAACCGCGCCAGCACCGTGCCGCGCATCGAACAAATCCTCTCCGGCGGCGCGGTCTGCCAAAACCTGATCATTGCCGCAAACGCGCTTGGTTACGCCGCCTGCTGGCTCACTTCCTGGGCAGCACACGACGCCGACGTCAAAACCGCACTTGATGTCGCCGCCGATGACGAAATTCTCGGCTTCATCCTGCTCGGCACACCCGCCGGGGAAGCGGTGGAGCGCCCGCGCCCGCCGCTACAAGACATCGTTATTTGGCACGAATAACAAAAAGGTGCGTTGCGGCGCACCTTTTTCTTATTCATCACTGCGCAATCGTTTGCGGATAGCGGCGGAAATAAAGCGCCAATTGCCACGCCGTTAAAAAACCAATTGCGGCAAAAACCGACCACGGCAACAGCGGCAAATGCAGCGCCTTGCCCAAATCATAAAGCCAGCCGCCGAAAAAATTACCCAAGCCGCCGCCTAAACCAATACTGATATTGCTCACGCCGACATAAAGCCCCAGCGCGCGCGGATGGGCAAGATGGGCAACCAAAATATCAATCATCGGCCGGCTAGTGAGATAGCCGCAGGTATAACAGGCAATCCATAACAGGAAAATGGCAAAATTGCTGGAAGTCCCCAAAAAGAACGTGCCGAAAGTCATAATAAGCGTGCCGGCAATCAATAACTGATGACTGCGAAAATGGCGCTGCAAACGGCGCACCAAAAAATACTGCAATAAAAGCGTTAAAACCGAACTAAACGTATAAAACCAACCAGCACTCGCTTTCGTCCCCGTCAATAATTCCGCCAAGAGCGGAAAACTAATATTGACCTGCATCACCACAAACCAATAGCCGCACATAATCGCGACGAAACGCAAAAAAATACGGTCGCGCAAAATACGGCGTAATTGCGGCGTATCGTCCTCATCCTTTACCACCGCTTGGCGCGTATTGGGAAAAAAACGCAGAGCAACAAAAACATTGGTCAAAAAACAAAAACCGGCAGCAATGCCTACCGCACTAAAATCAATCAATAACAGGACAATTGCCAGCAATGGGCCAATTGTCGCTGCGATACCGCTCAAATAATTGGTGAGCAAATAAAACTCGCGCCGCTCTTCCGGTTGCGTCATTGCCACCGTCGCCGCCTGAAACGGCGCATCAAACAGCGCGCCACCCAGTCCGGTAAACAGCAGGGCGAGAAAAAATACCGGCATGGAAGTCGCATAGCCGAGCATAAAAAAACCGGCGGCGCGAATGATTAACCCCGTACAAAGCACCGGCTTCAGCCCATAGCGGTCGGCAAGCATCCCGCCAATAAAAGTCAGCCCCTGCTGGCTGACCTGGCGAATGGCAAGCGCCATGCCAACGATGGCCGCCGCCATGCCGACATCAGAGACAAAATGCACCGACACCAGCGGCATCAACAAGGTAAAGCCGGTCGCAGTAATGCACTGGTAAATCAGCAGGGCAAAAAGCTCCGGCCGGTCGCGATAGCGCAGCAAATCGCGCAGCGGTGAGAAAAGGGCGGAAATATGGGGATTCATGGAGGGGAGTCGCGAAAGAAAATGGCATTATAACGGAGGGGGATAGGGATGGCGGTTTGTCGTCGCTACCAGCGTCCATTACAATGTCGCCGCCCGCTTTTCCAACAAGGAAGATAATGCAGGCACATTTCTTATCATTCACCGGAGAGGCTTATGCTGAAATCTTTTTTGAACTTTGATAATTTTATTACCCCACGGATTATCACCATTATTTATTGGTTACAAATTGCAGGAGTCGCGATTTTTTCACTTACGATAATGTTTTCAGGAATTGGTGCTGATATATATTATTCGGGGCATGGTTCCTTTTACCGCCCTAGTCTTACTTTTTGGAGTTTTCTGTTAGGTATCTTCTTTTTTGTTATTGGGGTGTTGATGGTGCGGGTAGTAAATGAGATAGTTATTGTCTTGTTCCGCATCCAAGAACATCTAAAAGCTATCCGCGAGAAAAATAACCCTTAAAAGAGACGCATAAAAAAGCCTGCCATCGCGGCAGGCTTTTTTTATATCGGGTAGCGACATGCTTATTCGTCGTAAGAACCGCCATAATCGCAATCGCAGTCTTTTTTGTCATTGTTGTTGCCATTGTCGTTGGGCTTGTCATTACCCTTGTCGTTGCCATTGTCGTTAGGCTTATCGTTGTTGCCATTGTCATTGGGTTTGTCATTCGGTTTGTCATTGTCGTTATTTGCTTGGTTGCCGCCACCTTCCGCATCGCCATCCTTGCAAATGCTATTAAGCTCTTTTTGCTGATAGCAGAATTCACGTTGCTTTTTTGCATTGTCGCCTGTGCTGCAAGCAGCGAGCGCTGCCAAAATAACAGCGGATAGAATCAGTTTGCTACTTTTCATCTTTATTTACCTCGAATAAAAGCCTGATTGAACGCGTAATCGCGCGGTAATGATAGCAGATTGCCGCAAGATTCGTATCCGTACGCCGCACAGGCGCTGGCGCATCACACAAAACCGCGCCTCTAATGGCAAAGAGCGCCAAGTTGCGAAATCGTCATGCCGACTTGGCAAACGCGGAAAAGTAGCCGACGCTCGGCACTACCGCCAACAAAAAAGCCTGCCATGCGGCAGGCTTTATGCGGATTGCGCTTACTGCTTGATAGCGCCGAAGCTGCCACTTCCTTTGCTGCCGTCCAATATGTTTGTGCCTACTTGAAAAGTACCACCCAGCTCGGCTGCACCTTCACCGTAGAACTGACCATTGGCAAGAACATCTGAACCGAAAAATCCTGAACCAACTTTGCCTTCGGCGGTAAAGGTATTTTTATCAATGTCGCCTTTCAGGTGGATATTCTCGGCAAACCTGCTGTATTCACGCCAATTTTCCAAAAGAACGTTTTTGAAGCGTAAATCCCCTTCCAGTTCTTTTTTACCGAAATTGACATTGAATTCGGAAGTACCTTTCAAGATACCTTGAGTGTTACCAATGAAGGCATCGCCTTTATAGGTAAATTGGTTATCGCTGGCGAAAATCGGATCGTCCGGTGCGGTAACTTCACCGGCGCTAAAGGCATCGCTTCTTCTTGTGCCTTTATTGCTTCCATCATTCTTGTTATAGACGTAACCGAATACCTGCGATTTGTAGCTTTGCCCTTCGCTATTTTTCTCGCCGCTGACGACGAAATTACGGTAGCTATTTGCTATTAGACTTCTTTCCAAACCGGGAAATTCAGGTAATTATTCACAACATTGATTTGTC
>CAUVOF010000097.1:0-7255 GCA_963553325.1 uncultured Cardiobacterium sp.
GGGCAAGCCCCACCCTACGTGGTCGTCGCGATAGGTTCGCGTGTTGCCGGTTTTTCATGGTGGGGCAAGCCCCACCCTACGTGGTCGTCGCGATAGGTTCGCGTGTTGCCGGTTTTTCATGGTGGGGCAAGCCCCACCCTACGTGGTCGTCGCGATAGGTTCGCGTGTTGCCGGTTTTTTATGGTGGGGCAAGCCCCACCCTACGCGGTTGTCGCGATAGGTTCGCGTGCTGCCGGTTTTTTATGGTGGGGCTTGCCCTACGCTACGTTTGTTGTACGGCGAGGTTGCCGCTGATGATGAGGCAGCGGGTCTCATTCGGCGGCAGGGTGACGCGCAGGTTGTCGAGGTAGGCGGGTTGGTAGTCGCCGCTCGCGTCGAGGCGCAGGTAGAGTTCGTCGCCGTGGCCGTGCAGGCGCCAGTGTAGTTGCCAGTGTGCGCCGTCTGCGGCGGTGCCGTTGTCGTCGTAGAGGGTGCCTTCGCTTTTTTCGTTGCCTTTGGCCGGGTAGAGGCGCAGGGTGCGTTCGCTATCGGCGGCGGGGCTGTCGGCGTGCATGAGCGCGCCTTCGGCGATGATGCTGCCCGCGCGCACGAATAAGGGCAGACGCTCCAAGGGGGCTTGCACGCGGATGGTTTGTCCGCCGCTGTGGTACTCACCGCTGTGGTAGTCGTACCAGCCGAGGGTGTTGTCCGGCAGGTAGATGTCGCGTGCGCGCACGCCGGGCGCGGTGACGGGGCAGACGAGGAGGTCGCGGCCGATCAGGTAGTCGTCGCTGTCGGCGTAGGTGGCCTCATCATGTTCGTGGTCGAGGAAGGTCGGGCGGACGATGGCTTCGTCTTGGGTTGCCGCCTGCCACAGCAGGGTGTAGAGGTAGGGGATGAGGCGGTAACGCAGGCGGATGGCGTCGCGCACTGCGGCGGTGATGGTCGGGTGCATCCACGGTTCGTTGACGGTGTGGTCTTCGTTCCAGGAGTGGATGGTAAAGCGCGGCAGGAGCAGCGCGCTTTGGATCCAGCGCAGGAAGAGTTCGGCGTCGGGTTTTGGCCCGGCGAAGCCGCCGATGTCGTGGCCGATGTGGTACATGCCGGAGAGGCTCATGCCGACGCCCATGCGGATGTTCCATTTGAGGGTATGCCAGCTGGTGCGGTTGTCACCGCTCCAGGTCTGGACGTAGCGCTGCATTCCCGGGCAACCGCTGCGCGAGATGAGGTAGGGGCGCTCGTGGCTGGCGGCGGTTTGTGCTTCATGGGAGTTGCGCATCATCAGGAGCGGCATGAGCGGGCGGATGTGGTGGATGGGGATTTCCCGCCCGAAGCCGTGGCAGCGGGCGTCGTCGTCCCAGATTTCGTATTCGTTGTTGTCGTTCCAGGTGGCATTGATGCCGTAGTCGATGAGTTGTTCGCGGATGTTTTTTTGCCACCACGCGCCGGTGGCGGGGTTGGTGAAGTCGAGGTGTGAGCCGGTGTCGTCCCAGAACATGGATTCTTCGGGGGCGTCGCTGTCGCTGGCGCGGATAAAGAGACCGTGCTCGGCGGCTTCCTGGTAACGCGGGTGGTCATGCAGCAGGCAGGGTTTGATGTTGGCGGCGAGGCGCACGCCCGCATCGTGGTAGGCGGCGAAGCAGGCTTTGGGATCGGGGAATTTGTCGCGGTTCCAGTTGAAGACGTAGCGTTTGCCGTTGATGCTGGTGTAGCCGGAGGAGAGCTGGAAGCTGTCGCAGGGGATGGCGTGGGTGCGGATGTCGCGGATGAAGTGTTGCAGGCGGTCTTGCGCATCCGGGGCGTCGGTGTAGCTCATGGTGGAGCCGGAGTAGCCGAGGCTCCATTTGGGCGGGAAGGTGTGGCGACCGGTGAGTGCCACGAAGCGGCGGGTGTTGTCGAGGATGCTCGTGCTGTGGATGAGGTAGTAGTCGAGGTCGCCGTCTTCGGCGCGGTAGCTGCGGTAGCGCGGGTGGTAGTTGTCCAGCTCGTTGCCCATGTCGAAGGTGCTGGTGTTGAGGTTGTCGTAGTAGAGGCCGTAGTGCGCGCCTTCGCTGTTCACGACTTGGTAGTAGGGCCAGTGTTTGTAGAGCGGGTCGGTGGTCTCGGCGTTGTAGCCCATCGCGTCAAGGCTTTTCATTTGGTAGCGCTTGCCGTAGCGGTCCACGGTGCCGGCTTTTTCGCCGAGGCCGTAGTAGCGGTCGCCTGCGCCCAGTTTCATGTAGTGGGCGATGCCGGGGCGCGAGTGGCCGAGTTGGTAGGCACCGGTCGGGCGGTCGCTGGCGATGGTGCGCCAGTCGTCGCCGTGTTTTTCTTGCCATTCGAGCCACAACGGGCGGTGGACGATTAGGCGCAGGGTGCTGCCGGTGAGGGTGAGGCTGTCGTCATCCTGGCGGATGGTGACCGGCGGGCAGGTGAAGCCCGCGCGGCTCGCCCGCTCGCGCCCTTCCATCGGGCAGGGCGCGGTGTCGGGTGAGATGAGCCAGGTGCGGTCGAGGCGGCTAGCGCCGTCCTGCATGAGCCAGACGCGCCAGAGGTAGTCTTCGAGGACGATGATGTGCAGCAGGTGGCGTTCGTCGCAGAGAAGTGTCACACCGTCCGGGTTTTCGCGGTGCAATTGCCAGTGTTTGAGGGTTTTCACGGTTTAGCCTCCGTAGCCGAGCAGCAGTTGCGGCAGGATCAGGGAGATCTGCGGGATGAAGGTCACGAGCAGCAGGGTGATGATGAGCGCGATGTACATCGGCAGCATGAAGGGGATGACTTGCGCGAGGCGCACTTTGCCCACGGAGCAACCGACGAAAAGGCAACTGCCGACCGGCGGGGTGACGATGCCCATGCAGAGGTTGAAGGTCATCATTACGCCGAAGTGTACGGGGTCCATGCCGAGTGATTGTGCGATCGGCAGGAAGATCGGGGTGAAGATGAGGATGGCCGGGGTCATGTCCATGAAGAAGCCGACGACGAGCAAAATCAGGTTGATGGTCAGCAGGATGATGACTTTGTTCTCGGAGAGAGCGAGGATGGCTTCTTCGATGATGATGGGGATGTCGGCGTTGGCCATTGCCCAGCTCATGCCGGAGGAGCAGCCGATGAGCAGCATGACGATGGCGTTGGTCACCATGGAATCCAAAAAGATTTTCGGCAGGTCTTTAATCTTGATTTCGCGATAGACGACGACCGCAAGGAAGAGCGCATAGACGACCGCAATCGCCGAGCCTTCGGTGGCGGTGAAGGTGCCTTTGACGATACCGCCGATGACGATGATGATGAGCGACAGCGGCAGGATGGCTTGCAGGAAAGCGCCAACGGCGGCGTTGAGCGGCACGCGCTCGTTCACCGGCAGTTTCTTGCGCCAAGCGATGACACCGGCGACGACCATGATGCCCAGTCCCATCAGGATGCCGGGCAGATATCCCGCGAGGAAGAGGGCGGCGACGGAGGTGCCGCCGGAAATCGTCGAATAGACGATAAAGGTGTTGCTGGGCGGAATCAGCAGGCCGGTCGGGCAGGAAGCGATATTGACCGCCGCCGCGTAACCGGGGTCGTAACCCGCCTTGCGCTCCATCTCGCCCATCGTGCCGCCGACCGCTGCGGCAGCGGCGACCGCCGAGCCGGAAATCGAGCCGAAAAGCATATTGGCGATGACGTTGCAATGCGCGAGCGCGCCGGGCAGCCGTCCCGCCAGCACCAGCGCCAGATTGATGAGGCGCATGGCGATGCCGCCGCGGTTCATGATGTTCCCGGCGAGGATGAAGAACGGCAGCGCCAGCAGGGCGAAGCTGTCCAGCGCGGTAATCATCTTCTGCGCGGAGACGAACATCGCGTTGTCAAACGGCAGCGACAGCAGCACCGTCGCAATCGTCGCCAGGCCGATGGAAATCGACACCGGCACGCTCAAAAACATCAGCAGGAAAAAAACGCCGAACAGAACGACAATACTCAACAATTCCACGGACATGGCTCAACCCTCCCGCTTCAATTCATCAACAACCGCCACCAGCGAGAAAAACACCAGCAGCGCCCCGGCAAGCGGCACGACCAGATAGACATAGCCCATCGGCACCTGCAACGCGGGCGTCACCTGCGCGTTGGCAAACGTCTTGGCGGTGAGCAGGCAGCCGCCATAAATCATCACCAGCGTGGCGAACAACATGATGCAGCACTCAATGACCAGATTCAGCGCGCGCTTCGCGCCGCCCTTGAGCTTGATGGCGAGCAAATCAATCGCCAGATGCTGCTTCAGCGCCGACGCCTGCGCCGCGCCCAACAGGCCAACCCACATAAAAATAAAACGCGCCAGCTCGTCAGTCACCGTGCTCGGCGTGCTGGTGACATAGCGCGAGGCCACCTGCCACACCACACAGGCGACCAGCGCGAACGCCAGCACCGTCAAAACAAAACCATTGACCCTTTGCACCCACAAAGCAAGCGCATCCAGCCGCGAACGCGGCAACACAGACGGAGTTTCAGACATGGCAGGTTCTCCCAGATAAAAGAAAAAAGAAGCGGGGCGCAACGCGCGACAAATGCAGTTTAACCAGTCTTGAATAATTGGTCAACCAGACCTTGACATTGGTCGAGTAGCGCGGCAATATACGCCTATCACCATTTCATCACCTGAATTTCACAACACTTCACCGGAGAGTCACATGAAGAACCTCAAAAAAGCCCTGCTCGCCGCAGTCGTCGCCTCGCTTGCCTTCAGCGCGCAAGCCGCCGTCACCCTCAAACTGAGCCATAACCAAAGCAAAGAAATCCCCGTCCACAAAGCGATGGAAGCCTTCGCCGACAAAGTGAAGGAATACACCAACGGCGAAGTCAAAATCCGCATCTACCCCAACGCCCAGCTCGGCACACAGCGCGAATCCGTTGAACTCGTACAAAGCGGCGGCTTGGCGCTGGCGAAAAGCAACGCCGCCGAACTCGAAGCGTTCGAGCCGCTCTACGGCGTCTTCAACCTGCCCTACATCTTTAAAAACGAACAGCACTACTACGACGTGCTCACCAGCGACATTGGTGATGAAGTATTGAATGCCTCCAAAGACAAAGGCTTCATCGGCGTTACCTACTATGACGCGGGCAGCCGCTCCTTCTACGCCGGCAAAGCCATCAAAACCCCGGACGACCTCAAAGGCATGAAAATCCGCGTCCAGCCCAGCCCGACCGCAGTGAAAATGGTCGAACTGCTTGGCGCCAACCCGACCCCCATCGCCTTCGGCGAACTCTACACCGCACTACAACAAGGCGTGGTGGACGGCGCAGAAAACAACGAATCCGCGCTGGTCGATAACCGCCACGGCGAAGTCTCAAAATTCTACAGCTACGACCGCCACACCATGATTCCCGACGTCCTCGTCATGAGCACTAAAGACTGGGACAAACTCACCCCGGAACAACAACAGGCCATCAAAAAAGCCGGACGCGAATCCATGATGCTGCAAAAACAACTGTGGGCGGAAAACACCGAAAAAGTCATCAAAGAAGCCAAAGAAAAACTGGGCGTGACCTTCGTTGAAGACGTTGATACCGCCGCATTCGCCGCCAAAGTCCTGCCGATGCACGAAGAAGCCACCAAAGCCTCGCCGCAGGCCGCCGACCTCATCAAACGCATCAAAGAAAAAGCGCCGAAATAACCTGACCGCGTAGGGTGGGGCTTGCCCCACCGCAGCCGGAATACTCGCGCAGGGCAGTTAAGGAAAAACCCTAACTGCCCGTTTTCATTACAAGGTGGTTTGCCAGTTTTCCCGCGCGGCGTACAATAACTGCCGTTTTACATACCGACCGCTGCGAAGCGCTGATCGCGCGGATGCGTGCCGACAACCCGCTGCTCATCACCGACCTGCGCCGCACAAAAAACTACATCTGACCTGCAACCATGACCCAAATTGCTACCAGCCGCCGTTATCCCGAAGTTGCCGCCGAACTGCGCCAAATCATCCAGCGCGGCGGCTTTAGCGTCGGCGACAAAATGCCCGCCGAACGCCAACTTGCCGAACAACTCGACGTCAGCCGCGCGCTTTTGCGCGAAGCGCTCATCATGCTGGAAATCCAGGGACTCGTCGAAGTGCGGCAAGGCTCAGGCGTGTACATCACCCGCCTGCCCGATGATGGCACACCGAAAACCGACGACAGCGACATCGGCCCGTTTGAACTCATGCAAGCGCGGCAAGTGCTGGAAAGCAGCATCGCCGAAGTCGCCGCGCTGACCGTCACCAAAGCCGACATTGACGCGCTGCAACGCATCCTGCAAATCCAGGAACAAGAAGCGCGCGATGGCATCACCGACTACAGCAGCGACGAACAATTCCACCTGCGCGTCGCCCAGGCGACACAAAACAGCGTGCTGGCAGAAAGCGTCAACCGCCTCTGGCTGCAACGCCGCGCCAGCCCGATGTGGGAACAACTGCACCGCCACATCACCCACACCACCTACTGGCAGCGCTGGCTGGAAGACCACCGCGTCATCCTGAACGCCCTGAAGCGCAAAGACCCGGTCGCCGCGCGCCACGCCATGTGGCAACACCTGGAAAACGTGCGCGAAACCCTGCTGGCGCTCTCGGACGTGGACGCGCCCGAATTCGACGGCTATCTATTCCAAAGCCTGCCGATTAACATCCCGCCAGCACAATAAAACCCAAAACCAAGCGTAGGGTGGGGCTTGCCCCACCATGAAAAAAACTACGCCGCCCATAAAAAAACCGCCAACTCTGGCGGTTTTTTTGAATGCCCATCAGCGGGTCAGCGTAATCGGATTTTGCCGCCACATGGCAATCAGGCAGGTGTGTACCGTAATCAACATCTCAATAAACGTGACGCCAATCATCGCCCCTAAAAACGCGGTGAGAATCCAATAATGATTCGGCGGCAAGGTTTGCACCAGCGGCAAATACTTCGGCGCGAGCAGCCAGAAACAAAGCCCGGCCAACAACAACGAATACGTAAAAATATCGCCCAAAATATCGGCGAAACATTCGCGCGGATGCTCATAACCGGAAGACTTGTTCGCCGTCCACACCGACCAGCCCAAATAAACGGCGGCGAATGCCAACAAAACAAAAGCGAGCGACAAATCCGTCAGGCGCATAAAACCGACGACAAAACCGGCAAGCGTCAACAACACACCAAGGCGGAAAAAAGACCTGAATAAAGTAAACATAAAAACCTCCGTGGGAAAACCGCCATTTAACACGAATCGGCCAGGCAACGCCAACGACCAAACCGCCATCTCGGCAAACACTTGAGCCGGTTGCCATTCCTCGCGGCAAATGCGCTAGAATCG
>CAUVOF010000098.1:0-7251 GCA_963553325.1 uncultured Cardiobacterium sp.
GTGGGGTTGTACAAATTGTAACCACCGTCGCGGCGCTATTTTACACCCCCCCCCCCCGGGTTCCCTTCAAAATGGCGCACGCATTTTTAAGGGCAACCCCGACCCACCTCCGCTTCGCAGGGGTGGGAGTTTATTCAATCGTCCACACGTCCTAGCGGCAGCAAACCCCGCCATCGCGTGAGCCATCCGCTTTTCCCCGCAAATTTGCGCTTTTTATCCGCCTGCGCTCGCCCTATAATGTGAACACGTTGTGGGATTCTGTGGCTTTTGCCAAATATTTTCACAAAATTTCCCCAACGCTGTGCGCGGCTGTATGGCAGCGCAGCTATTTTTTTCCTTCAGGAGCAATGTTATGAAATGGTTGAAATTCACCAAAATGGCGGCAGCGGTTGCCGCAGGTTCGTTGTTGGCAGCGCATGCCCATGCCGCCGGGCGGCTGGTCGTTTATTGCAGCGCGACCAATGCCATGTGCGAAAACGCGGTGCAGCAGTTTTCCAAGAAACACGACGTGAAGGCGTCTTTCATCCGCAACGGTTCCGGCAGCACGTTTGCCAAAGTTGAAGCGGAAAAGAACAACCCGCAGGCAGACGTCTGGTACGGCGGCACTTTCGACCCGCAATCGCAAGCTGGTGAGCTGGGGCTGCTTGAGCCGTATCAGTCGCCGAACTTGCCGGAAATCACTGAACGTTTCCGCGATCCGGGCAAGGTCAAGGGCAATGCCACTTCTGCCGTTTATATGGGCATTCTCGGTTTTGGCGTGAACACCGAACGCCTGCAAAAACTCGGCATCAAAGAAGTGCCGAAATGCTGGAAAGACTTGACCAAGCCGGAATTCAAAAACGAGGTGCAAATTGCTGACCCGCAAAGCGCCGGCACTGCCTACACCGCGCTGGCTACTTTCGTTCAGCTCTGGGGCGAGGACGAAGCCTTCAAGTATTTCAAGGAACTGCACCCGAACATCTCGCAGTATACCAAATCCGGCGTAACCCCGTCGCGCAACGCCGCACGTGGCGAAACGGCAGTCGGCATCGGTTTCTTGCACGATTATTCGCTGGAAAAGAGCAAGGGCGCACCGCTGGAACTGGTCGTGCCGTGTGAAGGCACCGGCTACGAGCTGGGCGGCATCAGCATCCTCAAGGGCGCGCGCAATATGGACAACGCCAAGTTGTTCGTTGATTGGGCGCTGTCGAAGGAAGGGCAGGAATCCGCCTGGAAACATGGCGAGTCGCTGCAAATCCTCACCAACACCACCGCCGAGCAAGCGCCGAACACGCCGGATCCGGCCAAACTGAAATTGATTGACTACGATTTTGCCAAATACGGCTCTGCCGATGAGCGCAAACGCCTCATTGATAAGTGGGTGGATACGGTCAAGCTCGCTAAGTAAGGCGATGCGCTCCCTCCCCTGCGAAGCGGGGGAGGGTCGGGGAGGGGGGGGACAATATTACTTACGAGATAAAACTACGATTTTTCACGTTTGCTGCCCTCACCCCAACCCTTCTCCCACAGGGAGAGGGGCTAGTTCGCTGAATTGTAAACACGCCCTAACCCAACCTACGATTTGATAACTAAGGAAAGAAAATGAAGGTTTCTCACACAACCCTCGCCCTGTTGGCGGGTATTTTTTCTATTACCGCCCATGCCGCTGGCGGGCGTTTGGTCGTCTATTGCAGTGCGCAAAATACGATGTGCGAGCAGGAAACGCTTGCCTTTGAAAAGAAATACGGCATTAAAACCAGCTTTATCCGTGGCGGTACTGGCAGCATTCTTGCCCGCATTGAGGCAGAGAAAAATAATCCGCAGGGCGATGTTTGGTATGGCGGCACGCTTGACCCGCATTCGCAGGCGGGCGAAATGGATTTGCTCGAAGCGTATCAATCACCTAATTTGCAATTTATTCCCGATACGCTGAAAGACCCGGCAAAACGCAAGGGCAATTATTCTTCCGCGATTTATCTCGGCATTCTCGGCTTTGGGGTTAATACGGAACGGCTGCAAAAACTCGGCTTGCCTGTGCCGAAATGCTGGAAGGATTTGACCGACCCGAAATATAAAAATGAAATTCAAGCCGCTGACCCGCAAAGTTCCGGCACCGCTTATACGCAAATTGCCACGTTTATTCAGCTCTGGGGCGAGGATGATGCCTTCAAATACTTGAAGGATTTGCATAAAAATGTCTCGCAATATACCAAGTCCGGCAATACGGCGACGCGCAATACTGCGCGCGGCGAAGCCTCTATCGGCATCGGCTTTTTGCATGAGCATTCGCTGGAACGGGAAAAGGGCGCACCGGTGGAATTGGTCGTGCCGTGCGAGGGCACAGGTTATGAAATTGGCGGTGTCAGCGTAATTAAAGGCGCGCGTAATCCGGAAAACGCGAAATTGTTTGTCGATTGGGCACTTTCTAAAGAAGCGCAGGAATTATCGTGGAAAAAAGGGGAAACGCATCAAATCCTCACCAATAGCGAGGCGGAAATGTCGCCTTATTCGCTCGATTTTAAATCCATCAATTTGATTGACTACGATTTTGATAAATACGGCGCCAGCGATTTGCGCAAACGCCTAATTGATAAATGGGTGAATGAGGTCAAATTGGCGAAGTAGCAATTATGTCGCCTCACCATTGCAATAAATTCTGATTTTATGGTGGGGCAAGCCCCATCCTTAGTGCATATTGACAATTGAAAATCCCCCTCCCCTGCAGGGCGAAGCCCGCAGCGGGGGAGGGTTGGGGAGGGGGTGAGCAATGTTGTTTATGAGAGAAGATTCCGATTTTTCACGTTTGCTGCCCTCACCCCAACCCCTCTCCCACAGGGAGAGGGGCTAGTCCGCTGAATTGTAAATAGTGCCTACAACGTATCCTGTTTTTAACCGGAATTTTTTATGAATGTTTTTTTGCGTTGCGCGAATCAGCCCGTCTTTTGGGTTTTGTTTGCGCTGCTTTTTTATGCGCTTTTGCCCGCCTTTGCCCTCGATTACGGCATCGTCGAATCCACTTGGGACGAACGTCTGGCGGCAATGGGCTGGCATTCGCTCAATTTGAGCGCGCTGTGGTTTGCGCCGCTGCTCGCTTTTCCGCTCTTTCCTTCGCTCGAACTATCAACGGCAACGCGCGCCAAGGCGGAACTTGCCCTCACAACCGCCATTGCCCTTACCACGCTGGTCAGCGCCAAGCTGGCGCACGTTTCGCTCGGCTATGCGGTGATTGGTCTTGCCGCCGCGCTGGTCGCCATTGCCACCCTCGCCCTCGCGCGGCTTAAGGTGTTGCAGGGCGACAAGTTCGTCATCGCCTCGCTGCTCGTCATCATCCTCTTGATTTCGCTCTTTATTGTTTACCCGACCGGGGCGATTTTCGTCGCGATGTTTTATGAGGACGGCAGCTTCCAGCCGCAGCAGGTGCTGCACATCCTCAGCCAGAACTATATTTTGCGCGTTATCGGCAACTCGCTCGCCCTCTCCGGCTTTGTCGGCTTGCTGTCCACCATTTTTGGTCTTGCCTTTGCGCTCTACACCACCCGCATCGCGCGCCGCACCGCCTTCATCGGCAAGGTGTTTTCCATCCTGCCGATTGTTACGCCGCCGTTTGTCGTCGGTCTTGGGGTAACGCTGATGTTCGGCCGCGCCGGCTATCTCAATGAATGGCTGGGCATTAACAACAGCAATTGGCTCTACGGCTTCAACGGCATTGCCATCGCGCAGATTCTCGCCTTCACCCCGCTCGCCTTCATGATTTTGGACGGTGCGTTGAAATCCATTCACCCCTCGATTGAAGAAGCCTCTTACACGCTGCGCGCCAGCCGCTTCAAGACGTTTTTCCAGATTATTTTCCCGCTGCTGCGCCCGGCACTCGCCAACGCCTTCCTGCTCGTCTTCGTGCAGTCGCTCGCCGATTTCAGTAACCCGCTGGTCTTGGGCGGCAGCTTCGACGTCATCGCCACCCAGATTTATTTCTACATCGCCGGCTCGCAGCTTGATTACGCCTCTGCCAGCACCCTCGGCACACTGCTGCTGCTTTTCTCGCTCGGCATCTTCATCGCGCAGTATCTGTGGATTGGCAACCGTTCTTACATCACCGTCTCCGGCAAATCCTACCGCGGCGAGGTGCAGGAATTGCCGGGGCTGTTGAAAAACGCCATCATCGCCCTGCTGGCGCTGTGGATGGTCTTCAACCTCATCCTCTACGGCAGCATCTTCTACGGCAGCTTCACCGTAAACTGGGGCGTGGACAACAGCCTGACGCTAGCGAACTACCAGAAACTCTTCGGGCAGGGCTTGAGCGACGGCGCCTGGCCTTCGCTGCTGAACACCCTGCTTTATGCGGGCATCGCCGCCGTGCTCACCGCCGCTTTTGGCCTGCTGATTGCCTACATTGTCGTGCGCAAAGATTTCCGCGGCAAGAAAACGCTGGAATTCCTCACCATGCTTTGCTTTGCCATCCCCGGCACCGCGGCAGGCGTTTCCTACATCCTCGCCTTCAACGACGTGCCGCTCTACCTCACCGGCACCGGCATCATCGTCATCATCTCGATGGTGATGCGCGACCTGCCAGTCGGCATGCGCGCTGCCATTGCCGGGCTCGGTCAGCTCGACAAATCGCTCGACGAAGCCTCGCTCTCGCTCAAAGGCAGCACGCTGAAGACCATCTGCTACGTCATCCTGCCGCTCTTGAAACCGGCGCTGCTCTCGGCGCTGGTTACCAGCTTCGTCAAAGCGATGACCACCGTAAGCGCCATCATCTTCCTCGTCACCGCCGACACGCGCGTCGCCACCGCCTACATCCTAAACCGCGTCGAAGACGGCGAATATGGCACCGCCATCGCCTACGGCTCCATCCTCATCGTCGTCATGATGAGCATCATCCTCTTCTTCGACTGGATCATCGGCGACACCCGCATCGCCCGCTCCAAAGCCCGCCAACACTGAATCCCGGAAACACCATGAACGAACAAGCCTTTCTCGTCCTCAAAGACGTCAGCAAAATCTTCGGCAAAAGCGTGGTCATCGACCGCCTCAACCTTGCCATCGAACGCGGCACCATGACCACCCTGCTCGGCCCCTCCGGCTGCGGCAAAACCACCATCCTCCGCCTCGTCGCCGGTCTGGAAAGCCCGACCAGCGGGCAAATCTACATCGACGGCGAAGACGTCACCAAAGCCTCCATCCAGCAGCGCGACATCTGCATCGTCTTCCAGTCCTACGCGCTCTTCCCGCACATGAGCATCGCCGACAACGTCGGCTACGGCCTGAAAATGCTCAACGTCCCGCCCAACGAACGCCGCGCCCGCGTTGAAGAAGCGCTGGCATTGGTGGATCTTGCCGGCTTTGGCAGCCGCTACGTTGACCAAATCTCCGGCGGGCAACAGCAGCGCGTCGCTTTGGCGCGAGCGCTCGTGCTCAAGCCAAAAGTGCTGCTCTTCGATGAGCCGCTGTCCAACCTGGATGCCAACCTGCGCCGCAGCATGCGCGAAAAAATCCGCGAACTGCAACAAAGCCTCGGCATCACCTCGCTCTACGTTACCCACGACCAAAGCGAAGCCTTTGCCGTCTCCGACCAAGTCATCGTCATGGACAAAGGGCGCATCATGCAAAAAGCGCCGGCGAAAGAACTCTACCTGCGCCCGAACTCGCTCTTTCTTGCCAACTTTATGGGCGAATCGAGCATCTTTAGCGGCGAGCTGCGCGGCAACAGCGTTACCACCAACGGCTACCGCTTCGAACTGCCGGATGCCGCACAATACGGCCTCGTCGACGGTGCCTGCCTCGTCGGCGTGCGCCCGGAAGCGGTGCGCCTCACGGCAAGCGGCGACGCGGCACAACACTGCCGCATCGAACACGCGGTGTACATGGGCAACCACTGGGAAATCATCGCTAACTGGCAGGGGCAGGAACTGCTGATTAACCTACGCCCGGAAGACTTCTACGCAGGCGCAACAGAAGGCTACCTGCACTTCACCCCGACTGGTGTCTTTCTGCTACCGGCAGACAGCGAGAGGAAAAGCGCGTAAGCCGCCGAAAAAAAACCGCCAAAACGGCGGTTTTTTTGCTTGGTGGGGTGGAATATATAGCCTTCCACCGAAAGTTTTGCACTATGTCGTCTCGCCATGTAGCCACGTATCACCTTCAGCGTTGCTCTTTGTGTAAAATTTTGAGTGGATGGCTATACCAGCATACATTTTAGGACACCACCGGAAATGATTATCCCTGCCACCATTGGGGGCTTTTTTCGGATGCAAACATTGGTAGCGGTTTTCACGCCATCATCGTTTGGAAAGAGGTCTAGTGCTCGTGCTGCTGGCTGGCGAGGATGCGCAGGATTTGTTTGTTGCCCGCTTGCACTGCGCTGGCGAATTTTTGCATTTCCCGTGTGCGTACGCGCGGGTGGGTGAGGACGAGGTTGATGTTGTTGCGGTTGAAGGCGTAGTTGACCGCGATGGTGTCCGCGCTGCCGGCGGTGAAGGCGATGTAGCCGAGGATGCCGTGGCTGCCGAGGGTGATGGCGGAGATGTGGTTATCGGTCAGTGTCAGGTAGCCGGGGTCGTTGAAGAAGGGGATTTCTTGTTTTTGTTCGCGCGCGATGCTGCGCAGGCCGAGGAAGTGGCCGTAGGTGTCCTGGCCGTTGCGGCAGGCGTGTTTGCGCGCGCGGTGTTCTTTGCTGTATTGGTCAATGAGCGGCTGGATGTCGTCGCCGTCGTCGAGCTGGTAGATGGCGTGTGCGGCGGCGATAGATGTTGCAGTGACGCTTTGCATGTAGGATTTGCGCCCGTTTTGGTATTGGCGCATGTCGATGTTTTCGCGGCTGCTTTGGATGGTTTTTTGTGTTTTGTATTGGGCGTATTGCAGCGCGATTTGCATGATGGCGTCGCGGTCGTTGTGTTTTAAGAGTGCCTGTTCTTGGTCGTTGAGGTAGAGGTCGTAGATGCTGGTGGTGTAGCTCTCGGCGTGGTGGCGGTAGTCGGCGAGCGCGTCTTTGATGAGTTTGTGCGTGCCGCTGTCTTCGTCTTTGGTTTCGTGTTTGTCGATTTGCCAGTCAAGCGGGCGCAGGTTGAGGTGTTCGGGCAGGGTGTTTTTCCGCCGGATTTGCCCGTCGCGCTGGTAGTTTTGGGCGAGGGTGAGGATGTCGGCGAGGCTCGCGGCGTCTATCCAGGTGCTTTCGCTGTGGAGGAAGTAGCGGTCGTCGTTGATGTTGCAGCGGTAGTTGAGCGGTTTGTATGCCCAGAAGGCGCTGCCGTCGGAGAAGGCGGCGTCGTTCAG
>CAUVOF010000099.1:0-7250 GCA_963553325.1 uncultured Cardiobacterium sp.
GCTAATTGCTGCTATCTGCAATTTTGAAATGGCTTAGTTTGGAAAGAGGTCTACTGGTTACCTTGGTTACCTTCAAATAATCACATGAAAGGAAAGAAAAAAAAGGTAACCAATGAATAAAAATTACTGGTTACCTACTGGTTACCATTGGTTACCAAAGGGGCAGGTAACCAGTAAGGTAACCAGCAGGTAACCACAAAAAAAAGACCACTGGTTACCTTTTTACGAAACAAAAACAAACAGATAAGCCCCGGTAACCAAGGTAACCAGTAAATTTCGCGTTTGCGCTTATATACATTCCGGCGATGAGGCCGAAACATTAACAAAATGGGGTAGGCAATACCGACCTCATGACGCTATCGGTATTGCCGATAGCATCCGTTGGCAGCGAACGGGCGCAGCCCGCACCTTGCCGCCTGTAAACCCCGGCGCTACAATCACCCCGTAAACCATCCCGATACAGCCATGATAATCAGCTTCCGCCACAAAGGACTGGAGCGCTACTACCGCAGCGGCAACACATCCGGCATCCAGCCCGCACACGCGCGCAAAATCACCCGCATTCTGGCGCGGCTGAACAGCGCCACCACCCCGGACGACATGGACTTGCCCGGCCTCAACCTGCACGCCCTCACCGGCGACCTGCGCGGCCATTACAGCGTGAAAGTAAGCGCCAACTGGCGCATTACCTTCAGACTGGAAAACGGCAACGCTGAAATCGTGGACTACCAGGACTACCACTAGGAGACACCCATGCGAATGCACAACCCGCCCCACCCCGCCGAAATCCTGCGCGAAGACGTCCTGCCCGAACTCGGCCTGACCGTAACCGAAGCGGCCAAACAACTGGGCGTATCGCGCGTAACCCTATCCCGCCTGCTCAACGGCAAAACCGGCATCACCGCCGACATGGCGCTACGCCTGCACCTTTGGCTGGGCGAACACAGCCCAAGCGCCGAAAGCTGGCTGCACCAACAGGCGACCTATGACCTTTGGCAGGCCGAACAAAAAGCCCTGCCCGCCGTCATCCCTGCGCCGCTGGTGGCTGCGCATGACTGACCCGAAAGACTGGAACATCCCCGACATGGTGGCCGCATCGCGGACGACGCGGACGCCGAAAACGACCCCGCCATCCTCGCCCACGCCATCAAGACTGCCGCCAAAGCGCGCGGCATGACCGAACTGGCGAAGGTGGCAGGCATCCCGCGCGACGACCTCTACACCCTGCTGGACGAAGCCCCGACCCTGGAAGCACTGCACAAACTACTGGCGGGCATTACCCCGACCACTGGCGAAACACCTGCCCCCAAAAAGCCCCCGCACTGGCTGAAGCCTGAATGCGCCTATAACGGCTTACAATGACGAAGCCAACAAACCCCACTACCCCGCGCCAGAAAACGGCTTACAGCGCCAACCAGACGCCATAGCGTTGTGTCTGTTGCGTTTGCTGTTGCGTTTGGCCACATCCCTGCCCATGAGGCCGACAACCACGCGAAAGAACCCGCGCAACCCGTTGCGTTTTGCCTTCCTCAATTTTGAGTTACCAACCGAAACAGCCCCTTACCGTGAAACCGCGCTGCATCCCTGCTCACTTTCTGCTCACTTTTGTTCGGTTTGCTGTTTAGTTTCTGCCCGATTACATTGCAAGCTATTGAAATGACGACACAAACCCAAACCGAACTGTTCAGTTTGTGTTCGGTTTCTGCTCACTTTCACCACGGAAAACCAAGGCTGGAATCCCAGCCTTGACCCACATCAACCCTTTTACGACCAACTCGCAAAAGGGAACGCCTGCGCCCCCTTCATGGGAGGCCGTAGCGGCACCCTTTGAGGGAGTCGCAAACTGCGACCCCCTTTAGACCTCGAACTTGAATCCTGCCGATTGACCCTTTGACCCTCGGTACTAGCGACCACCCCGCGCGGACGAAAAACCGCCAATGGCGGAAATTTAGCCCGCGCCCCAACTTCCACCAATGGCGGAAGTTAGCTTCGCGCGCGTACTGCTCGCAAAACACCAACAAACACAAGCGCTCATCACATCTGAAGACCGCCAAAATCCCAACAAACTCAACCAATCATAGAATCCTATGATTGACCCAAAACCCACTCCTCACATCTGAAGAGTGGCGCCATTGAGGCCTTCGCGCGCGTACTGCTCCCGAAAATCCGACCAGGCAGCCCCTTCCCTGTAACCCCCTGAAGTTTTCGGAACGAAGGAAACCGACCCCGCCGCCAAAGTGCAAAAATGCACCTTCCGACCAGGGCAGCCATGAAAAAATCCCCGCTAACTCGAACTCCAAGCAAACGTTTTTTGTTGGTATTTTTGTTGGTATGTAAAAAGTTGCCCCATGAAAAACCATATATAAATCACAGTAATATCTGAAAAGTTCGATTCCCCTCACCCGCTCCAAGAATTGAAACCAGTGATGCCCACAAGACACCAAAACGCCAGAAATGGCGCGGTTTTGTGGGCATTTTTGCGTCAGCGTGGACGCTGGCGGTCTGAAGGTCAAAAAATATTTCGACGGCGGTGGGCTGTGTTTACAAGTATAGCAATCCTCTCTAAATTATATACAATCACTAATTTTTCCGGAGTCTAGCCATGCCATACCCGCAAGCCATGAGAGAAAGAGCCATAGCCGCACACCTAGAACAGGGGATGAAGAAGATTGAAGTTTGCAGAATATTCGGCATACAGCGGCGTACTTTTGATGCATGGTTGCGCGCCTATGAGCAAGAAGGCAGAACTTACGCCAAAGCCAAGTATCAGCAGGGTCATAGCCATCATATTGAAGATATTGAGGTTTTCCGCCAGTTTCTTGAGGAAACCCCGTTTAATACGATTTACGACTTGCTTGCGCCTTTTGAGCAGCGCTTCGGACGCAAAATCAAATACGAAGCCCTGCGCCGTTGGGTGCATCGTGCTGGATTTACGCATAAAAAAAGAGCCTGACCTACACAGAAGGCGATAAAAAAGCCCAAGAACGCTTTACTCGGCAGATGAAGCGGTTGGTATAGCGATACACCGAAAGTTTCAGACAAGGCGCGCTGCCGAAGACAGTACGCATTTGTACGGCGAGGCAGCGCAACACCGTATGAAGCTTTCGGTGTATCGCTATAAAGTTTCTGGGCAAGGAACGCGTCCTTTATATGGATGAAGCGGGCATGCTGGCGAGCGACGTTTACCGCTGGGGCTGGTCGGAGAAAGGCAAGCGTAAATACGGGCAGCGGGCGGGCATAAGGCACAGGTATCTCATGCCTCACCCCCCAAACAGGGCGCCTTGCGCGTTTTGCGGGCGCGGGCTTCCCATCACATCCAGGGCTGCCGCGATAAGAAAAGTCAGGCGCTCCTTCTCCTCTCCGCTGGCGTGCTGACGCATGGCGAACAAATCCTTGAGCGACTTGTGTTGCCCTGCCTTGACGGCAATGCCGTGCGTCTCATACTGATAAAGGGCGCTTGCCCATTCCTTAGCCAATCGGCAGCGTCTACCTTGCCATGTGAGCGCATTTGCGCAGTATTCACTCTTGCCAGATAGATATAAACGCGTTCAAGACGGATACAAAGCTGCGTTGTCCATAGTGATTTTTCGGGATACTTGTATCCCAAATTTGCCTCCTGGCTACCCTGCGAATCATCCTCTGCGGGGCAAATTTCACACGAAACCAGTGCTTCAACTGCTTCCGGTTCGCCCAAATAAGTGTCAACCGGCAGGCATTCCAGTTCCTGCAAATCGTACAACTCGGCATTGTCGGCACGGGTGGCAGTACGGCGAGCCATCTTCCAATCCAGACCCAGCAGGCCGACTACCGGACGAAACGGAATATATTGTGTGCCTTGCGCTTCCAAAACAGTGAGCATCAAGCCCTGGAATGGCAACAGAGAAACAGGACGGGCCATCATCGCGCACCGCCTGCCAACGACTTGTGCGTCAGCGTCAACAAAGCCTGATACTCGTCGGGGGCAACCGCCAAAGAATTGGCCGGCTGAATGTGCAGCCCGGCGGGGAAATGCGGCGAAGGCAGCGCCATGACGATGGCGAACTCGCCGACGCGCAGGCCGCGTTCGCCGCTGCGGATGCGGGAGACTCCGAATCCACAGGACTGAACGCCTCGGATTATGCCGATTTTTGCCAATTGGTGAAGATGACGTTAAGCGACAACGTCGTCGAGCAGGCGGAAGCGGAATATCTTTACCGCTATTTGCGCGAACATGGTGGTTTGCAGGATAGCAGGGGGCGGCATATCGCTATTTTTCTCGCAGTAATGCTGGCAGACGAGCAACTGGACGAAAAAGAAGCTGAAGAACTGCGCGTGTTGCTGGGTGAATTTATTGACGCTGATTTGCCGTCTCCACCGCGCTCGCGACAGAGAAACCGAAATCGCCGCCGGCAGAATATCCCGCCTGCTTCCCGTAATCCCTGTGGCGAGATTTTACCGCGCAATACCTACGATATTTCGTATTGCGACAGCACGGGCAATATTACCGAGCGCCGTGTCCATGTGCGCGAAATTAGCCATAATCGAGCCGGCAATGAAATCGTCAAAGGACGCTGTTTCTTGACTGCTGCAACTCGCAGCTTCCGCCGCGACCGCATACTTTCTGCGGCGGCCGTGGCTACGGGCGAGATTTGCATCTGATTATGCCTGCGGTGTCGCAGTCAGTTTGATATCCAGCGCCTTCATGACTTTGCTGATGGTGGCAAAGCGTGGGTCGCTGCCCGGGCGCAATGCCTTGTAAAGTGCTTCGCGGCTCATGCCGCTTTTTTGTGCGATTTCCGTCATGCCGCGTGCGCGGGCGATGATGCCCAGCGCATGCGCCAGTTCGGCCGGGTCTTCATCATCCAGCGCCAGTTGTAGATAAGCCGCGATGTCTTCTGCGTCGCGGAGTTGTTCGGCCATGTCAAATGTGGGCAGATCGGCGATGCGTGTCATATTCAGTCCTCCAGATTTTGCGCCAGTTGCAGTGCTTTTTCGATGTCGCGGCTTTGGCTAGATTTGTCGCCGCCGCCAAGCATCACGATTACCACCGCGCCACGGTGGATGTAGTACATGCGGTAGCCAGCGCCAAAGTGTTCGCGCATTTCATAAACGCCACCGCCGACGGGTTTGACGTCGCCAAGAATGCCGCGCGCCGCCTTGTCCAACCGTTTGGCAAGACGCAAGCGGGTAGTTCGGTCTGGCAGGCTGTTCAGCCAGTCCATAAATGACGGCAGATGTTTGACGGTGTACATGACGCGCATTGTAATCGAACGACTACAGGCAAGCAATCAGCCGCGTCACGCTATCTCCGCACAGCTGATTTGCACGGTGTAGCCGCCTTCGCCGAGGGTGTGGGTAATTTCCTTGATAAACCAACGGATTTCGTTAATTTGCGGCTTAAATCCCTCGACCTTGAGCGGTTGCTCGGCGAATAGCTCGGTGCGGCCAAAGGCAAGATTGAGCGAGAGGGGGCGGGCGCGGGTTTTGATGCGTTTCATCTCCGCTTCGGCCGCTTTCTTGGCTTCGACCTCGCTGTTGTAGGTGTGTTTGAGGTGGCGGCGGTAGCCGTCTTTGCCAACCTCGGCCTTTTTGCGTTTGCCGCCCTTTTTGTCGTGCCAGTAGCAGTAGGCGGTAACGCCGGTTACACGGTCGTCGCGGTCGGCGTCATTGTAGTTGTGGCTGTCGCCGTCGCGGCGCTCGATGATGGTCGTGGGCAGCGAGTTGCCACCGCTGTTGCGGCCGGGCGCACACCGTGAATATCAGCCGCCCGTCTTTGACCGTGCCGACGGCGCCATGCTCTTGCGCGAGGCGAGTAACGATATGGGCGTCGCTCTCGTTGATTTGGTCAATGTGCGGGATGGCGATACCGGCGAGGTCCGGCGCGACCGCCGGAATCAGCCCGTGGCGTTTGGCGATGGTGGCGATGATGCCGCCGAGGGTTTGCTTGTGGTAGCTGGTTTCGCGCTCCTCCAGCAGGGTTTGGCGAAAATCCGCCGAGCGGGCGCGGATGGTGATGATGTCCGGCGGCCCTTGATGGCTGATTTCATCGACGATGTACTCGCCCCGGTTTTGCTCCATGCCCTTGTAGCCAAAAATGGCGGTGATTTTTTTGCCCTTACTGGGCAGTTCGACTTGGCCGTCGCTGTCATCAATGTCTATCGTCAGCTCGTCCACCTCCATGCCGCTTTTGTCGGCGACGGTGAGCGACAGGCGGCCAAGCGGGGTATGGTGGCCGTCGTAGCGTTTGAGGGTCAGGGTAAATTCGATTTTCAGCGCTTGACCGTCCGGCATGAGGACGCTGGATGTCTCGTTGAGGCTGTCAATGAGCTAGGGCGTGTTTACGATTGGACGACTCCCTCCCCTGCAGGGCGAAGCCCGCAGCGGGGGAGGGTTGGAGTGGGGCTAGTTCGCTGAATTGTAAACAGTCCCAACCCGGCGCGGTAAAGGATGAGTTCGTCGCGTGTGATGTCGCGGACATAGTAATTGGCAAGGTTGATAGTTGGTGTAGGCTTGGTGGTCAAAAGGTCAGGACAAAATCGAAGGTCTGGCGCGCGCCGACGCCGCGCTTGATGGCGGTGATGTAGTCGATGGCGAGCAACGTGCCGGGGCTTTACAGGTTGCCGGGCGAGAAATAGGTCTGTCCGGCGGGACGGTTCGGCAGGATTTGCGTGCCGAGGAAGACGCCGAGCTCACGGATGGTTTCGCCGAGGCCGTCGTTAAACTCAAATTCGGTGCGCAGGTAGAGGTTGGCGGTCGGGGTATTGCTGCGGATGAAGCGGGCGCCGAGTATGACGATGTCGCCGTTGTCTTGCGGCTTGCAATACCCCACAACATTGACCTTGCGCCGGGCAATTTCGTCGGTCAGTGCCAGGTCATCGAGGTAGAGAGCGTGGCTTTCGCGGCTGACCGCATGACTGGCAACGGTGATGATGACCACCGCCCACGCCTCGCTTTCTTCGTGGATGGCGTGGCGCTGACGAAAAGAGATTTTCGGGTCGCTGCCCGGTGGCAGGTAGGGCAGCTCGCTGCGGCCGATGCGGATGCCTTCACCCGCTCCAAATTAAACAATCAGCGCCGCTCAGGCGCTTTCTTTTTGCCTGAAATAAAGGTTATACCGGATATTTAGCATAAAACCACATAAAAAAACAAAATATCTCACCAAACACCGTTGACAAATGATGAAAATCGAGTGAATTAACATCAATTTATATATGCGTAATAGACCTCTTTCCAAACTAAGCCATTTCAAAATTGCAGATAGCAGCAATTAG